>NZ_CP117883.1:5409274-5713912 GCF_028736215.1 Mucilaginibacter sp. KACC 22773
TTTGGAGCATACAGAGGCTTTTTCTCCACAAAAAAAGCCTCTTAGAATTAACTAAGAAGCTTTTGAAAGTGTGGTATCAGCTGGGATCGAACCAGCGACACAAGGATTTTCAGTCCTTTGCTCTACCGACTGAGCTATGATACCTCCTTTTGGGGAGTGCAAATGTAGCTTTTTTTTTGTGTTTGAGAATTATTTTTTGAAAATAGTTTAAAAAAAGCGCTCAACATACTGTAACAAAGGGTATTATTTTTACTACGATACCACTACCCTTACTAATTACCTTAATTACCATTTATCTTTCTGTTTAGCCAGTATTCCCACTGATATAAAAACATTGTATAAAATCAATCTAACTACATCAGTTTGCATAGGTTTTGTATATTTAGGTGTTTAAAACATTTATAAACCTGGCTATCAAGGCCTAAAACCAATGTTATGATGACAACTAAACCAGCCTCTATCGATGAATATATTGCAGCCTTCCCCCATGATGTTCAGCAAATACTGCAACAGGTACGTGCTACCATCCAGAAAGCGGCTCCCGAAGCCAAAGAAAAAATAAGCTATGCAATGCCTGCCTTTACCCTCCACGGCAACCTTATTTACTTTGCGGGCTATAAAAACCATATTGGACTTTACCCTACACCGGGCGGAATAGATGAATTTAAAGAAGAACTATCCAACTACAAAGGTGCCAAAGGATCGGTTCAATTCCCCCTGGATAAACCAATGCCTTTAGATTTGATAACCAGGATTACCAAATTCCTGGTAAAACGGAACCTGGAAAAAGCAAAAAAGTAAAACCTTTTTATTTAAATAATTCATATTGCCGCAGGGTTTAATAGTTGTCTCACATACAAAAGGCCCGGTAAACCCTTTCAAATCTTTGAACGGCATCATCTTCCTGAACAACGTTGTAAAAATAAAACTGAGTAAAATCGTGTTATCTTTGTAACGCTATGAAAAATCTATCTTTTTATATTTTGTCTGTTGCCCTCTTTGCATCCGCCTGCACAAAAAAAGACGTTGCCTGGTACAGCATATCCAAAGTAACTAAATCAGACACGGCCAGTAAGGTTATCGTTAATATCAAAACCCGACTGACGAAAGAACAACTGCTTGGTATCGCCGGAAAAATAAAATCAGACAGTGCAGCTTTGCCTAACCTGCAACTATGTTATATGCTGCCCGGCCATAATGATAAAAATACCGGATCGAACAATTTTTACGCCATTGCCAAATATCCCAGTGCCCAAACGGCAACTATGCAGGATACATTAAAAGATTCGGAAGGCAACGTTGTAAGGCTGAAAATAACCGGCGTATCTGCACAGATGGCCCAAAAACTGGTTAATTTTCATCCAAAGGAATTAAAAGACCAAAACTTTTTCGGGCACTTTATTGATGATAACAACCATACCGTTATTATTCCCTTCAGGGATTTAACCGATCCGAAGAAGGAGTATTATATACTGGAATTGGATACAACAGGCAAAGTGGTATCTGCAACAATCCCAACTGTGGTTACTAAGGATGGTATCGAAAAATGGTTTGTGACTGATCGTGGAGATTATATCACCATAAAAGATAGCATACTTACCCAATACTCTATTGATGATTTAGGCATGCCTTACAATAGTATTAAATCGGGCTTATAAATAATATACGCAATCAGTTTATACCTTTTAACTAAAAATTAAGTTAAAAAAGGATAATTTTTTCCTTTTCCTAATTTATACCAATATATTTATAGTGTTTAAAACATTATAAATATATCTATGACCCAAAATCTTATTAAAACCTTAACACTGAGTGTTATCGGGGTTTTTAGCTTTTGCCTTGCAATTGCCCAGCCCCGGCTGCCGGAAGGCTACTTCTGGAAAAAGCTTCCAAACGGACTGGAAGTTGTTGTTATTGAAAATAGCAAAGTGCCTTTGGCTACCATTGAAATTGCCGTAAAAAACGGTGCTTATACCGAAGGTCCCGAATTCAGCGGCCTGTCGCACATGTTCGAGCATATGTTTTTTAAAGCCAACAAAGATTATCCAGACCAGGCATCATTTCTGAAACGTACGCAAGAACTTGGCGCCATATGGAATGGCACTACCGATGTAGAGCGCGTAAACTATTTTTTTACTTTTGACAGGGATAGCCTTAGCGCAGGTTTAAAATTCATGAACGCAGCCATCCGCTTTCCTATTTACCGCGAGGAGGATATGAAAAAGGAACGTCCTGTTGTGGACGGCGAGTTTCAGCGTGCCGAAAGCGATCCGGGTTTCCAGTTATGGTACGGTATCCAGCAAAAGTTATGGGGCGACCTCATCACCCGTAAAAATCCAATCGGTATTCACGAAGTGATTAACACCGCTACGCCCGAGAAAATGATGGTCATCAAAAACAAATATTATTTCCCTAACAACAGCTTGCTTACTATTTGCGGCGACGTAAAACATGATGCAGCTTTTGCCATGGCCGAAAAAATATTTGGCGATTGGGAAAGCAGTGGTTTCAACCCGCACGAAAAATATCCTATCCCGGCATTTAAGCCATTAACCCAAAAAGAATATTTTATTAAAGAAACCACCATAGCGCAAACACCATCAATGCAAATTTCATGGCAGGGGCCGTCATACCTTACCGATTCGGCATCTACCGTGGCTGCGGATTTGTTTGGCACTATTGTGGGTTTAAACTCGTCGAAACTACAGCAGGCTTTGGTTGATAAAGGGCTGGCAAGCAGCGTATATGTAAGCTACACAACCAGCAAATACGTTGGACCTATTGATATGGGTATTGAGCCGAACCCAACCAAACTTAAAGAATGCTATGACGAGGTAATAAACCAGATAAGCCTATGGGCAAAGGATGATTACTACACCGACGAGCAACTGAAAGACGCAAAAGCTATATTATTGCGTAACAGCATTCACCGTAAAGAAAAGCCATCAACCCTGGCCAGCCAGTTGAGTTACCAATGGTGTAGCACATCGCTCAATTTTGCTACCGACCTTGATAGTAATTACCAGAAAGTAACCCGTGCCGATATCAAAAAATTTGTGGATACCTATATCATCGGTAAACCATATGCGGCAGGCTTAATTATATCGCCCGATTTGAGTAAACAACTGAATGCAGCTTCATTTTTTGTAGCTAAGTAATTTAAAAGATCTTATCATGATGAAGAAATATATGTTGGGCCTGCTGATTATAGCGGCGATAGGAAATATAAAAACAGTACAGGCACAAAAAGCTGCTTACGAAACTTCGGTTGATGGCGTTAAGGTAATTGTACAGCCAAGCGGTAATGATATTGTAGAGATACAAACCATTATTAAAGGCGGCGTACAAAACTACTCGGCCGAGAAAATGGGTATCGAATCTATGGCGATGAACGCCCTAACCGAATGCGGCACCCTTAAACACGATAAAAACGCGTTTAAGGATATTCTGGATAAAGTTAGCTCAACCATTTACGGTTACAGCAACAAAAATTATTCGGTAGTACGCATGAACTGCATTAAAAGCGATTTGGACGTTGTTTGGCCGCTATATGTTGAGGCCATGACCCAACCGCGTTTTGATGCCAAGGAGTTTGCCCGTATTAAACAGGACGCAATTACCAATTTAAAAAGCCTTGACTCCAGGCCGGATAATGCCATTGATAAGTTTGCCGATAAAGTTGCATTTGCAAATCGCGACTATGCCAAAGATCCGATGGGAACAGTAGACATACTGACCAAATTAACGCCCGAAGAAACCAAAGCTTATTATACGTCCATCTTCACCAAATCGCGCTTACTGATAGTTGTTGTGGCCGATCTTGATCAGGCTACTATCGAGGCCAGAGTAAAAGCGATGTTGGATGGTGTTAAAAAAGGCCCTGCTTTCGCGTTTAAAAAAGCATCATTCAAGGTTTACAAAAACAGCATTAATGTGGAGCAGCGCGATTTGGCCACCAACTATGTTGAAGGTATCACCAGCGGCCCTATCCCTGGCACTGAAGATTTTGACGCATTTAACGTAGCTATGCGGATCTTCGCTAACCGCCATTTTTTAGATGTGCGTACCAATAATGGTTTATCATATGCACCGCAGGCCTGGTTTAGCGTTGGGCAAACATCAACCGCACGTTTTTCGGTATCAACCACGCAGCCAGATAAATATATAGCCGTGTTTGATAAGCTGGTTGATAAAGTAAAAACAGAAGGCTTTAAACCCGAAGAAGTAGCCAACATGAAGGTTACCTACCTAACCGGTTTTTATTATAAAAACGAAACCAATAGCGCCCAGGCATCATCTATCGCATCAAACGAAGTGTTATTTGATAACTGGAAACGCTCATTAACTTTGGTTGATGATGTTAAAAAATTAACTGTTGAGCAGGTTAACAACGCCTTTAAAACCTACATCAACAATATTGTGTGGGTATACCAGGGCGACCCTAAAAAAGTAAACCAGGTTTTATACATCAACGGAACCCTGAACAAAGGCGAAAACGGTGTCAATCACTAATTTAAGTCAAAATTAAAAAATCAAAAGTCAAAATTGCATAGCGGTTTTGGCTTTTGATTTTTATAGCCTCCATTATATTGACCGCTTTGCTTCCTTTTTTGAATTTTTACTTACTTCACAGGTAGAATAACTTTCTTCCTCCTCTTCCATATATCGCCTTTATGGCGGGTGGGTACGGTGTCACCAAGTAGTTTGCCCCATGGTTTAAGGCCGTCTATCCGGTCGAAAATAATTTTCAACACGGCCAGGAACGGAATGGACAAGAACATGCCAGATAGTCCCCATAGCATATTACCCAAAAATACTACGATTATAGACATGAGCGCGTTGATCTGAACCTTTGATGATACGATATTTGGTACCAGGATATTGTTATCAATGAACTGGATTACCAGGTAAGCCCCAATTACGCCCAATTGTGTCGAGTAGCCATCTTTGGTAACTGTAGCCATCAATACAGGCAAGGCTATGGCAATAATACCGCCTAAATAAGGCACCAGGTTAAGGATAGCGCCGATAACTCCAATCAGGATGCCATACTTTACACCAAGCAGTATAAGCGCCAGCGAATTCAGCGCCGCCACAATTATCATCTCAATTAACAAACCTATGATATAGCTTTGTACAGCGGCTTTGGTTTCCTGCAATACATCGGCTACGCGTTTGGAGTTCTCCTCAGAAAATACTTCGTAAAAAAAGTTGAGCAGTAAAGTTTTATAATAAAGTACCAGGAAAACATAAACCGGTATAATAAATACCAACCCAAATATACCTAATACCGAACCCAGGGTACTACCCAACAGTGATTGGCTGTTATTCATTGCCTCTTTAATAAGCAGGTTTTGCTTTTGTACGGGGTAACCAAAAGTTGTTGCCACCCATGATTGCGCCGAGGCCGAGATAGTTGCAAATTTTTGCTTCAGCACGGGCAGCGAATCGCCAAACTGGATTATTTGGGTAGATAGAAAATAAAACAACCCCGCTATGGCTATGGATGCCAACAACAAGGTAATGGAAATAGCTATTGCTTTAGGCACCTTTTTCTTTTCCAGCCAATTGCAAACCGGGTTCAACAAAATGGCGATAAATAAGGAGTATGCTACGGGTACAAAAACATCGGCCAGCTGGTAAAATATGTAAACCAATAAAATGAGCCCGAACATGATAACGGTGCTCTTAAGATAAAACGGGTATTCTTTGGCAGGCATAAAACAAGGTAATAAAGTATTACCAATTAATGGGTTAAACGCCCAATTGTTTTACGGATATTAAATGTTTATGCATTTAAAATAAAAATGTCATTGCCTTTGGTCTAACAAAAGCAATGACATATCGGTATTTCTTTAGATTTCGGTTGGTTATTTCGCAGTCAACGTAATTGTAGCAGCAGGCAAGCCTTTTGATGTTGCTGTAAATGTAACGGCGCCTGCTTTTTCCTTTGCCTGTACAATGGCCAGTGCTAAGCCATGGAAAGCTTTACGGTACGATACCTTGAAAGAATCGTGTGTAACAGGATCGCCGTTATCAACGCTGGCAACAAAGGCGGGGCCGCTTATTTTAAAGTCGACCAGGTTATCTGCATCGGGGACTACGTTGCCATCTTTATCCAATATTTTTACGGTGATGAACGACAGGTCTTTTCCGTCGGCTTTGATGAGTTTACGGTCGGCTGATAGTTCGACCCTGGCCGGTTCGCCGGCAGTATGGATAAGTTTGGTTAACACCACTTTACCATCCTTGCGCGATACCGCTTTAAGCGTACCTGGCTCATATTTTACACGCCACATGATGTGCAGATCGTCGCCGGTCTTCTTTTTGGTGCCTAATGATTTGCCGTTCAGGAAAAGCTCCACTTCATCGGCATTATTGTAATAAGCCCAAACGTCAACCATTTTGCCCGGAGTCCAGTTCCAGTGCGGGAAAATATGCAGTACCGGCTTATTTGTCCACTCGCTTTGATACATGTAGTACACATCTTTAGGGAAACCGGCTAAATCAACAATACCAAAGTACGAACTGCGCGACGGCCAGCTATATGGTGTAGGTTCACCTAAATAATCAAAGCCTGTCCAAATGAACATCCCCGAAAGGAAATCATATTTCTTCATCACCTTCCAGGTCATCTCATGGGTCGATCCCCATGGTGGTCGTACGTTGTCATAAGCCGATACATTATTACCTTCTCTTTCAAATGGTTTATCCCATTTTTCGGGCCATACACGAATGCTATCTGATGGCATCTCGTAAAATCCGCGTGTCTCCAGCCCGGATGTTGTCTCGGTGGCTATGAATTTTTTACCGGGGTAGCGGTCATGAAAACCGGCATACTCCCCTTCATGGTAATTGTAACCCACTAAATCTAACGCGCCTGAAGCTATGATCTTATTTTTTGCATCCGGGTTATTGTTGGCTGCTGTAATAGGGCGGGTAGTATCAAGGCTATGCACTATTGCAGCAAGCTCCGGTGCTATCCTTAAAGCCGTGGAATCATGCTGTTGCGGAATTTCGTTACCAATACTCCATATCATTACGCTGGGGTGATTACGGTCGCGCAGTACCTGGTCTTCTAAGTCGCGTTTATGCCATTCTTTAAAAAACAGGTGATAATCGTATTTAACTTTTTCCCATTCCCAGCAATCAAAGGCTTCATCCATTACAATGAAACCCATTTTATCGCAAAGATCAAGCAACTCCGGCGCTGGTGGATTGTGCGAGGTACGGATACCATTACAACCCATTGCTTTTAATATTTGCAACTGGCGCTCCAATGCGCGGGTGTTGATGGCCGCGCCAAGGCTACCCAGGTCATGATGATCGCATACGCCTAAAATTTTCATGGCCTTACCATTTAAACTAAAGCCTTTATCCACATCAAAATTAAAATAACGGATGCCCACAGGGGTAGTATACTCGTCGATAACGGTTTTGCCAGATAGTACCTGCGTAACCGCTTTGTATAAATAAGGCTTATCAACACTCCACAGGGTTGGATTTTTTAATGCAAGGGTAGTATTTGTTTCAAATATGGTATCCTGTAATTGTGCTTTAGATGGTATTGAGCCGCCGCCTGCAACTGCTTTACCAAGGGCATCATATAATGTAGTTTTTACAACCAGCCCAGCAGCAGATGATCCGTGTTTTACGCTTACTTTGATATTTACTTTTGCCGATGCATTGCTTACATCTGTAGTGGTTACAAAGGTCCCCCAATGGTTAATAGCAGTTTTAGCGGTAGTAACGAGCCACACATTCCTGTAAATACCAGAACCGGAATACCAGCGCGAATTTGGCTGAACCGAATTATCAACCTTAACAGCTATAACGTTATTACCGCCAAAATTTAGATACGGAGTTAGCTCATAGCGAAATGAAATATACCCATTAGGCCTGAAACCAAGCAGGTGCCCGTTAATCCACACTTTGCTTTTTTGGTAAACGCCGTCAAAATCAATGTATACCAATTTGCCTTTTGATGATGCCGGAACGGTAAATGATTTACGGTACCAGCCTATGCCACCCGGTAGTGCGCCACCTTCGGGTGTTGCAGGGTTATCTTTGCTGAATTTGCCTTCTACGCTCCAGTCATGGGGCAGGTTAAGGCTACGCCATTTGGCGTCGCTGGTGACGGGCTTTTCGGCATCAGCCACCTCGCCCAGGTTAAAGCGCCATCCTTTGTCAAAATCCAGTGTTTGACGGGTTTGCTGAGCAAACGATTTGGCGCTAAAAAACAGCGCGACAAGCAACAGGCCACTAAGCTTAATGACCTTTTGGAAAGATTTTATAGCGTACATAAAGGCAACAATTGGATTAAATGTAATTACGACACTAAATTATAAATAATTGTGGGATTTAGAAATAAAGAACCTTTCATCCTAACGCACGAAAGAATGACAAGCTTCATTTTCTGTCATCCTGAGCGATAGCGAAGGATCTATTGTACGCCATGCATAACCGCCAACAAAGTTCGCGAATAGATCCTTCGTGCCTCAGGATGACAGTCTTTTATTTTTGAATGTAATTTCCCCGTTCCAAGTTTCTCGAAATTTTACCACTCAGAATAACAGTAGTATAAACTACAACCGGACGGGACATGGTATGGTGAAACGATTACTTCTTCATGGTATTCACCATACTAAACCCTACCAGTTCGTCCCAGCGGGCCGTTGCGGGGCGGTAGTAAACCAGTAACTGGTAATCGTTTTCGGTTTCAAAGTGGCTACCTTCAATGGGTACATCGTCGGCTTTTTTAGTTGCGTTGTCAACCCAAACATATTCGTAATCATATACGCCCTGCTTTAGCAACAGGTTGATATAATAGCGGCCATTCTCGTCGCGTGTAAGTTTACTGCGTTCGTCAATTTTGTAATCGTTAAACATACCTACAATGTATGGCGTGCCGTCGTTCCCCGTGGTATTTGCGGCCAGGCTAAAATAAACGCGGGCATATTCAGCGTCGTTACGTGGGTCGCTGCCGTCCTGGTTCAGGATATAAAACTTCCCGTTGTTATCAAAGTACTGCACATAATTGGGATTATTGCGCCACGGATCGCCAATCAGCACCACTATGTTGGCGGTATCTTTATAAATCCTGGCCACCCTTTGCGAATTGAGCTTAAGCGTACGCAAATCAAACAGCCTGAATTCGTTACGGCCCTGGAAATCGTTAATAGCTACATCATTATAAACTAACGAAGTGCCGCGGATATTGGTAGGTCGGGTATTTAAAATACCCGTTGATATACGTGCATTTTGCATTACAAAAACCCGGATATCATAAGATGGATTTTGCACCCTAAGGCTCCCATAGTCGACAGTGAAGTTTAACTTTTGATTGGTTTGGCGAGTTTGCGTACTTGGCGAAGCAAGCGTATTGGCCGCAATTGAAACCTTTTGACCCACCACGTATAAACGCCGGGTAAGGATCATTTTGGATTGATCGCCATCCTCATAAACCTTCAGGATGTAATTGCCGGATATTTTGGGCGCGATATTATCATTAGGGATCTGCTGCTCGTAATGCGTATATTTTTGGAACGTACCTATGGAGTAGCTGAAGGTATAAAACCTATCGTCCTGGAAATTTTGCAGGTACTCGGCCGGCGAAAGGTTTGAAGAGTTCCAGTTGGCATCACAATGCTCTATAGTGTAATTGTAATTGCGGGTGCCGCCACGCAGGTCGTCAAAAGCCAAAAGTACTTTATCATCGCTGCCCAGGTTTATAACCGGGAACAGCTGCTTGCCTGTGCCGTTAAACTCCACACTTTTAATGGCTGGGTTGTAGACATTGTTATCGTAAGGGGATTGGGCAAGGGTTTGAAGGGAGAGGCAGGTGAAGAAGAAAAAGTAAACTATCCTCAAAAACCGAGCGTCATTGCGAGGCACGAAGCAATCCCCGATATGCAAAGTGGCCTTGCAAGGTTGCCTTGTATAGTTGGGGATTGCTTCGTACCTCGCAATGACGGGTTTCATAGATATATTTTACTTTAAAACTATCTCATTGCGAGCGCAGCGTGGCAATCTCTTCGGGTGCAAAACGAATATGCACAATTCGCGATTGCTTCGTTCCTCGCAATGACATGTTTCTGGTATGTAATACTTATGCTTCCAGCTCCAAAATCTGCTCCGCCAAAGTTTCCCATTTTTGCTGAATTTGTTTCAGCTCGACTTGCTTTTGGTTGTAGGCGGCGTTGGTTTCTTTTAGCTTTTGGCTATCGGTGTATATTTTTGTATCGGCCAGTTTGACTTCAAATTCTTTCACCGTTTTATCAAGCGCGGCAATTTGCTCTTCCATTTTGGCCAGATCCTGGTTCAGTTTTTTCAACTGCTGATGCTTGTTTTCGCCGTGCTGTTGTTTAACGGGCTCGGGCTTCTTTTCCTCTTTTTTAGGTTGAGGTGCAGGTGCTGCCGCCTTAGGCTCTAACTTGCGTTTTGAATACCACTCGTCAAATTCGGCGTAGGTACCAGGATATATCTTTATTTTTTGATCTTCAATAAACCAAATCTTGTTGGCCACATTATCAAGGAAATACCTATCGTGAGATACCACAATAAAAGTACCTTCGTACTGTTCCAGGGCCTGTATCAGGATATTTACCGATTGCATATCCAGGTGATTGGTAGGCTCATCCAGTACCAGGAAGTTTGCATCCGCAGTAAGTGCTTTAGCTAAGGCCACACGCGATTTTTCGCCCCCGGATAATACCTTGATCTTTTTAAACACATCATCGCCGGTAAACAAAAATGAGCCCAAAATGGTACGCAGTTCGGTATCGGTATGTTTTGGCGCAAATGCCTGCAATTCCTGTAAAATCTGGTGTTCCAGGTGTAATGATTCCAGCTGGTGCTGGGCAAAAAAGGTGGTACTTACGTTATGGCCGGTTGTTACTTTACCGGTATAATCATGATCGGCATTGGCAATAATACGCAGCAATGTTGATTTACCTTTCCCGTTGGCCCCAATCAATGCTATTTTATCGCCCTTTTCAATTACGGCTTCGCCACCATCCAAAATATCAATGGCAGGGTATTTTTTAACAATATCCTCTAAGGTTACCACGTGCCTGCCCGATTGTTTTGAGAAACGGAAGGCAAAGTTTACCGATGGGTTATCATCATCCACGTCATCAACCCGCTCCATTTTATCAAGCATTTTGATACGCGATTGCGCCATTTTTGCTTTGGATGCCTTGGCGCGGAAACGCTCGATCAAACGTTCTTCCTGTTTTATTTTTGATTGCTGGTTTTTAAACTCACCGCGTTGAATTTCTTCTCGCAGCGCTTTTTCTTCCAGGTAGAAAGTGTAGTTGCCCGCGTAAACAGTCAGCTTACCTTTGCGCGATTCAACCGTGCGGTTAATAACCTTATCCAAAAACCACCTATCGTGCGATACGATGATGATGGCACCGTTAAAAGCTTTCAAATAATCTTCCAACCACTGGATGGATGGTAAGTCAAGGTGGTTGGTAGGCTCATCCAGTAACAGGATATCGGGTGCCTGTAACAGGATTTTGGCAAGCATAACCCTCATACGCCATCCACCCGAAAAGGTGCTTAACTTACGCTGGCAATCCTGCTCGCTAAAGCCCAAACCTGCTAAAATTTCATGTGCTTTGTATTCTATGTTATAACCATCCAACAGTTCAAACTCATGCTGCTTATCGCTTAGTTTGTTTATCAAGTCTTCGGTATAATCGGTTTCGAGTTTTTTTAGTAAAACTTCTATCTCGTCGTGCAGCTGGTTTTGGCGCTCAAAAGCTTCCATGGCCACATGCACAATATTTTTATCAGATGAGTATGACAGCAAATCCTGGTTAAGGTAACCCATGGTAAGGTCCTTAGCCATTGATATGGTGCCCGATGTAGGTTTATAGTCGCCTACAATAATTTTCAGAAGGGTAGTTTTACCTGTTCCATTGGCACCTATTAAACCAATTTTTTCACCAGGTTTTATATGCCAGTTGGCTTCATCGTAAAGGGCCCGCGCACCAATCTCAAACGTAAGGTTATTTATAGCAATCATTTGGGCGCAAAGATACGGTTTTTGAGCCGTATTTTGGCAGGCCCGAGGTGAAAGGTAAAAGGCTAAAGGTGAAAGGTATTAAGATGATAGAAAAATGATATTTTCATTCGCAAGGGAAAAGGAGAATGGCCTTCAAGACTTAGTAAAAAAAATCACCTTCAGTCCCTTCCCAAAAACCTTTTGCCTTTAGCCTTTCACCTTTAGCCTCAAGATTACGCTCCTACTGCCTTCAGCCACGTTTGGGCCATCAGGGCTTCGCCGGCTACACTGGGGTGTACACCGTCGCGGTTCCAGTAGGTGGCCGGGGCAATTTTCTCAGCTTTATCAAATGCCGATTGATAGGGTACAAAAACGGCCTCATATTGTTCGGCTACATCTTTGGCTGCCTTGCGGAACAAATCAAACGTTGGGTACCATTTATCGTCAACCGCTTTAACGCCTTTTTCGGCAAAGGGCTCGCAAATAACCAGTTTTATATCCGGCAGTGCAGCCTTGGTACGGTCTATCAGTTTTTTATAATCGGCAATATAATTATCTATAGTTCCGGTATAGCCATTGGTAAGAGTATGCCAAAAATCATTTACACCTATGTGAATGCTCAATACATTGGGCTTTAGCGCCAGGCAATCGGTATCCCAGCGTTCGGCCAGCTGGTATACTTTGTTACCGCTAACTCCTTTGTTATAAATTTTCAGGTTTTTATCGGCATGAGTAAGCAATAGCTGCGATGCGGCGATAAGCGCGTAACCTGATCCTAAGGCGCTGGTTGTATTAAATTCGGTACTATTATGATCGCGGCCCCAATCGGTAATGGAATCACCCTGAAAAAGAATTACATCACCGGTATTAAAACTGATTTTTCTTGATGGTTTAGTGTTGGCTAATGCAGCCGAAACTATCTGCGGCAAGCCCATTGCAGCGATGGTACCCACCGATGCTGTTTTTAAAAAATTACGGCGATCGGGTTTAAAAATATTATTCATAAATGGTTTGATAGATTTGATTTTGGATTTCCGAATTTACTGATTTACCCGGCTTTTTTAAATTTTGTTGAATTTTGTACCAGCATTTGCCCTAATAATATAATCTGCCAGCTTAATTTTCATAAAATTCTGGTTTATACAGCTATTAGTATTTGTTAACTTCGCGCCATGTATTTTTTATTAAAACCCATCCTGTTCCAGTTCGATCCCGAAAAAGTACATTATTTTGTAACCCGCAATTTAAAGCGCTTTAATCGTTTTCCGGGTGGCGCCGCGTTAAGCCGGGCCATATGGGATGTAAACAACCCGCGATTGGAACGTGAGGTGTTTGGCCTTAAATTTAAAAATCCGGTTGGCCTTGCCGCCGGCTTTGATAAAAATGCCGAACTGATGGGCGAAATGGCCAACATAGGTTTTGGTTTTGTAGAGATTGGCACAGTTACCCCACTGCCCCAGCCCGGCAACCCACAGCCTCGCATGTTCCGCCTGCCGGCAGATGGTGCACTCATTAACCGCATGGGCTTTAACAATTTTGGAGTTGACGTAGCTGCCGAACGGATAGCAACGTTCCGCAAAAATGCCAAAGGCGCGCAAAGGAGCCTGATCATAGGCGGTAACATTGGCAAAAATAAGGTTACCCCCAATGAAGATGCCGTAAGCGATTATATTAAATGTTTTGACCGCCTTTTTGATGTGGTTGATTATTTTGTGGTGAACGTAAGTTCGCCCAATACGCCCGGCTTGCGCGAGTTGCAGGAAAAAGAGCCTTTAATGAACCTGCTGAATACCCTACAGCAACGTAATTCAAAAAACGGCATCAGCAGGCCTATCCTGCTCAAAATAGCACCAGACCTCACGGATTCGCAGTTGAATGATATTGTAGAGATTGTACAACAAACCGGCATTGCCGGCCTTATAGCCACCAATACAACCATCAGCAGGGAGAATTTAAGATCTCTAGCCAGCTTAAAAGACGAAATGGGCGGACTAAGCGGCATGCCGCTGACCAAACGCTCAACCGAGGTTATTAGCTATATTCACAAAAAATCAAACGGATCTTTCCCGATAATTGGAGTGGGCGGCATACACTCTGCCGATGATGCCATCGAAAAACTAAATGCAGGCGCATCATTGGTACAGCTGTATACCGGTTTTATTTACGAAGGACCGGGGTTGATTGCGAGGATAAATAAAAGTCTTCTGAATCAGAATTTGCAGAATTAGAGGATTTTCAGAACCCTAAATATTCAATAAATTTAGCTGGCACAGAAAAGCATTCATTCTGTTAATTCTAAAATCCTGTAAATTCTGATTCAGAAAACAAAAAAATCCCACCGGTTTCTGAAACCAGCAGGATTTATAAGATCTTTTTAAGCGCCAGGCGCCTGAAAACAGATAGATTATTTACCGGCAGCGATAGCTAAAGCTTCGTTGTTTTTTTGGATCTGGTTGCCTTTTTTCTCGGCAGAACGGCTTCCGTACTCAAGGTTAGTAGCCAGTTTTAAAAACTGAACTTCTAAACGTGAAGTAGTTTTGTTTTTTCTATCTTTTCTTTTTAAACGTGTAACGCCCATGGTGTTGTTATTTTAATGTTTTTAATACCCTTGAGGTCGGGAGCGGATTCGAACCGCTGTAAAAGGTTTTGCAGACCTCTGCCTAGCCACTCGGCCACCCGACCCTAATTTTAGGATTGCAAAAATAGTAATTTATTTATTGCAAAGCCAATATTTATTTCATTGAATTTCTTTTTATTTCAGAACATAGTATGGCAGTAGCTATCGCCACGTTCAATGACTCGGCCTGCCCCGCCCTCGGGATGGTTATTTTAGTGGTTATTAACCGCTCAATATCAGTGCTTATACCGTTGCCTTCGTTCCCCATCACCAATAACCCCTCGGTGCCAAAAGCAGTATTGTAAATATTTTCGCCGTCCAGCATCGCGCCAAATATCGGCAATTTAATTTGTGACAGCGCTTGCGCCAGGTTGGTATAATGTACATTTACACGCGCCAACGAGCCCATGGTGGCCTGCACTACTTTGGGGTTGTATACATCAACCGTGTCCTCGCTGCATATGATATCATTAATACCAAACCAATCGGCAGTGCGGATAATGGTGCCCATATTGCCCGGGTCCTGTATATTATCCAGCACTAAAGAAAACCTATGTTTAAGGCTATCGTAATTTAAAGTTGGCCATATTGGTATATTAACCAAACCAATTACCTCCTGCGGCGTTTTCAAAGTGCTGATTTTTTCGATATCCTTCACCGAAATCTCCTGAAAGTTTATTTTTCGGGATAAATTCAGCATTTTTGGAGCAATTGCACCGGTATGGTATACCGTATCAACCTGGTAACGCGAACCTGTAAATTCAACAACTGATTTATAGCCTTCAACCAGGAAAAAACCATGCTCCCTGCGAAATTTTTTATGTTGTAAGGATGTTAATAAACTGATTTGTGATTTTGAAAGCATACAAAAAACCTGCTGGTTACCGTCTTGCAATATTAAGTATTTTACTGCTCATAATCGGCTCGGGCTGTAGCCTTACCCGCGGCATCGGCAAAAATCAAACCCTGGTGCGTAAAATTACCATTAAAGGTATTGATGAGCAATTTGAAGAAGCCGCGTTAAATTATGTTGATAAAGAACAACAGCCAAATAACAAGCTTAACCTGCAATTTTATTATTGGTTTAGCAACCATGGCAAACGCAACATAGGCGAGGCGCCTACGTTGCTTGACAGCAGCCTGGTTGAGTATTCGCGTTTCCAGATGGAAAAATTCGTCCAAAACCGGGGCTATTTAAAAGCAAAGGTTACCGATAGCGTCATCATCAAAAAACAACGCGCCGAAATAGTTTTTACTGCGGTAGAGGGGCCTATGTTTCATATCCGTAAGTTGGTGGATAGCATTCCGGATAAAAACATAGCCAACCTTTACCACGCCAACCGCAACAGGATGTCGCATATACAACCCGGAGGGCGTTTCGACACGGATAGCCTGGCGCATGACCGCGATGAACTTTATCTTTTGATGAAACGTAACGGCTATTTTGACTTTTACCGCCAGTATGTCAATTTCACCTACGATTCAACCTTTAACAGCAGTGTGGTTGATATTAAAATGATGATTGATAACCCGGCAGGTAAAACAGAGCACCCGGTTTATAAAATTAATAATACGCTGATAACAATATCTGCCAGTAACGGCAAAACCACCGGCAAAGCTGATACTTTGCAGGTCGATTCGCAATTCAGGTATGTAGATTTCTCGCATCGGTTTAAGCCGCGGGTGGTAATTGATTATACTTTTCAAAAAAAAGGGCAATTATATAACATCGACAAACAGACATTAACTACAACCAGGCTTTCGGAGTTAAACGTTTTCCGCAATGTGCCTAACCCAACTTATGAAAAGCTAGCCGATAGTACGCACCGCCTGGATACCAAAATTGATATAATACCCCTTAAACATTATTCAGACCGGGTTGAAGGTGAGTTCCTGTTTGCCAACGGCAGGTATGGCTACAACGTGGGTAATACCTTTACCAACCGGAATCTTTTTAACCAGGCGGCAATCCTGCAGTTAAAACTCAACTGGAGTATTTTGTTTGATAACGGCTCAAACACTACCAATAATGATAATATACAAAACCAGGAGTTTAGGGCCGGGGCTAATTTAATTTACCCTCGTATTATATCGCCTTTCAACTTCCCGCTTTTAGGAAAATTTGGCGTACCCCATACTACGTTCTCAACCAACTATTCTTTATTTTACCAAAAGGGATTGGTTACGCGCCAAAGCTTTATAAACTCCATAAGCTATGATTTTTACGAAACTGCCCGTAAACTTCACACCATTACACCTGTCAACATCGAATTTTCAAAGGGGGTTATTGATCCTGCTGCCTATGACAGCTTACTGTCTTATAACAGGTTTGCTTATATAAAATTAATAGGCCGCACCGTTTTCACAACAGGCAGCCAGTACACTTTTCAGTACAATGCCATTGAGTTAAACTCTTACGATAACTTTTTATATTTCCGCGGAAGCCTTGACATTGGCGGCAATTTCCTGAATTTGTTAAGCAGCACTTTTAACACAGGCAGGGATACATCCGGCCAGCGCAAATTTCTGGGCTACACCTTTAGCCAATATGCCAAAGCAGAAGGGGACCTTCGTTTTTACCGTACCCTTGGCGGAGAAAAACAATTCGTATTCCGCGTTAATCCTGGCATAGGTGTACCCTATGGTAACAGCGACCAACTGATATTTGAAAAGAATTTTTACGCAGGCGGTGCAAATGATATGCGCGCGTGGCTGCCCCGCACATTGGGGCCGGGACAGTTTAACAGGGCAACTGCCTATTATAACAGCCTGACGAAAAAAGACGATCCAATATCACGCGCACGTTTAAAGTATCTTGACCAATTTGGCGAAATTAAATTAGTAGCCAATGCCGAATACCGTTATAAATTGATTAATAATTTTTTTGGCGCAAAGCTTAAAGGGGCAGTTTTTGTTGATGCTGGCAACGTTTGGCGCCTGGGCAAAAAAGCCGAAAGCCCGAACGGCGAATTCAGGTTTGATAATCTTTTGCAATCAACCGCAATTGGGATAGGCACAGGCTTAAGATTTGATTTAAGTTTCTTTGTATTTAGGCTGGATATGGCCTTTAAGTTTAAAGATCCACAATTTAGCGGCAGCGATCAATGGGTGCTTATTAAACACGCCGATGAATTGTTTAAATCGGGCAGCTTCAAAGAGGCTTATCTAAAAGCCAACGCTACCGGTGTTGATAGCAAAGGCAACGTTGTTGGCGATAGCTACAACTTTATGCAGCTGAACTTTGGGATAGGGCTGCCTTTTTAATTATTGAATTATCGATTTAGTGAATTATTGAATTGGGAAGGGTGGCTGGGTTATTCAATTTGTAACTTATCTGATTTCCCGTCTAATAATCTAAAATTCCAATAGTCCGTCCTTCTCTTCTTCTAAAATTGCAATAATTCTCAAACAGAATTGAACTGCATTATAAGAAGCGCAGCCGCCTGTCCAATAA
This sequence comes from Mucilaginibacter sp. KACC 22773, assembly GCF_028736215.1. NCBI lineage: Bacteria > Pseudomonadati > Bacteroidota > Sphingobacteriia > Sphingobacteriales > Sphingobacteriaceae > Mucilaginibacter > Mucilaginibacter oryzagri. The sequence goes on from NZ_CP117883.1 coordinate 5,427,356, forward strand.
TCTCAAAGTCCTCAGTTCCCTGTCAAAAAATCTATCTTGATTCTTGGCTCTTGATTCTTGACTCTCTCCCCTACACCATATTCTTCAATCCGTCAATTATACTTTCAAAAAATGTTGGGATACTGAGGTTGTTGTGGTAATTAAAATACAGGAAGATACAAAAGATGATTACCGCTATAATAATAAACCGCTTAAACATATAAGCCAGCAGCACCAATATTAACGGTATGGCAACTAAAAGCACCCAGCTAATGTGCCATGGGCTTAGTTTACTATCGTGCTTGTAAATGTAATACAGTATGGCGTGGGTGCCGGTTTCGTTCATATGCTTGGCATACAAAAACGTAGATCGGTCTATCTTTTGGCGGTAAAAAGCAACCCCTTTTTCAAATTTAAGCTGATACTCAAACCCATTCATTACAAAAGTGAACAGGCCATTTACTTTCTCCTGCGTTACGCCAGCCGTGTCGGTTGCTACTATGGCCACCTGGTCAACCGCGAAAGGATTTTCTTTAACTACAAAATGGTTTATGGTTATTGCATCAGCAAAAACAAAACTGTGGGCTGCTATAACAAAGCAAAATAAGAGCAATAATTTTTTCATCTGTCAATAAACCTTCAGTAAAATGTACGCAATAAAAATAGTGTTTTTTACACTACTTATTCAGCAAATAAATAGCAGCGTTAAGTACCGCGGCAAAACTTACCCAAAGTAAATAAGGCCATAACAGCCGGCCTGCGGCCTTGCTAAACTTATAAAACCAGTTGATGTTTAAAATAATGCTTAGCCATAGTAAAATAATAACAATAAGGGCTCCCGGCACCTGGTGCAATCCAAAAAACACTATCGACCATGAAAAATTCAGGGCAAGCTGTGTAAAGTAAATGTTGCGCGCTATGATGTATACAGGCTTACGACTGCGGTGTTTCCACACCAGGTGAGCTGCAGTAGCCATCATAATGTATAACGCTGTCCATACCGGCGCAAACAACCATGGCGGAGGGTTAAATGATGGTTTTTTGAGTGTACTGTACCAACCGGCAATTTCGGGCCTTGTAAATAGCGAAGCCATAAAGCCAATGGCCAGTGTAATTATTAAACTGATCAGGAACGGAAAAAATTGAAACTTTCTGGGTACGGCCGGGATCATCGTTTACTTAACCATCAAAAATGCAATAAGTTTGTCAATATTTACAATACGATTATCCAAATAAGCATTTTGAAAATCACAAATGTTTTAGTTTAGCGGTAATTGCCAAAGTTGGCAAAAATACAATGATAAAAACTTATAAGCTATATACCGGCGCCGATGGGCACTCGCATGTACAAACGGGCACAGTGGCCGAAGGTCTTTTCAACCAGGCATCAAGCATCCGGTTCCAGGAATCGCCACCGCATTCATTTTTTGATTGGCACAATGCCCCTGCCGAGCAGTATGTGATAACCTTATCAGGCACCCTTGAGTTTGAAACCCGTCCCGGCGAAACTTTTATTGTGCGCCCCGGCGAAATATTGATTGCCCTGGATACCACCGGGACCGCCCATAAGTGGAAACTTGTTGATGACCAGCCATGGCGACGAGCTTATGTAGCTTTTGATGCCGGCCATGAAATAAATTTTGTGCCAGACGGTGTTTAAAAAAGTCATGCTGGCCCGGCATTGCTGCCAAACCAGCTCCCTGCCTGCAAAACAATCATTCTGTCTTGCTTGCAGGGCCGGTGTTTTGCCCCGATAGCAAACCGGATGACCTTTAAACTTCTTTAATCGGGCTTAATTCTTACATAAACGGTACTAAAGCCATCAGAAATGAACACGTCGTTTTGGTATAAGGTATCGTTGCGGATAATAAAAGCGGTAGGGTTTTGGTTGTTAATCTTCAACAGGTCAAAAGTTTCGGTAGCCGAATACTTATAGTTCCTGGTTATCGAAAACTTACCAGACAAGGTAAGCGAATCTTTTTTATACATTTTAAAAGTACTGTCGGCACCATAAACCTGGGTAAATGAGTAACCCAGGCTTTGCGGTGTGAGTGTAACCCCACCTATACCACCAACTGATTTTACCCACCGCCAACTGCCTGTTATTTGTGTAGATGTTGGGACCGGCAAGCCATCTTTATTACATGAACTAATGCTGCAAAGCACCGTGGCGGCAAACAACAGGATAAAATATTTCATTTTTTGGGGTTATACTAAGGTATTACGCAAGTACCTGATCTTTTGCTACAGCGCATTACATTTTTTTGCAAAAATGATTTTATATAATTAGTTATGTTATTTTGCACCAAATTTTTTTGTATCGTTAAACCATGATTATAGTTATTCAATGTAAAGACCAGGTGGGCCTGGTTGCCTACATAGCAGCCATATTAGCCAAACAGCAATTAAACATAGTATCCATGCGCGAACATGTAGACCAAAACGAAGGGCTGTTTTTTATGCGGGTTGAAGTTGACAATAACCAGGACGATGCACAACTGGAGCGACTATTAAAACCCCTGCTGCCTGAGGGCGCCATGGTTATGGTAAACCCCTTGCCTCACAAAAAAGTGGTAGTACTGGTAACCAAAGAATACCATTGCCTTGCCGATATCCTTATCCGCAATTATTTTAACACATTAGGGGCAACTGTACAATGCGTTATTGGCAACCATGCTACACTGCAGAACATTTGCGAACGCTTTGATATGCCTTTTCACCACATATCACACGAGGAATACTCCAAAGAAGAATTTGAACAGCAGGTAATACAAACCATTGAGTGTTATACGCCCGACTACCTTGTGTTGGCTAAGTACATGCGCATCCTATCTCCATATTTCGTAAGCAAATTCCCTATGCGCATTATCAATATTCATCACTCTTTTTTACCAGCATTTATTGGCGCAAATCCTTACCGTAAGGCTTTTGAACGTGGTGTGAAGCTCATTGGTGCAACCGCTCACTTTGTATCAAACGAGTTGGACGAGGGACCTATTATCGCCCAGCAAATCATCCCCGTAAACCACACATTTACAGCAGCAACTATGGTAAAAGCCGGGCAGGAAATTGAAACATCAGTATTAGCCAAAGCCCTTAAGCTGGTATTTGAAGACCGGGTATTTGTATCAAAAAACAAGACTGTTATTTTTGAGTAAACAGCGTGCCAGCCGTTAAATCTCAATATATCAACGTAATTTTTTTTTGATTTTTGACTTTTTAATTTTGACTTAAAACGATAATGGTGGACCATAAATGATCCACCATACATCTGAGATTTAGTTGATTATAAAAAGATCTTTGTTATTCTACTACAAGCGTGGCTATGGAATGTGGCTGGCTGGTTGTTTTAGCAGCTTTACCTTTTATCCACAGGCTATATTCAATTTTTTCGTCTGTTTGGTTCATCACTATTACGGATAACTTGCCGTTAGGGTTTAGATAAGCGGTAGTTAATAATTTATCGCGGCTGGCTACGGCTGCAACCCGCCTGGCACCAGGCTGAATGTACTTGCTAAAATGCCCTAAATAATAGTATGAGCTGGTGTAAATAAGGCTGCCGTTACGTAAATCGGCGTGTATCGGGGCAAAACAGAAGTTACCCACATGGTTAGGGCCGCCTTTTTCATCCAGCAGAATGTTCCAATCTGTCCATGCTACGGTACCGGCATTAAAATCGTTTATCATTGATAATCCATAACGCTCACCAAGCGACCAATCGTTAATTTTATTGAAGTCGTATTTTTCGATACAACCTTCGGTAAAGATCAGGTTTTTAGCAGGAAAAGCTTCGTGTGTGCGCCTTAGCGACTCAAATTGCTGCCCGGCGCCCGTCCAAGTTTCATACCAGTGAAAACCTATGCCCCACACATATTTAGCGGCTGCGGGGTCTTCAAGAATGGTGCTGGCCTGCTGATATAACAAATCGCGATTATGATCCCAAATAATAAGCTTTTTAGCGCCCAGCCCCTGCTTTTGTAAAGTTGGGCCTAAGAAGTTCTTTACAAAATCGCGCTGCTCTTCGGCGGTGTATTTACATGATTCCCAGCTTTGTGAGGCCATGGGTTCATTTTGTACCGATAAGCCCCAGATAGGCACGCCTTCATTTTCATAAGCCCGTATAAACTTGCCAAAAAAATTGGCCCAGCTTTGATAGTATTTTGGTAACAGTTTACCGCCATGCAGCAGGCTATTATTATCCTTCATAAATGCGGGCGGGCTCCATGGCGATGCAAACAAAGTAAGTTTGCCGCCGGCCGCCGCTATTGCTTCTTTTATAAAGGGAATTCGGTAAGCCCTGTCATGACTAATACTAAACGTTTTAAGTGCGCCGTCTCCCTCTTTGATATAAGAGTAGCTATCACTCGAAAAATCGCAGCTTTGGATATTGGTACGGGCCAGGGTATAACCTATCCCCTTATCTTTGTCGTAGTAAGCGGCTAAAAGTTCTTTTTGCTTATCCTTAGGCAGTTTATAAAAAGTTTCGGCAGCGGCATCGGTAAGCGCACCGCCAATGCCCAACATGGTTTGGAACGATTTTGCCGGGTCAACAAAAACAGATACTTCCGTTTCGCCGGGCTGGGGGCTATCCTGAAATTTCAAGGTTTCGGTAGTTTTAAACCTCATACCCGGTTGATTATCAGAAACTATAACTTTCACCCTTTTATTGCCTATAGAAAACGGCACTTTAACCTGGGCGTTAGCCATTGGTAGCTGCAGTAAGCCACTTGCAATAAAACAGGCAATTATCGCTTTTTTATTCATGGTCAATATTAATTGGTGTACCGGCGGGCAAATCGCCATTAGGAAAAGCGGTTCCGGTGCTCCAAATTAAAAGAGTTAATTTGAATAAAGCAAATAGCAAGGGCAATAATTAATTGATTTATAGTTTTTTAATTAGGAATTGATACGGTTTAATACCAATAAAAAAAATCCAAATAGCATTAATAATCAAATAGTTAAAAAATCGGGAACGATATCGGAAAAATGTTTTGATACGCTAAGGCACATTTGTGTATTTTATACACTCTGCATGTCCGGTTTAGCCTTTTGCTACTCAATTTATTGCTTTTTCAGCTCCTCCTCTATCCGCAGGCTTTCTTTGTGGATGGCGTTCATCAATTCGATAATAAAGGTTTCAGATAGGCCTTCTTTTTTACCGGCAGCAACGGCCTTTTCAAGTACCTGCTTAAAGCGGTCTGCCTGTAATGGAGCGATATTATTTTTGGCCTTGTAAATACCAATCTCCTTAACCACCTGTTCGCGCTGGCCCAACAGCGTAATAAGTTGTTTATCAAGCGAATCAATTTTATTACGGCTTATCTTCAGGGTTTGATCGGTGCTTTTAGGGGTCTCCATCGGTACAGATTGCGCGGTGGCTAAATTGAGGTTAAACAGATACATCAATAACAAAACTCCAATTCGGGTAAATGTTTTCATACCACAATTTAATAAAATTAATCTAATTAATTTGAAGATTTGAGAATTTGAAGATTTGAAAATGGAAGGGGGCAAAAAGTTTCAAAAAATAACAAAAAACCGCACAAAAAAGCAACTGGTTATCAGTTTTGGATAATAAAAATACCAGCATTCGGCCATTTTTTTATAACAGGTATCGCATTGCGCTATAGCTACAAAAAAACCGGGTCGCCATACCCGGTTTTATCTTAAATAATCATTCCGAATTGTAATTACTTATCGCTATTGTGCCCGCGTTTGATCATTTCCTGAACTGCCCTGGCTAAAAGCTCCTTTCCGTAGTCATCAAGGTTAGTTTGTTTGCCGCCGCCGTTAATTTCGTAAACAATCCGTCCGTTGTCATTCTCAGCTACCAGGTCATCGCTGTTGATACTACAGGATACCGAACCATGGGGCGAAATAGCCTTAATGGCTTTGCCATCCTCGGTAAAGTAGGTTTGGCCGCGGTATTCAATCTTTACGGTTCTGCCGTCGGCATTTTCAATAATGGTGGTGTGCCGGCCGCCAAACCGGCAAGCCGTAGCCAGCAACATAACTGCTGCAATGGCCATAAATTGTTGTATTTTTTTCATGATGATATGTTGTAGTGCTGCTTTCATCACAAAGCTAATACAAAACACAGTACTATACAATACATAGTACCATATTTATTGAAAATATTTTTCGCTGGTTATATTTTTTGTCCATGACGAGTTCGGGGGGGCAAATAAACATTGGTTTTGAACGCTGGCCACTACTCACCCGGTCGAGGCTCCGCCCGACCGGGTGAGTAGTGGCCTTGTGATGTACTCATCCCCCCAAGCACTCCCCTATATTTTTCCATTCAACAAATCCTCAATCAAAATACCATTGATGGTCATGCCGTTAATATTACAATCGGCTATGGCTACGCCTTGCAGGTTGCAGTTGTTGATGGTGCTGTGGTTAAGGTCGCAATCTTCAAAGCGCAGGGGGCGTTGTTTTGCAGCGGGGTCATATGCCGTGTGGCCTTCTGGCGGCATACCAATGTTATGGATGTAAGCCCCGCCAAGCTGGGCGCCTTCAATCTCCAGGTCGCTTAGGTTGGCGTTAATAATTTTAAGTTTGGTAAGGTCAACATCATTAAAGCTGGCATTGCTCATTTTAAGCATCACGAACGTCGATCCGTCCAGGTGCGAGTATTTGGCGTCAATTACTTTGGTAGTTTCGATGATGGTTAGCTTTTCGGCCTGATTATTTGTACTTTCCATGGTAGTTTTGTTTTGTTGATCGAATTTACAAAGGAGCCCGCAAATTGTAATGGCCTGATCAGACATTTTAAAGGTGTTTTTGCGACAATTGAAGCATTGCTGTGTGCAGGCATTATTATCTATGGTCGCATCAAACTATTTGGCAGTTACAACGTTAGGTTGTAATAAACCAATCATGAGACCGATATTTTTCACGTTAACCAGTAAGCTACGGCTGATGGTGATACCCGACACCGAAGCGCATCTGGACGGACACCCGGTAATTAGTTATACCTACAGCCTGTTTATTGACAGGGACAGGGGCCACGAGGAACAAGCTTTAGATAAATTGAGCACCCTGCATTTAGATAAAATTACCGACCCGGATTATTTAGGTTTCATTGCTTTTGAACAGCCCGCCAACGTATTTTCATATACAGCGGGCCAGCATGAATTAAGCATATCCGAAGTGGAAGAAGTAATTGAACTGCTAACCAAATTCAGAAATAACCCGCCACTTTGGCGACCAATTGATGATATGTAATTAATACAAGGCTGTTGGCAGGCCGTCAAGGCTAAGCAGGTTCTTCTCTTTTTTGTAAGCCTCCAATCCTTCAGGGCCTTTATTGGCGGCCCATTTGTAGGCCTGGTCGCGCTCGCCCTCATAGCTGTAATAAGGTACACTAAAGCCGCACGATGTTTGCACCTGGTAAACATCGGCCACTATGATTTGCCTGGTTGATAGCAGGATATCAAAATGCTGTGCCAGCTGCGGCCATTCTTCGTCGCCTGGCAGCACAGTATAGCCATTGCCATATAAACGCAGAATATTGGGCGGCCCTTCAAAAGCGCAAAACATTAGGGTAATGCGGCCATTCTCCAGGATATGGGCCGACGTTTCGTTACCGCTGCCTATAATATCCATGTAAGCCACTTTTGTTGCAGATATTACCTTAAAGCTATCTATCCCCTTGGGCGATAAATTAACATGCCCACCGGCGGCAAGTGGCGCCGATGCTACAAAAAACATTTTTTGTTTTTCGATAAAGGCCTGATGTGCCGGCTGGATGGTTTCAAAAAACTTTCCCATAGTGGTTTATTTTTCCTGTTAATCAAATTTAACCAATAATTGTAGTTGCCGGGCATTTTCAGTGTTAACTTATTGTCAAGGGAGGCAGCCACAGGGCAGAATTAAGCCGTTGGTGGAGCTGTCTACATTCACAAAATATCGAATTGCTATCTTAATTCTTGACTCTTGATTCTTTTCCTGCCGTTGCCTGCGGCCCGCGCTTTACACTCATACTACACAGGGCCTTAGGCGCCTGGCCGGTATCCGTTTCAATCGCTAACGGGGCTACGGCTAAACAAATACATTCAGGTAAATAAAGCTTACCGAGCAATATTTTTTGCGTGGGTCATATGTTAGCGGTTTGGATGATGGCCGACGTTATGCTTCAATACACATATTTCGTTAAAGAGTCACAAGTGGGCCATTGCCATCCACCTCGTTTTTATCTTCCTGGTAATCAAGTACTGACAAGGTAGTGTCACCACTTTTTTTATTCAGGCCCTGTAAATTTGTAGTGTCCGGATCTGGTTCGGGGGACGGGTTTCGGGGTTCGGGGATTTGCGGTTTAGTGTTGAATACTGCTATCCATCACCCGAAATCCGAAAACGGCGCGGACGCTCAGCAAAGTTAACCCATGCCGCCAAACGCCCCAGCCACCCCGTGTTTTAACGGGGTGCCGCCCGGTGAAAACACCTATTGCCAAATAATTCTGATACTATTAATTTAACCCCAATTATTGATTACCCCTATAAACAAATGAAACCAGGAATCCTTATCACAACCCTATTATCGGGCTGCTTCGCTTTATGCTTTGTGGCCGCCACCGGCCTCGATGGCAAATGGACCGGCAGCCTGCTCACCGCCGACAGCACGGCCTACCCATTAACCTACAATTTTACGCTCATCGGCGATTCTGTTGCCGGTACGGCCAAAAGCACCCTCGGCGAGTTCCCGATCGACCAGGGCAAACTGGATACCGCCGGGCTGCACTTCAAAGTTACAGTGAACGGGCTTGATGTGTACCACAACGGTATTGTTTATACCGACTCCATCGGCATGAACATCAGCCTAAACGGCTCGGTGGTACACTGTACGCTGAACCGGACGGGTAATTAATAACAATTAAAGAAATTTCCCAAGTTTTTATTCCTTGTCATATGCATTTTAAACCCCTCACCTTAGCCGTCTTGTGCCTGCTTGCCCTGTTTTCAGGTTTGATGAAAGCCGGTGCACAAACACAACCTTCCTATGTACCTCAAGTTATCCCGCCATCGCCCAACGCGGCCAGCCTCATGAAATTTACCGATGTCCCGGTAAGCCCTTATACCGGCACATCAGATGTATCGGTGCCTATTTATACCATCCAGGCTAAGGGGCTCAATATCCCTATTGGTTTAAACTACCATACCGGCGGCATCCGCCTCAACGAAGAATCAGGATGGGTAGGGCTCGGATGGGCCTTAAATTGCGGGGGAATGGTGTCGAGGAACATTCGTGGCCAGGATGATTTTACCGGTACTTATTTCGGCGGCGGGGTACCATTTATGCCCGGCGATCTTGCTAATTATCAGCCGGCCAATGTGGGCCAAACGGATGCCCAACACCCCGGTCCGCTATTTAACGTAAATAAATATGTGTTTGATTTTAACTGCAGTTACCTGGTTTATTATACCAATGGTACTACTGCCGATTATACCACACCTTTTTATTCTATTGGCTCCAATAGCAGCAGTAACTGGGACCTGGAACCCGACAGCTACAGCTTTAATTTCCTGGGGCAAAGCGGTAAATTTATTGTTAAGCCCGATAAAAGCATTGTGCTGGAAAAACAGGACAACGTACGTATCCAACTGGTAAAAAACGGTACAGGATTAAGCGACTATGTATTTATAATTACGGATGACCAGGGCAACCGGTATTATTTTAACGACAGGGAGTACGGCGGTACGGCAAGTGATCCGGGCCATGTGAGTTCCTGGCACCTTTCTAAAATTGTTACCCAGCAAAACGATGTAGTTACCTTTAATTATACCGCAAATGGCAGTTTGTATGTTCCCGAACAACAGGTACAGGCTTTTAATGTGGGCTGCAGCAATTCGGGGGCCCAGAGTTTTCCCACCCCTGCTACCTTGTACACAAATTCCATGTTGCAAAGCATCGATTTTACCAACGGTCAGGTACAGTTTGTTTTTGATAATGTGCGGGAGGACCAACAGGGCGGCAGTAAACTGAACGCCGTTAAGATATATTCGAAAAGTACAGCCGGGCTTAAATATGTTAAAGAGCACAACCTGTATTATTCTTATTTTGGTTATACCACCACTACCAATCAAAAACTGGAACTGGAAAGGCTTAAGCTGGACAGCGTTAAAGAAACCGGCACGGGCATATCCGCTAAGCCTTATAGATTCGCCTATAATATGGCAAGTAACCAGGTAGGTAAGCATATTTATGATATCGACCACTGGGGCTTTTACAATGGTTTCCATGGCAATACCACCCTTGTACCTACCGCCCATACCTCTTATTCAAAAAATGGCAGCGGTGGCTTTCCGGTTGATTACAGCGGGGCCTACCGCTCTCCGGATTCCACAGCCATGCAGCTGTTCTCGCTGCAACAGGTGACCTATCCTACAGGTGGCAAAAGCGTTTTTACTTACTCGGCTAACGAATATGATTATTATAATTCATTAACAAGTGGAATAAACTTTTACTTGTTTCACTTAAATTGGAAAACTCTTGCAGTTGCTCATGTCACTTTGCCAACATTATATTTTGAATTCCCAAGATTAACAGTGTTGTTTGGGGGGACAGATAAGAATCCAGACTTCGTATCTCCCGCGATAGCCGCCGGTTTTATGGCGAGAGCAGTAGATCGGGCTATCAATATGACCGATGAATGGTATGATAATCTTGATGGGAATGCTAATGAATGGGAAATAAGGGGACAATTCACGAAAAATTTAATAAATTTAGTTGTACCAAAAGGAGGGCGAGTATCAATCACACCTTTTTATAAATCTGTTACTGTAACTCCATATACTACATTATAATTTAAACCATGAAAGATTTACCATACTTTTTAATGCTTGTAAAAAAAAATGCCATTTTATGGACGATCATTACAACCAACAGCTTTGCGAATGTTGATTTAAAAAATACTGTTCATGGTTTTTGGACAAATCAATGTTTAGAGATAAGAAATTTCTCATTAAGTCAGGATGAAAAATTTAGTAGGGTAGAAATAACAATCACCGAACCTTATACCACAATAGATTTTTTTACGACAAATGACAAATACTTAAAAAACACCACGTTTTACTTTGATAGGGGGGGGATTTCAGACACTCAAAGCCCATATGCTATCGATAATATTAAAGTAACTAATATTCAAAAGAAATTAGGCAAGTTCGACATGGGATTAGAATTACCTGTTGATATAAACGTTATAAATTCCAGCGTTTATGGCAACGCGATTGCCATGACAATTTATAAAAAGAATTGGTTGGAGATATTGGATAAAATGAAAGACATTGATCCATTTGAACATTGACAAACCCCAGCTACCGCAAGCGTTTTTCGCTGCCGCAAGCCTCCGGGCTTGTGGCCCGCAGATAGGTAAACGCCATGCTAAGTAATAAATATGCAACACCCGGATGTTAAATTTCATCCGGGTGTTTTTGTATAGCGGCGGTTCGCGTTAAGGATTGCAGTGAAAAGCCCACAGCGCGGGCAGGCCGGGGCGGCAAAGGCAAAGCGAGGACTTGTAACGAAAAGCCTGCCCGCCGTTGCCGCGGGTTTGTAACTCATGGTATAACAATTGGGTTAACATGTAAACCATTGTTTTTTTTATAATATATTGATAATCAAAATTTTATAAAATATTTTTTGAATTATGTTAAGTTATGTTAACCCCAGTTGTCCGTAGTCTTCCGCTGTTCGAATGTCTCTGACTTCGAACGGCTATGCTTGTAGTTTACAACTACAGTATTTTCGCCAAATAAATATGCAACACCCGGATGTTTAATTTCATGCGGGATTTTTTGTATACCCGCAGCTCGCGTAAAGGATAGAAACGGATACCGGCCAATGTCATTAAGTTAAGGATTATCCGGCTCTTTTATAGTTAGTTAAGGTCTTGTATTTTCCCGATCTTCGTTTTAGGTTTTTTATTCTGGGGACTTTTCTGTTAGGTCTTACAGGTTCGGTGTATCGGGCAAAGAGGTTTTCAAGCTTTGTCGGAATTTTTTCCGGGTCATCAAAGAGCAGTAAGGTTACAATCCGGTTTTTCATCAATCCGAGAGCCGTGTTTTTGTTTACCTGGTGTGGATATTTACGCTTAGAATCAGTTTTATCGATTGTCGCTTGTGACGTTTTTCCTATGATTTCCTGTAAGTTAGATAAGAAAACGGTTGCATGAAAGTCCTGTAGTATTGTTTCAACCTTTTGCCCGCTGAATGCTTCTAATTGCAATTCATTTTTTAATATGCTTAACCTGGTTTCAATTCCCCATCACATAAAATAGAGTGCTTTAAATTCACTATGTGGGTATTTTTGCTGATCAAACAAATTGGTAATCAGTACTTCAATTGTGCCGTCATCCAAAACGACCCGAATAAAACGTACCGCTATAGTGGCTTTTGCTTTTACAAGGAAGCCCTGTGCTTTCAGACTTCGGCGAGGGGCTTTATCAGCCTTAAGAGTACCCATTGCATCGTCAAGCCCACTTTTCACAAACGCAATTACCTCTAAGCTAAATCCTACAGGACAACGCATTAGAAAAGGTTGTGGCTGTTCCTTGTTCTGATGATGAAAGATGCTCTCAAAACCAGGATACGCACGATCATAGATCAATAACATGTCCGGCGCATAAGTGGGCAGCCAATGAGCTGCGATCTTTTGTTCAGACATACTAATCGGATACATGTTCGCCCTGACAATAATTTTATTTAATACATCAAATGCACATAAAATCCGGCTTAATGTTGCTGTTCCCCGTTGATTTCCATGTGTCCCGAAATGCTTTGTTACTTCTTTATTATCAATTAGATACGAAGTGGATCCATCTATTGCAATCAGCCGCATTTCTTTCCACCGTTTAACTTCATTCTTATAATGAACATGAAAACTATCTATTAAAATACTATTTAAACAACTGAAAAAGAAGCTATTGATCTTTGTTCGTTGTTGACAAAAAGCTGATTTACTTGCCGTAAGTTCTTCAGCATCTATATGATGGAAAAAATCGGAAATTTCTATATCATAACTCCTTTTAAAGAAATTAAGCAACATGCCGACCACAAACTCAAAAGGCAGTTTCCGCTTCCTGGTAAAGTCTTTAGGAGAGCTGGTAAACATTTGTTTTAATTCACTATGCTGGGAAGAAAGTGTAATAAAGTTCCGTAAATCTGAAATGATTTTTAAGTTTGCTGACATACCACAGTTTTTTGATTCCTAACCATAAAGAACCGGATTTTATTCGGTTCTGAACTGTGGTCTTTTTTACATTCCCTTAACTTAATGACATTGGGATACCGGCCTGTGGCCAATGCCTCGCGCAGTATGAGTGTATAGCCTGGCGCCGCTTCTACCGGCGGCGTACGCCATTATTAAGTCAAAAGTTAAAATTCAAAAGTCAAAAAATACTGTATTACCTGGGCGGCTCGTCTGCCTTAAGCCCCTACAACTATGATGATGTATCCATTGGGTACAACTTTGTAAAGCAGGTAACCTCCAATTACCGGGTGCATTATATCAGCAATGCTGCCAAAACGGCCAGGATCCAGAAATTGCTATCGTCCGAAAGTTATTCGTACGATCATATGGGCAGGCGCAGATCGAACGCCAGCCAGTTGCAGGACAGTACCAATACCATCCAGGGTGCTGTACGGGTATCGCTGGCCAGCTATAATGAAACCGGGCAACTGATTAAAAAAGGGCTGCATTCCATTAACGGTACATCGAACTTTTTACAGAACCTGGATTACCGGTATAATGCAAGGGGATGGCTGACCAACATCAATAACCCCACCCTCACAGCCGATGGCGGTACTACCAATACCGACCTTAACGACCAGTTTGGTATGGAGTTGAAGTACGATAACGCCACCTCATCGCGGCCGCAGTACAACGGTAACATAGCTACTACTACGGTAAAAACGGGCAGCGTGTCGGGCACATCGTTCAGTGCATTTACCTATGATTACCGGTATGATAAGCTGAACCGGCTAAACGACGCGGTATCCACCACAGCTACCACCAAAGATGGTTTTCATAGTGAGTATGTCACATATGACAATATGGGCAATATTACCAACCTGGGCAGGTATGATAAGATTGGTCCGAACCGTACCGCGATTGATACATTGACGTACACCTACATCGGCAACCGGGTAGACAGGATTGACGATGCATCGGCCTATGCAGGCACCTTCGGGTTTACCAATGGGGTAAGCCAGGCGGGGGAATATACTTATGACGGCAATGGCAACCAGCTGAAAGATTTGAACAAAGGTTTGACGGGCTTTACGTATAACCTGCTGAATCTGCCGCAAACGATCACTAGATCGAACGGGAATACCACTGTTTATATTTATGATGCAACAGGCCGTAAGCTAAGGAAGTTGTTTACAGCGGGGGCGACCACTACAACAGATGAATATATCAACGGCATCCAATACGAATATACCGGCAGTATGCCGGTTCTCGCATTCATCCAGACCGAGGAAGGCCGTGCGCGGAAAAACGGGACAACTTATGTTTACGAGTACGACCTGAAAGACCACCTGGGCAATACGAGGATCACCACTACCTGGGACCCAGCAGATGCTACGCAGCTGACACCAAAAAACTCTCAGCATACCGATTATTATGCGTTTGGATATGCCATACAAAGTTTACAGGGGACTATATCAAGTCCTAAAAATGTATATCTTTATAATGGGAAGGAATTACAGGAGGAGACGGGATTGTATGATTATGGCGCAAGGTTCTATGATCCGGTGATTGGCAGGTGGACGAGTGTGGATCCGTTGGCTGAGATTAGTAGGAGATTTACTCCCTACAATTATGGCGAGGATAATCCGATTAGAAATATTGATCCTGATGGGAGGTCTACGCAAGATTGGCTGGATGCAAATGGACTTACTCAAAATGATTTAATAACGGTTTATCAAGCCCCTGCCCAACAAGAAGACGACCCTAAAAAGAAAAAGGAGCAACCAAAGTCGAAGCCGAATCAGTCTAAGCCTGCTCCCCGACTTAATCCGGACTGGTTTTATAGTATCCCAGTTCTGAGTGAAGCCTCAATGACGAATGATAGTTTTCAAAATGGTGATTATTGGGAAGCAGGAGTACATCAGGTAACAGGAATATTAGAATCATTTCTATTTGCAGAATCCGAAGCCGTGTCATTGTGGGATTCATTTACGGGGATGTTTTCGAAAAAAGCAGCAACAACAGCGGTTGATGTTGTTGCTGTTAATGGAGAAACAGCTGCTACAGCATTAGGCAGGGCGATGCACAAAGCATATAAAAAAGACTTGGTTGATGGGGTTACTACAATTAAAGAATTTGTTATTCCTAATACTCTTAAACGAATAGATTATATTGATTTTAATACAAGAACGATTTATGAATTAAAGCCTAATAACATTCGTGCGCTTAAAGCAGGAGAAAAACAATTATTAGAGTATAAGAGATTAATTGAGAAGGAATTTGGTAGTGGATGGAAAACTGTATTAGATAAATATTAAGAATATGAATAAAGAGGAGTTGATTTTAGAGATTGATGCGGAGCTTAAAAAGCTGGGGTTCCAAAGAAAGTCAGGAAGTTGGTATCTTAATGAGAAAGAAGTAATTAAAGTGGTGAATTTGCAAAAGTCAAATTATAGTGATCTTTATTACGTAAATATAGGTGCTTATTTTAAAGAAATAGACGGAAAAGAAAATTTCCCTAAAGAGCAACAATGTCATATTCGGACTAGACTTAATAGCTGGATTGTAAATTCTCAAGTGGACTACAACTATCTTTTTGATTTAGATACTTTAAATATTACTGAACAAGAGTTTCGTTTACAGATAAAGAAATGTGTAAGTGACAATATCATCCCACAATTAGAAGCGATTGATACAAAAGAAAGAATATTGAAAATAATAGATAGAAATCCGACGTTCTTAAATACTATACCTTTAAAAGTTAAAGCGTATTTGGGTATGTAAAATAAACTGTGTCAGCCCCAGCTACCGCAAGGTGTGCCGTGAATTACCCCCCGCTACCGCGAGGGCTTTTTGAACCCCTTTACCGCGAGGGCTTTTTGAACGCCTCCTGCTACCGCAAGCGTTTTTCGCTGCCGCAAGGCTCCAGCCTTGTGGCCCGCTGATAGGTAAACGCCATGCTAAGTAATGAATATGCAACCCCAAGCTACCGCCAGGACTTTTGAACGCTACCGCAGGCCTCTTGGCCTGTGGTACGCATGCAAGGCAGGGTGCTCGTTGGATAATATAAAGCTATAGAATAGACAGAGCCTGGCCGGGATGCCGGGCTTTGTTATTTAATGGGCAAATGCCTTTTTCGTTTTATTGTAAGCCAGTGCCATATCAATAAAGTAATATACTTTATCCTTTTCCTCGTTTGGCAGGGCTTCAATATCTTCCATCCTGCCCCCAGCTACCGCAAGCGTTTGTCGCTGCCGCAAGCCTCCGGGCTTGTGGCTCGCTGGTAGGTAAACGCCATGCTAAGTAATAAATATGCAAATCCCGGATGTTTAATTTCATCCGGGTGTTTTTGTATACCCGCAGTTCGCGTAAAGGATAGAAACGGATACCGGCCCGTGGCCTAACGCCTGTGCTGTATGAGTGTATAGCCTGGCGCCGCTTCTACCGGCGGCGTACGCCATGATTTAAGTTAAAATTCAAAAGTCAAAAATGCGCAAACCTCACTATTCAAAATCTCCAGGCTTCGAATCACTATGCCCGTAGCTTAAGGGATGCTTAAAGCAACCGATAATCTTCGCTCCGATAAATCAGAGCTTACGCGATCCGGATACATCACTGTACTCGGTTTCAAAAATCCAACTCACCAAGGGGTAGTTGCTTCCCGAAACCCTCAGGGTCGTTTTACAAAGAGACCCGAGGGGACGTAAATGACTAATGACAGCGCAGCGAAATGACCAATGACAAGCGAAGCGCCAATGACCAACAACAGCGAAGCGAAATGACTAAGGAATTGCATCATTCATCCTGATAAATGTATATTTGATAAACCAACAAACCCTTACATGAAAAAGCTTATCCTCATCATTGCAATAGCTACGTTAAGTATCAATTGTCTTGCTCAAAAACAAACTAAACCGGTTTACGATGCTGCACTTGCCAAAAAACTGGGCGCCGATAAATACGGGATGAAAAAGTATATTATGGCTTTTTTAAAGGAAGGGCCAACCCGTTTAACAGATTCGGCAGCGCGCTTGCAATTGCAAATGGCCCATTTAAAAAACATATCTAAACTGGCCGATGAAGGCAAATTAGTTGTTGCCGGTCCTTTTTTGGATGACCAGCCCATCAAAGGCATCTTCATTTTCAATGTAGCAACCATTGAAGAAGCAAAAACCCTTACCGAAACCGACCCGGCAATAAAAGCCGGTTCGTTGATAATGGAATTGCACCCGTTTTATTGCTCGGCAGCCTTAATGGAAGTAGTAAGAATTCACCACACACTTGAGAACGCGAACTTTACCGATTAAGGCAATGCAGGCTGACGAAATTATAGAACTACTTAAGCAACAGGCCAACCCAACCTATCTTACCGGTATGCAGCGTTTTGGCATAGACAGTTCCAGGGCACTTGGCGTTAAACTCCCTGCTGTACGCAAATTGGCTAAAAGTTTAAAAAAGACCATGTGCTTGCACAGCAACTTTGGGACACCGGCGTTCATGAGGCGCGAATTATGGCCTCGCTGGTTGACGACCCGGCATGCGTTACCGAACAACAAATAGATAGCTGGACAAAAGATTTTAATTCGTGGGACCTGTGCGACCAGGTATGCGGAAACCTTTTTGACCGCACACCTTTTGCCATTGCCAAAGCCATTGAGTTTAGCACCCGGGAAGAAGAGTTTGTTAAACGCGCGGGTTTTGTTTTAATGGCCGAATACGCTGTACATAGCAAAAAAGCCGACGACGATATTTTTATACCTTTTTTTGCCATTATGGAGCGTGAGGCCTGGGACAGCCGCAATTTTGTTAAAAAGGCCATAAACTGGGCCCTGCGACAAATAGGAAAAAGAAACAGCACCTTAAAAGCCGTGGCAATTGCCGCCGCCAACCGTATTGCAAATCAAAATTACAAATCGGCCAAATGGATTGGCTCCAACGCCCTTGCCGAGCTGATAATTGATAAAAACTCCCTAAAAAAATATAAACCCTCATAAAAAACAGGACATAAGCCTAAAAACCGGCCATTCTTTCGGTTTTTTGCGATAATTTTTATTATTTATTAAAAATTTCAGGTCAGCAAAGTATTATCTCATTCCATTTTAGCGTTTAAAGTGCAAAAAATACACTTCCCGTTACAGTTAAAGGAGGTTATTTAACAATATCTCCCTTATAAATACCTGAATTTCCGGTGCGCAATTTTTATTTTGTAATTATCAGTATCAGAGTGATTTATATGATACCAAATACTATATTTGAAATCCCATAATTGTTCAAAAAAAATAGTGGTTTGGTTAAACGTAAACAACCAAAGGTTGTAAATAAAGTTATTTTATAATTATGGCACATATTTTATTAATAGCATGTTGCATTAACTAAATAAAGGGGCTATTTTATAGTATTAGTATGAGTTTTTCTGAAGGGCACAAATTTTCTGACGATAGCAAGCAACACCTTGCCCAAATCATCGATAATATAAATGCCGGCATTTGGGAATACAACATTACAACAAAAAACATCAAGTGGTCGGTAGGGTTTTACACCGTTTTGGGATACGAGCCGGACGAGATAGAATGTTCGAACCATATATTTTTTGAACATTTACTATATCACCAGGATAAACCTGCTTTTTTAACAGCCCTGAACAACCAACCTTCAACTTCAACCCAACCACTACAAATCAGGCTACTCACCAAGCAGTCGGGCTATCATTGGTTTGAGAGTACGGTAAAAAAATACAATGACGAAACCGGGCAAATCATTTACGGATCGATCATTAATATTAACCAGTATAAACAGGCCCAGATACAGGCGGCGCACAATGATTTAGTTTATAGCGAGGCCCTTAAAATTGCCAAATTGGGCAGTTGGGAGTTGAACGCACTTACCATGGGCCTGTCCTTATCAAAACAGTTTTATGATATTTATGAGTTGCAAAACCATGTTAAGCTTTCACTGGATGAGGTTATCAGCTTTTTTGAACCGCCACACCGCCCGGTGATTAAAAACGCTATTGACAATGCAATAGAATATTGCCAGCCTTATGACCTGGAATTGCTCTTCCGATCGGCAAAAAACAATGTAATTTGGGTAAGGGCCAAAGGGATACCCATTATTAATGATTTTGGCAAATGCATTACCATAAGGGGAATTATACAGGATATTGATAATAAAAAACGCAAGAACCTGGCGTTGGAATCGTCGTTAAATTTATTGACCGACCAAAACAGGCGCCTGCAAAATTTCGCTTACATTGTCTCGCATAACCTTCGGTCGCATGCAGGCAATTTACAGTTCATGGTAACATTACATGATGAAACCGAGCTTCCTGACGACAGGGCCGAAATTTTGTCGCATATTAAATCAATCAGCGATAGCCTAAGTGCTACCATTGAGCATTTAAACGAGATAGTTCAAATTCAAACCGAAATTACCAATGAGCGGACGGTAGTTGATTTTGAGACTGTATTTAAAAATATCATATCGGCATTAAAAAGCAATATCGATACGCTTGACGCCACCATAACGTATGATTTTAGCAAGTGCCCGCAAATACATTATATCCCGGCCTATATGGAGAGTATTTTGCAAAACCTGCTTACCAATGCACTTAAATACAGTTCGCCGGAGCGAAAGCCCGTTATAAAATGCCACACTATAAAAGAACGGAACCATATTTACCTCTTTTTTGAAGACAATGGTATTGGCATTGATATGGAGCGATACGGCGATAAAATGTTTGGCATGTACAAAACCTTTCATCAAAACCCCGACGCAAAAGGTATTGGGCTATTTATAACCCGCAACCAGATAGAGGCATTGGGCGGCACTATAAAAGTAGACAGCACCGTAAACATTGGCACAAAATTTACTATTAGGCTGGTATAAATAATACCAATAGCAGATGACAGCAGAGAAGGATCCCGTGGGGGTGTGCTTAATTGACGATGATCAGGTTTATACTTTCGGATTTAAAAAACTAATCAATTTAAGGGGGCTTAACAGCCGGGTAATTAATTTTTGCGACGGAAGCCAGGCCATTACCTGGTTAACAAACCCGCATAACAGCGACAATTTACCAGATGTAATATTCCTGGACATTAATATGCCTAACATGGATGGCTGGGATTTTTTGCGGGAATTTGCGGAAATAAAATCCCAATTGGGCAAAAAAATCACAATATATATGCTCAGCTCATCTATCAACCTGAACGATATTTACCGGGCAAAAAAAATTGCCGATGTAGCAGATTATATTTTTAAGCCGATAAATGAATATCAGCTGCGCGCAATTATAAACGTACTCCGGGAACAGGATGCTGGTTCAAATATAAGCAAGTATAAAGCTTAATGATTTACATATGACATAGAATTCGTATTCGTTGATTAAATCAACGAATACGAATAATTTTCATTTTTCAGACAGCTTTTTAGTCTAAAAAGCACTTACTATATTAATATTATGCTTGTTATTCGATATAACTTTCTAATATTTTAAAGCCACCGGTGGTCTTCAGTTCAATTTTATCAATGCTTTTGGGCAGCAGGATGCACTCGCCCATTTTTACCGGGTAGGTTTCGCCGTTATAGGTTACGTTATAAGCGCCTTCAACGCAAACATGTACCACAAACGAATCAAGCGCCGAATAATCTTTCGCGGTGCTTTTGTCAAAATCAAGTATGTTGGTAGTAAAGTAAGGGCAGGTTACCAAATGAACGGTTTCGTCTTTTTGCGGCTGGTATATGGTTTTATATTCCGGGTAGTGTTTGTAATCAATAGCAGCCAATGCTTCCTGGGTATGTAGCTCACGTTTATTGCCTTTATCATCTACCCTGTCAAAATCGTAAATGCGGTACGTGATATCGGATGTTTGCTGAATTTCGGCAATTAGCAAACCTTTGCCTATGGTATGTACCCGACCGGCTGGTAAAAAGAACACATCGCCGGCGGCAACATCCTCTTTATTCAATATATCCATAATATGGCCGCTGTTTAACGCGTCTACATACTTCTGCTCCGTCATCTCCTGGTTAAAACCAGCTATCAGCGTCGAACCCGGATCGGCTTCAATAACATACCACATTTCGGTTTTACCGAATGAGTTATGGCGTTCCCTGGCCAGTTTATCATCCGGGTGTACCTGTACCGACAGGTCGTCATTGGCATCAATAAATTTAATCAGCAAAGGAAAAATATTACCAAAATGGTCGTAAACCTTTTTACCAACCAACTCGTCTTTATATTGCTCTAATAAATCAGCCAATGATTCGCCATCCAGCACGCCGCCATTTACCACAGATACATCCGATTTTACGCCCGATAACTCCCAGGTTTCACCACAGTTTGGCAAATCGCCATAATCTTTATGCAAATAGGTTTTGATCTTTTGACCGCCCCAGATTTTATCTTTATATATGGTTTTAAACTTTAAAGGATATAATGCCGACATAGTAGTTTGTTGCTTTTGCCCGCTAAGTTAAAAGTTTAATATAAAAAGCCCCAAATAACTTTTAAATCGGCAGGGAGTAATGGCTTTTAATGCAGAGATAGGCAAAACTATCAATATCGAATACAGGTCATTGCGAGTATCCACCAGCCCTGCTGGAAAAAATAGTAATGACGACTATGGATACCACAACCTCCTCTATACCGTCATTGCGAGGCACGAAGCAATCCCGAACTATGTTGGACTAAGCACGTAGGGGATTGCTTCGTGCCTCGCAATGACGGTAGTTTAGAACATTCGTTTAACTATATCCGTTGCGCGTCATAATCTTTTTTTAGGTTTACCTGATAGATATCCGTATGACATAATTGTTGTCGAGTTCTAAACCCAATGCGTCATTCCTTTTTTTTTCCAACTTAGCTGGTGGTTACTCGACATTCGGTTTATTTATTGATAAGAACCTGAAAGATGCACACACAGCAAACCTCAGTACAGGAAATTTATATCATCAATGATAGCCCTACAATTACGCAATCAAATCCAATAACTCCTGATCGCTAATAATTGGGATATTAAGTTTTTGCGCTTTTTCGAGCTTGGCTGGCCCCATGTTATCACCGGCGACCAGATAATTCAATTTTGCCGAAATGCTGCTCAAAATTTTGCCTCCATTTTGTTCAATGATATCTTTCAGTTCATCGCGCGAAAATTTTTCAAACACTCCCGAAATAATAAAGCTTTGACCCGCTAATTTTTCGCTGGCCAGGGTTACTTCTTTTTCTTCGGCTACAAATTGCAGCCCGGCATCTTTTAATTTCTCTATCTCCTGCTTATGTTTTTCATCGTTAAAGTATTCCGCAATACTTTGGGCTATCCGGCCGCCAATTTCGTCGGCTGCGGTAAGTTCCTCTTCGGTGGCAGCCATCAGTTTATCAATGGTTTTAAAATGGAAAGCAAGTTTCCTGGCCACCGTTTCGCCAACATACCTTATGCCCAATCCAAACAGTACTTTTTCAAAAGGCATCTGTTTTGATTTTTCGATACCATCCAGCATATTACTGATGGATTTTTCGCCAAAACGTCCCATTTGCTTTAATTCAGCCGCGTGGGTATGCAAATCATAAATGTCGCTGATGTGGTTTATAAACCCGCGAGAGTGCAGCCTTTCTATAGTTTCGTCGCCCAGGCCATCAATGTTCATGGCCTTACGGCCGATAAAATGCTGCATTTTGCCCACAATCTGCGGCGGACAGCCCTCATCATTGGGGCAATACCATGCGGCTTCGCCTTCGGTGCGCAGCAACGGAGTGTTACATGCAGGGCAATTGGTGATGTAAGCTATAGGTTTGGCATCGGGCTTGCGCTTGTCTAAATTAACGCTAATGATCTTGGGGATGATCTCCCCTCCTTTCTCAACAAATACGGTATCGTGCTCGTGCAATTTAAGGCGTTCGGTAATTTCATCGGCATTGTGCAGGGTGGCACGCTTTACGGTTGTGCCGGCCAGCAATACCGGCTTTAAGTTGGCAACCGGGGTAACCGCGCCGGTGCGGCCTACCTGGTAAGTTACCTGTAATAATTCGGTTTCTACCCGCTCGGCTTTAAATTTATAGGATATGGCCCAGCGCGGCGACTTGGATGTAAAACCCAGCTCCTGCTGTTGCGAGTAATTGTTTACTTTAATAACAATGCCATCAATATCATAGCTCAGGTTAAACCGCTCTTTATCCCAATGGCTTATAAATTCCAGCACACCGCTAATATCGTTGCAAAGCCTGCTGTGGTTATCTACATGAAAGCCCCAGCTTTTTACGGCCTCCAGGCTTTCCCAATGGGTTCTAAATAAGGTTTTCTCGGTGTATAAGCCATACAGGAAACAATCAAGCGGTCGTCTGGCCACCTCAGCCGAATCCTGTAGTTTCATAGTCCCCGACGCAAAATTACGGGGGTTGGCATACGTCATTTCGCCGTTATCTGTACGCTCTTTATTTAAACGTTCAAAAGCTTTCAGGTGCATAAACACCTCACCACGAATCTCGAACAGGTCGGGGTAATCGCCTGAAGTCAGTTTTTTAGGTATGCTGTGTATGGTGCGTACATTGGTGGTTACTTCATCGCCTTGTGTACCGTCGCCCCGGGTTACTGCACGCACCAGTTTGCCGTTTTCGTAGGTTAAGCTCATGCTCAGGCCGTCAAACTTAAGCTCACAAACATATTCAAAACTATCACCGATAGCTTTGCGAATGCGCTGGTCAAACTCTACCAGTTCCTGCTCGTTATAGGTATTACCTAACGATAGCATGGGCCAGCGGTGCCTTACCGTTACAAATTCTTTGGTAACCTCTCCGCCCACCCTTTGCGTAGGCGAATCGGGGTCTAAAAATTCGGGAAATTCCTTTTCAAGCTTGTTCAGTTCTTCCAGCTTTTTATCAAAATCAAAATCGCTGATAGTAGGCATAGCCAGCACATAATAATTGTAATTGTGCTGCTTCAATTCGGCGCTAAGGGCCTTAATCTGTTTTTTAGCTTCGGCGGGTGACATGGTACGAAGGTAATAAATTAGTCAATTGGTTCATGGTTCATAGATCATAGTTCATGGCTTTTTTGAGGTTGGTAAATTTTTCTACCATGAACTATGAACCATAGGCCATGAACCGAATGAACTACTTATCAGTAATAACCGTCTCACTCACCATGCTCATCGGGAAGGTAGCGCCGCCGGGGGCATCTGGATTGTCTTTTATGGCAACCGTGCCGCCTATGCTTTGCTTTATTTTCGATTCGGTGATCCAGCCAGTAACCCTGTCGGCTTTAACATCTGATGTCATGGTGCCTTTCATATTATATTTCATCTGTGCATCTGGCGGGGCGGGGATAGTAGTTATGCTGCCTTCGCCATGAATTATGTAGCTGGCGGTAGTGGCATCGGTTAACTGGTATACCATAGCTACATTGGCCTTCATGGTGCTTTGAAGGGTAGTATTTATTGTCCACTTATCATTCCGGGCAACCGGCGTTTCGGGGAATACGGCTGTGGACATTTCGATACTGCCTTTGATAGCATTACTCCCAAATGATTGGATAAACTTTGCCTTCAGTTCCTCCTTCTGCACGCCCTGAATTTCCTGGAAACCATCCAGTACAGATGATATCATCCGCTCCACATTATTAACCGACCGAATTTTGCCGCTCCTGGTAAACGTAGCCGTAAATGGCTTATCAATTAACGCGCCCAACATGGACGACATCAAATCAGCCGGATCTCTTTTTTCGGAATCAAAACTAACAGGCCCCTCGGGCAGTTGCATCTTCATGGTCAGGAATTTATAGGTAACCTCCATATAGTACAGCGAATCATCAGCACTAAGTACCTTAAAGGCTGTTGTACCCGTTACTGTTACATCAATATGGTTTACCTGTCCGTTTATGGTTTGCGTTATGGCCGATTTTGTGGTGGTAACCATGTTATAGGTATTCCCTTTTGTTAAATTTAAAACAAGTTTCAGCTTTTGCCCCTGGCACGAAATTGCAGCAAAAAACAGCAAAAACAAGTTAAACAGGTACTTCATAGTTGGTAGCTTATAATAGGCTAAGATATTATAATATTTTGGCTAAAAAATATGCTAAAACACAGCAATTTATTAAAACTAATTTCGTTAACTTTATAGTAACCAATTTGACTTTAATTTTTCAGGCATTTCAAGACCGAAAGGAGGCATTTATGTTACAGCAAATAGCATTTATACCACAGCATCAGTTCCACGTGTTAATCAATTTTAAAAA
Source organism: Mucilaginibacter sp. KACC 22773 (assembly GCF_028736215.1). Lineage (NCBI taxonomy): Bacteria > Pseudomonadati > Bacteroidota > Sphingobacteriia > Sphingobacteriales > Sphingobacteriaceae > Mucilaginibacter > Mucilaginibacter oryzagri. The sequence goes on from NZ_CP117883.1 coordinate 5,452,753, forward strand.
TGATGAGCGCGCGGTAGCTGTTTTACCCAACGAAGCAGGAAAGTTCCGCGTTGTTGACCAGGGTAAAGTTATTGCAGAAATTAATTTTGACAAAAACCGCAGCGATGTGGTTTGCAGCCGCGGAAAGTTAGGCGCCAATGTTATGGCTCAACTGGCCAACCAAATAAAAAACCATTACGCATCCTAAGTAAAACAGGTAACAAAGACTTTGATAGTTCATGGATAATGGCTCATGGTTCATAGTCCATGGGAATTTATTGTTCATGGGCTATCTTTTTTTTCGACCACGTTTATGGCGTTGCCTTCGGCCGGGCTATACGCTCATACTGCACAGGCCTTAACCACGTTTGCCGGTATCCGCTTCCATCCCTAACGCTTTTGTCTGAATCAAAATTTTCAGGATTTAAGAATTAACAGAATTTGGCTTCATCAGCTTCAGTAGGCTAACCATATACAGTATCCTTACTCCTTCTTCGCTGGCTGCTTGGCCAGCATGGCATCCTTTATAAATTTTACCGGTGCGCTGCCGTAGCTTAAAAATTTCTCGTTAAACTCTTTTAGCTTATACTTATCGCCCATTTTTTCTTTGTAGGCGTCCCTCAAATCTGTAATTTCTTTATAGCCGGTGTAGTAGCTGGTGAGCTGTACGCTACTCACGGTTACACGCTTCCACTTGCCATCAGCTTCGGCCTGTTGCTGAAAAGCTTCGGTGGTGAGCATTTTAATAGCCTGCTCCTTAGTCATGTTGCCGCTGTGTACGCTATAATCTAAAATAGTATTACATACCGATCGCAAGTTCCATTTGTACCACATGAGCAACATTTCGGGCTCATTGTTACCATAACCGGCGTTCAGCATCATTTCTTCTGCATATACGGCCCAGCCTTCCTGCATTGCGCCGTTGCCAAATACCGCTTTTATAATACTTGGCGACCTGTTGGCATACACCCCCTGTACATAATGACCAGGAACGGCTTCATGAATGCTCAATATCTGGATGATGTATTGGTTATACTCGCGCAGGTAGCTCTCCGCCTTTTCTTTAGGCCAGCCCGAAAGGCTGCCCACGTTGTAGTACGAATTGCCGTCTTTATCATACGGGCCGGGGCCGCTCATGGATGCGCCGGCAACACCGGCCATATAACCGGGCTCCTTGCGGATGATGAGCGGCTTTGTTGCATCAAGTGTTAACAAGTCTTTTGTCCGCACAAAATTATTCAGCTTCGGGATCAGCTGCACAATGGCCGATTGAAAATCATCCGGTTTAACATGATTTCCAGATAGGGTATCTATCATCTGGCTTATCATTTCAAGGCTATCAGCAGGTATCGCCTTTTTACCAAAATATTTTGGCCATAGCTGCCTGCTTATTTTGGCCATTTGCTGGTGAACATATTTTTTACGCTGTACAGCAGTATTGTAAACCTGCTGCGCGGTTTTGGCTGCCACAATCTCGTACTTAAATTTATCTTCGTACAGTTCCCGCCCCAGCCTAAAGTTGCGGGGATGTTCGTTTTTTAAATTCTTCAGCCATTCGGCGTAATCCTTTATCGCTTTAACGGTAACCGCGGCCCTGTCAACCATCAGCTTTTGTTCGGCCTTGGGGATAGTGGTTTTTTGCAGCGAATCGGCAAAATCTTTTCCTATCACATCCAATCCGCCCAGGTTTTGTTCAATGGCCAGGCTCACCAGTTCGGTTACCGGGTTTTTAATCTGTTTTTCGGCATCCTTATAAAACAGCGGCACGTTTAACATGCGCTGGTAAAAGTTACGCAAACGCTTTGGCAGCGGCGCATAGTGCTCGTTAAGGATATAAGCAAATGTGCTGATTACATTATAGGATGATGGATCCCACTCGTAGCTTTTTAATTGCTTTATCTGCCACTGTGCATAATCCAGCTGATTTTGCATCATGTTGTAATCAATGCGGTTACCTTCGTTAAGTGTATTTACATCAAAGCGGCTCAGGGAGTCCATTTGCACTTTGGCAAAATCAAGCATTTTATCGCGGCTTTGATCGTTAGGGATATATAGTAAGCTATCGTATTTATGGTATCCGGCAGTTGTTGCCCAATCGGGGTTTAGCTTCCATAAATTTTCGAGGAACGAGTTTTCATAAACGGTGAAAGCCGCATCGTCTTTAGCGAAATCGGGCCCCCGGCCGGCGCTTTCTTTTTTGCAGCCGGTTAAAGCCACCATGAAAAATACAACGGCCAGTGTTATTTTTAATAAAACGTTTTTGATCACGGGATAATTGAATTAAAATGCCGCATAAACTTAAAACATTTAAGCTGAATAAATCAAACCGTAAACTATTTTGTTACCTTGGGTATGATGAATAATGATCATGAAATATTGATAGATGAGGTAGTTCATCTGTTGCAAGGCGGAAATGCGCATGCCGACATAAAAAAAGCATTACAAAATTTGCCCAAAGCGTTAAGGAGTGTAAAACCTGATAAACTCCCGTATAGCATCTGGCAACTGTTAGAGCATATCCGGATTGCACAATGGGATATGCTGGAGTTTTGTAAAGATGGCAGCCACCAATCGCCCGAATGGCCGGATGGCTACTGGCCAAAAGAAACCGGACCGGAAAGCGACGAGACATGGGAAAAATCGGTAAAACAGATTGACAAAGACCTTGATGAGTTGATAAATCTTGTTAAAACCGGCAATTTGTTTACAAAAATCCCGCACGGCGACGGACAAAACATATTACGCGAGGCCCTGCAGGTGGCAGACCATACAGCTTATCACATCGCAGAGATTATTGTGATCAGGAGATTGCTGGACGCGTGGTGAAGCCCCCTACCCCCCTGAAGGGGGAACGAAAGGTTGAATTTTGGCTATTCATTTTTAAAGTCCTCTCCTTTGGAGAGGATTTAGGTGAGGCGCTTACCTCACCCGCTTTACAAAACTGATAACCGACTTTATAAATTCGGGTTTGAGGGGCAAATCAGGGTCTTTGTAAGTGGCCAGGTTTTTATCCTTGTCGGCCGGCGCTTCTTTTAAAACATGGTTCATCTCGGGGATGATATCCAACACAGCATCTGATTTGGCTTTCTTCAGTTTTTCTGCATTAGATACTTTTACCTGTAGATCTGTAGTGCCCTGCACTATCAGTATCGGAATTTTAAGCCTTTTGATAGCCCGGGTAGGGTCGTACCTGAACCACGACATCAGGTACTTTTGAATACCCGGCCTTGCTATAAAGTAAAGGGACGGATCGATATTATCGGTTGTTTTACCTCTTTTTAAACTGTCGAGCATCCGCTTGAAACCTTCCGAGATATGGGTGGGCTGAGATTTCATTTGCTCGGTAAGAATATTATCAGCCGAATCGCCGGCACCGGCAACGGATATAAATCCTTTAACCGGCTGGTCTATTGACGATAGCATACCCACCAGCGAGCCCTCGCTATGCCCCAGTATAATGATCCTCGAAAAACGCTCATCCTCTGTTAAAAAATTAATCAGGTTTACGCCGTCTTCCACATAATCTTCAAAACGCAGCTGGTCTTCTGTGGTCGAACTTACACTTTTACCTACCAGGCGTTTATCATACCGCAGGGACGCTATGCCGCTTTTTCCCAATTCATTAGCAATCATTTTATAGGCGTTTGTGGCCAGGCCCAATTTGGGGCTGTTGCCATCCCTGTCTGTAGGGCCCGATCCGGCAATAATAATTACTACAGGTATTTTGCCGGTTACGTTTTTGGGCATAGTTAAAGTGCCCGATATGCTGCCGGCAAGATTTTTCACCAATACAGGTGTCTCTTCAACAGATGGATCCATCGCAAATGTAACAGCAGGACTACTGGTAGTTGAAGCTGTTACATCGGCAGGTACGCCTTCAAACGGCTTTAAAAACAAACCTGTAAACTGGTTTTTATCATTTAACGCTATATTTAATAAATAGGTCCCTTTGCTAAACGCTGCTTTGTATGAAGCTATCGGGCTTGCAAACTTTACAAAATCGGTACGATCAAGGCTCCCCATTTGCGCTTTTAACTGCAGCGTGGTGGTTTTAAAACTTTCAAGCGGCAGGCTGGTTTTCATTTCGGGACTAAAGTAGTTGAAAATGCTATCGGGCTGGTTGGTGTTATACAAATGTATAAACCTGTTAAGCGCAACTTTATAATTTGCAGGCTCTGTTTGTGCAAATATGCGGCCTGCAAAACAAAGCAGCAATACTAAAAAACTAACTTTCTTCATGTTATGATATTCAAAAAGGGCTATTGCCGGTTTGATGCGAAATTAAGAAAAATCGTATCGGTTTCCTTTTTATTGATTTACTATATTTATTTTGATAAAGCATTGTTATGAACACTTGCAGCATTATACACAAATCATAAATAGCAGGGCTGGCAACGCCAATATTAATATATCATGAAAAACAAATTATAATGATATTATCAGTTTAGTATTTTGTGTTATATTGCGATACATTTTCTAAACGTTACTTTATCGCAAATTTCTACATCAACTATTAATGAAGGTTTTATTCGGAGGCATTTTTTTTGCAATCCTTACCGGAATGTGCTATGGTTCTTTTGCACAAACAAAATCTTCGGTAATTCAGGGTAAAGTTTTGACAGAAACCAACAGCCCTGCCGAGGCAGCCACTGTTGTGCTCATGCTGGCGGCCGATTCTGCCATCATTAAATCAACCCTGGCCGATAAAACAGGATCTTACCAGCTAACCAATATAAAACCCGGCAGTTACATTATTTTGGCAAGCCAGATAGGCAGCGCTAAAGTTTATGCAGGGCCATTTAGTTTAGTTGCCGGGCAAATATTTGGAGCGCCACCCATTACCCTCAAACAAACCAGCACCCAACTTAAGGATGTAACCGTAATAGCCCGCAGGCCATACATACAGGTTAAGCCGGGCAAAATTGTGCTTAATGTACAAAACAGTATCCTGGCCGATGGCAATTCGGCCTACGAGGTGCTGCGCCAGTCGCCGGGTGTACATGTGGGGGGCGATAAAGAATCATTAAGCATTACCGGCAGGCAACCCGCCCTTATTACCATTGATGGCCGCGCCACTAATTTAACCGGCGACGACCTTAACAACCTGTTACGCAGCATGCAAAGCAGCACCATCGATCAGATAGAAATCATCAATAGCGGATCGGCAAAGTATGATGCATCGGGTGGCGGTATTATCAACATTGTGCTAAAAAAGGGAAAAAATGTAGGAACCAACGGTACTTTAACTGCCGGGGCCGGATATGGCAAATATGCCAAAGGCAGGGCCGGCATTGTTTTCAATAACCGGACGACAAAGGTTAACGTATTTGGCAATTATACTTTTGATGATAATAAAACTACGCGCATCATTAACACCGACAGGAATATCAGCTACCACGACACCTTAAGTAACTACAATGTAGCCTATCATAATATCCAAAAAACACAAAACCACAATTTTAAAGCCGGGCTCGATTATTCGTTGTCGCCAGGGCAAAGTATTGGTTTTTTGGTGGGCGGTATAGTAACCGATAGTAAATTTATAAAAGATAATACTTTAAAAATATCCAATCAAAATAAGCTGGATTCTATCATCATTTCACAATCCAACCTTGACAGGGGCAGCAGCTTTTTAAATTATAATATTAATTATAACGCCGAACTGGATAAAAGCGGCAAAAGCCTTTCGGCCGATGCTACCTACTCTACTTATAGCCGCCACTCCAATGAATTTATTACCAACAATTTTTACACGCCCGGTGGCAGCAATTACCGGGATGCCCAGCAATTGCAAAATATCTCGCCCTCCGGCATCCACATCTGGACGTTTAAAGCCGACTACGTAAACCCGCTTACCAAAACTTCGCGCATTGAGGCAGGTGCAAAATACAACTATGCCAAAAGCGATAACAACCTTACATTTGGGCCCAGGGTTGGCAATGTTTATAAAGCTGATCCTGATTTTAGCAACCGTTTTTTGTATGTCGAAAAAGTAAGCGCAGGATATATTAATTACATTAACAAAGTTGGCAAGTGGGATATTACTGCCGGCTTGCGGGCCGAAAACACCAATTCAAAAGGAAGCTCGATAAGCAGCACACGGACAACCACTTCATATAACTATTTTGACCTGTTTCCGCAAACACAGGTAAGTTATACTTACAACCCCAAAAACGTCTTCGGCATAAGTTTCAACCGCGGCATCCACCGGCCCGATTACCAGGACATCAACCCGTTTTTATATTACACCGATCCGTACGATTACCGGTCGGGCAATAAAAATTTAAAACCCGAGTATACCAATACCATCCAGCTATCGCATACTTACAACGATACCTTTATCACTACGTTATATTACAACCAAACCAATGATGCATACGATTTTCCGGTTTACCGGCAAAACGATACCACCAAGGTTAATATAACCGAGCGTAAAAACTTTGGCCATATTTACGTATACGGAATATCATTTTACGCGCCTGTACAATTTACCAAATGGTGGTCGGCAAATTTTAATTTAGACGCATCATATATACGCTACAAGGCTTACCCGGTTAATGGCAGTTTTAATAAAGCATCGCAGGACATTATTTTTAACAGCACCCAAACCTTTGCAATTAGCAGCACCATAGCTGCCGAAATTACCGGCAGGTACGAATCGCCAACTTTATACGGTGTAAACCAACTTAAACAAAGCTATGCGGTTAATGCCGGCATCAGCAAAAGTATTTTTAACAAACGCGCAAGTATTAAAATAAATTTAAATGATGTTTTTAATACTGACCGTGACCGCAATCATGCCATGTACCAAAACATCGATCTATCGGAATACAATAAAAAAGAAACCCGGATAGTGCGAATTGGATTTTCGTATCGTTTTGGTAAAACATCGGTTAAATCGGCCACTAAACACAATACAGGTAGCGATGATGAGCAGCGCCGTACCGGTAATTAAGGTAATGTTGTGTTAACAGTGAAATGGAGGATAGTATTCAGTTGAAAACCCGAAGTCAAGGGTAAAAAACAGAGACCCGGGCTTAGAATTATATATTTTGGAGTTGCAAATTGAGTTTACCTGATCCGGATCTCCGGATATTTACCCTTTATCTGGGTAACAAAAAAATGCCCTAATGATTCGGCACCCATGAATTTTTTGAACGAAGCATTTGAAACGCCAAAATATTGCCATACCCCTCCGCTGTCCCTAAATTCGAGTTCTAATATTTTTGAAGAGGGATCATAGCCGGCGCTATTTAGTGCAGATGATTGTACCGACTGCCTTTGCATAACTTGCTTTTGCATAATACTTTATAGTTAATACAATGCGCAAAAGACAAAAAGGTTTTAAATACTTTTATCCTGCATGCCCGCTCAGCATGCTGGCCATGATAATCAGCAACACCAGCATGGTGATGCCCAGGTACAAATAATCCTTTTCAATTACAAAACCAATGGCCGAAAACACCACACGTATAATGGGGGTAGCTATTAATAATATAATACCGGCCTGAATAATGGCACGGCCACGGCCGGTGAAAATACCATGCAGAATCCCCCCAACGCTCGCCACAAAATCGGGCACGCCTTTAAAGGTGCTATAGTCTACCTGGGTTTGCCCGTGCCTGTACAGGTACAACACCCCACCAATAAAAACAACGCTCATGGATATTAATACGCCTGCGCGCAATATCCAGCCTATAATGGCTTGCATGTCGGTATCCTTAAATTTGGTCATTTAGTTGTGGTCATTATTCATCGACTAAACAGCAGGATACCGTCTCCTCAGCAAGTTATAAAACTTCTCTGCGGTTGCGGCTTTACCTTCCCAGTTGTTTTTGGCAACGTAATTAGTTTTCAAAAAGCGCTCGGCTTCTTCGTAGGTATTAAAGCGGTTTACTATCTCAATAGCTTCGCTGTAGGCCAGGCTGTAACCGTTAAACAAGTCTTTGATATAAAGTAGTTTATCGTTCAGGTTTATGGCCGATTTTAGGTCGGTAATGGGCAGCGCATTAGCTGATGTAGGCAAGTTTTTGTCCCGCTCTGCTATTTGCGCCGATATTTTTTGATTAAAGGTGAGTACTTTATCAGCCTCTTCTTTTACAGGTTCAACTTTAGCCACCATCGGTTTAAATAGGTCTGGCAGTGGCGCGGGTGCTGGTTTTTCAATCACCGGCTTGGCCAGGGTAACGGATTCCAATGGTTTTACTTCTTCCTCTGGTTCACCGGCTTCATCCAACACTATTTCTTGTTCCGGAGTTTCTAAACCCTCGCTTTCAAATGTATAGGGATCTTCGGTGCTATCTGCCTCCAGGTTAATTACCGGGGTTGGTTCTTCATTAGCAGGGGCAGGCAGCTCTATTTCGGGTTTAACAGGGTTATAGGGTACGTGAACGGGAGGTTCGGCTTCATTGGTTAATTCCAGCCTGGTTTCAACCACCGGTTTCTGCTGAACCATAGGTTCAAAAAAGCGACGTTCGTGTAATGGCTCTTGCTTTGTTACCGGTGTGGCTGTAACCACGGGCCTGGGCTTTTCAATTGCAGGCTCCGGCTTAATTATAGCCAGTTCCGGTTTATCGGCTGGCGTGGTTTTGCGCTCATGTATTTTGCGCAGTATTTCGGCATGATCTTTTAAAAAATGGGCATTAGCTACAAAAAGCTCCAGTTCAAGTTCATTCAAATCGCTGTTTTCGGCTTTCAGGTAATCATATTGGTCATTAAGCTCTTGTAAAATACCACCAATCTTTTTAAAAATATCCATTTGCTTCATGGCTTCAATGTTGGGAAAATGCTTACCAAAAATAGGATAAAATTCTGATATTTGGCGCCGTGCTATACCATACACGTTGTATGCTGTAGTTACAATATGAATATCAGTTGCTTTGTTTTACATCTTCCGTTTTTTTCTTTTCGGGTTAAGGAGACAAGGTTTTAATATCGAGATTTGGCAATCACACCAGGTTTTTGAGATTTAGCGTTTGGGACTTAGGATTTAGAGTTTAATATTTAGGTTTTTATTTAAAGAATGGTTTACCACGAAGATGTTTTTAGGCGTAAAAGTGAATCAGGTGGCAGTATTGAACTGGTATGCGGATCGATGTTTTCGGGCAAAACCGAAGAGCTTATCCGCAGGCTAAACCGTGCACGAATAGCTAAACTAAAAGTAGAGATATTTAGCCCAAAATCAGATACACGTTACAGCGACGATGCCATCGTTTCGCACAATGCCAACAGGTTTAGCTCAACACCTGTTGATAGTGCATCGGCTATATTGTTGCTCACCAATGATGCCCACGTGATAGGGATAGACGAAGCGCAATTTTTTGACGACCAATTACCCGAGGTTTGCAATATACTGGCTAATAAAGGCATCCGCGTAATAGTTGCCGGGTTGGACATGGATTTTAAGGGCCGCCCTTTTGGCCCCATGCCAGCCATTATGGCCATTGCCGAATCGGTTACCAAACTGCATGCCGTTTGTGTGCAATGCGGCAACCCCGCTTTGTATTCCTATCGCCTTGTACCCGATAACGCCCGAATCCTTTTGGGCGAAAAAGAAAGCTACGAACCTCGCTGCCGCATTTGTTATAATAGCTAAGGTAATTTATAGCCTAAAGTTTTTTTGGGGTATAAGCCAAATTGCCAAAACAAAAGGTATTCTGTTTGTTATTATAGCACCGGTTCTGTTTAATTTTAAATGAATTATAGGAAAATTTTATAATTTTTAATTAAAGTTAACTATATTCGGTCTTAACTATCAATACCTTATGGCTAAGAAAATTTTAGTGATTGAAGATGATAAAGACATCAGGGATACCATAGCGTACGTTCTGGAAGAGGAAGGTTACGAAGTTGTGGCCTCGGACAATGCCCGGATCCTTAAAAAGCTTTTAGAGATAAACCCGGACCTTATTCTGCTGGATAACTGGCTTACCGACTGGAAAAGCGATGCCAGCGGCCAGGAAATAAGCAAGGGCCTTAAAAGCGACCCAGCCACAAGTCATATACCGGTTGTCATGATATCTGCTGTAAACAATATTGAAGAAATTACCAAAGCGGGCAGTGCTAACGGCTACCTTAAAAAGCCTTTCGATTTAACCGAACTAACCAGGACAGTGAAAAAACACTTAGAATAATTTGTAAAACAATAAAGCCCAAAAGGCCTTCCACAGTCTCGGAAGGCCTTTTTTTTATTTAAAGCTTAATTCCAAAGCCTACATAAAATGTGCGGCCATCTGCCGGCAAAATACCCGGCCCGGGGTACATGTTAATACGGCGTGTATAATATTGGGCATTAAACAAATTATTGATTCCGGCGCTGATATGGTAGTTTTTAAAAAACCGGTAGTTGAACGCCCAGTCAGCCACATGATAAGCGGGTACTATCCCAGTAGCACCGGTTGAGTTGAATACCGTATTATTGGCATCGCTGTAGCTTTTACTGGTATAACTCAGCTGCAGGGTACTGCTTACAGGGCCGCTTAAAAAAGTAAGACCGGTACGGTTTATCCAGTCGGGCACATTTTCAAGGTGGTTACCGGCCAGGCTGATGTTTTTACCTGCCTGATTAATTGCCCCGGTGACGTAGCGCCCGTGCGTATAAGCAAGTGAATTAAACAGCCGGATGTCGCTGCCGGCACGGGCATTAAACGAACGGAGTAATGATACTTCCGTATAAGCCTCGATCCCCTTGGCCACACCATTGCCAATATTAGTTAAATACAAATGGCTTACATTTTGGGCGTCGGTTTGGGTGAGCGTTCCTGCCCTATTGTTGTAGCGTACATAAAAGCCATTAATATCAAAACTAAGTATAGCACCTACGTTGCCGCGGTAACCCATATCTATATCATATCCCCGGCTATCTTTAATGTCAGGGTCAATCACTGTCAGGTTATCAGCAGGAGTAACAGCCGCATACAGGTAGGGGCGGTAAGCCTGCGATATATTGCCGTATAGCTGGCTGCCATTCCCGAACTGGTACTGTAACCCCGTGCCAAATAGCGGGAAGTTGCGGTTCCCTTTATAGCCAATGGGGAAGGTTGCATTGCTGATAACGCCCGATGTTGTCGATTTGATGACTTCGTACCGTACTCCCGGCGTTATGGTAAATTGTGGCGTAACCTGGAAAATGTTCTCGGCAAAGGCTGCATAATTGATAGAGTGGAGCCTTAAATCTATTCCATAAGGTTTAACCAGCGTTAAATCGAAATCGGAGGCGATGGTGCCTACACCTTTTTGCTTGCGTTTGGTGGTTTCTTCAAAATATCTTACCCCGGTGGTAAAGGTACTTTTAAGATCGCCCAATTTGTAGGTATGCAGTAAACGTGCTTCGGTAGTAAAGCCTGCATAATAATCCCGGTCTACCTGGCGTGGGTTAAATGTTTTCAGGCTGGTATTAACGGTATCTTTAATGTTAGGCGTATTAATAAACTGTACACTGTTACGTTGGCCAAATACCACATGCGATGTAATCTCTAACCGGGTATTGCTGTTAAACGCGTAATTGAATAACAAAGCCGGGATATTAATTTCGGGGTTGAAAAAGTTCCTGGCCCTGAATGATTGCCGGTTATCAGCCGCAAATTGAGCATCTGTTAAGCCGCCCGCTATTTGCTGCACATAATCTGACCTTGAAAACTGCAATGCTATGCTGCCCTTGCTATTAAACTGGTATTTGATATTGGCATAGTACGAGTGGTAATCAAAAGCCGCGTTAGGCCGCCAGCCGTCGCCCCGGCGGGTGGAGTAAAAGGCATAATAGCTCAGTTTGCCAACTTTACCGCCAATGGCATTGTAGGAGTTAAAAAAGTTATTTGAACCGGCAGTTTGTTCGCTCTCAAAACCAAAAACTTTGGTGCTGTCACCCTCTTTAATTTTATAGTTTACCATGCCGCCAAACTGGGGGCCAAACTGTAACGCGGCCGAGCCCCGTACAAACTGTACTTCGCCAATGGCCTGGAAGGGTACATTGTAGTGATTTTCGGGGTAGCCAAATGCGTCGGAGTTGGTATTGTATCCGTTTTGCCGCATGTTCATCTCGATAGACCGGTGCGGATCGGTCCCCCTGCTGCCTATATTTAATTGCAGACCGGCGCCATCCATTTCCCAAACATTAAGGCCAGGCACTTTGGCAAACAGCATTCGGGCGGAGTTATTGACCAGGGTAATTTTACCGGCATCAGGGTAAATTAAATGCGTACGCTTACCTGCAAAAATATAAGTACCCTGCACATTGGACAGGTATTTTGCTCTGCTTTCTTTAATAATCACACTATCCAGGTGCAGGGTATCCCTGGTGCTCTTTTGCGCCTGGGCATAGCCGGATGCCATGATGGATAGTATAAATAGGGTTATTTTATAAAAATTGTTCATAAGTTTAAATTGATAGTATAGGCGTATAACCTGGCATGATTAAGCAATACTATGGCGAATGTTCTTTTCAAGAATGATTCTAAATAAGCACAATGCTAAGTATAATTTTTGTGGATTGACAGGTTTATTTAAAATATTCATGCTGCTGTGCATATGGCGCCGTTAAAGTAGCAAGCATCCGGTCTGCCGCGCAGCGTCTCGATCACTATATCCGGTTATCTGAAAATGGCAGCGCCTATTGTTTCTTAAAACCTAATTATATACTTTTGTAAACGCTTGGTTTTCATAGCATAACCCCAGTTGCTATTTTTGAGAAATTTATTTTAGGTGTTGTTATACTTAAAATAGAAAATTCAGGTTACTTTTATACGGCCAATTTTATAAACACAAAATATATGATAATCAAAAATGTTTACTTTTTGCTGGTCACCTTTTTGGCGATTGGATCTACTTCATGCAAGAAGCCTTCTTCCGGAGATAATTCCGGGAACGTTCCCGGAGATACCACAACGGTGGTACCGGGTGGTAAAGCGTTGCCTTCGGGCGCTGTTGATGGAGTCACTTACATCAACTCAGGCAAGTCGGTTATTTTAAATTTATACGCACCATCAAAAACATCGGTAAGCGTTATAGGCGATTTCAATAACTGGACAGCCGATGCCAAATATGCCATGAACCACACACCCGATGGCAAAAACTGGTGGATACAGATTGATAATCTTGACGCCAATACCGAGTATGCCTACCAGTACCTGATTGACGGCACACTTAAAGTGGCCGATCCGTACACCCAAAAAGTGCTCGATCCTAATAATGACAGCTATATAGATGCCCTTACCTATCCTGGTTTAAAGGCTTACCCAACCGGCAAAACAACCGGAAATGTAAGTGTGATGCAGGCCAACCAGCCTGCTTATAGCTGGAAGGTGCCAAACTTTGTACGGCCGGAAAAAAAGAACCTGGTGATATATGAATTATTACTGCGCGATTTTGTTACCAACCACAATTATCAAACTTTAAAAGATTCGTTAAACTACCTGGCCAAACTTGGTGTAAATGCCATTGAGCTGATGCCTATAAATGAATTTGAAGGTAACCTTTCATGGGGATATAACCCTTCGTTTTACTTTGCTCCCGATAAATATTATGGCACTAAGAATGCCTTAAAAGCATTTATCGACGAATGCCACTCCAGAGGTATTGCCGTTATCCAGGATATGGTGCTAAATCATTCGTTCGGTCAGTCGCCAATGGTGCAAATGTATTTTAATACCGCCGCTGGCAAGCCGGCAGCAAACAATCCCTGGTACAATGTAGACCCTACACACCCATACAACGTAGGGTACCAGTTTAATCATGAAAGCGCTGCTACCAAATATTTTGTAAAAAACGTGATCAAATTCTGGATGCAGGAGTATAAAATAGATGGTTTCCGGTTCGATCTTTCCAAGGGATTTACCCAGGTTAATTATGGTACCAGCGGCGATGCTGCAGTTACCGCCTGGAGCCAGTATGACGCCAGCCGCGTAGCTATCTGGAAAGACTACAATAACTACATTAAAAGCATCGACAATAATAACTTTTATGTGATATTGGAACACTTTGCGGCTAACCAGGAAGAAAAGGAACTGGCCGGCGAGGGCATGATGTTGTGGAACAATTTGAATTATAATGCCAATGAAGCTACCATGGGCTGGCTAACTAATTCAAATTTCCAGGGAATATTTTATGATCAGCATACCTTTACCCTGCCATACCAATTGGTAGGCTATTTTGAAAGTCACGACGAGGAACGCCTGATGTTTAAAAATGAAAGCTACGGAAACGCATCTGGCGGTTATAATGTTAAGGATATTACAACCGGCCTGAAACGCGAAGAAATGGCAGCGGCATTCCTGTTCTCGGTGCCGGGCCCTAAAATGTTATGGCAGTTTGGCGAGTTAGGCTACGATCAATCTATCGACTCCAACGGGGGGCGCACAAGCAATAAACCCATTTTGTGGAACTATTTTGCCCAGGCGCAGCGTATACAATTGTATAAAGTTTATTCGGCCATGATTAACCTGCGTAAAAAGAACGCAGTATTTGCCAGTACCAATTTTGTGTACAGCCTGTCGGGCGCTATAAAAAGCATCCAGTTAAAGGATGCGGGCGTCAATGTGGAGGTTTTAGGAAATTTTGATGTGGCAACGCAAACCGCCAACATTACCTTCCCTTCAACCGGCACTTATACCGATGCGTTAACAGGGGCAACGCTAAATGTTACCTCGGCAACTATGCCTGTAACGCTTGCGCCCGGCGAATATCATGTGTACAGCAGCGCTGCTTTAACTCATTAATAAAAGGCTAACACGCTAATAATAAAGGCCCCGAAACACACCGCGGGCCTTTATTGTTTAACGACTTCAGGTATAAAAAAACTTTAATTGCCTTATTTATAACAGATTGTTAATTATTTAACTGTACATTCGCCTAATTAAATAAAAATATAATGCAAGGAACAGTAAAATTTTTCAATGAAAGCAAAGGATTCGGATTTATCGTACCAACAAATGGTGGTGCCGAAGTTTTTGTACATGCCTCAGGCCTTATCGACACTATCCGTGAAAACGATAGCGTTACCTACGATGTAGAACAAGGTAAAAAAGGCTTAAATGCGGTAAATGTAAAAGTAGGTTAATAAATAAACTATTATCATAATCGTACAAGCATCTGTTCTGAAAAGGGCAGATGCTTTTTTTTGTGGGGTAAAGTTTTGTATCAAAAAAGGCTGTCATGCTGAGGAACGAAGCATCTATTCGCGAACGATGCATGACGAATATTACATGGTATGCAAATGCTTCGTACCTACCCATGACAAGTTAAAAAACGGAAGTTATCCTGAACTTGTTTCAGGATCCCACAGGACAGGTGACCCGCATGAAGTATACTTAGCACATGGGGTCCTGAAACAAGCATGACATTAGGGAGAAACCGTTGTCATTCTTCCTCCAGGATTTCCCGAATTTTACAACCCAGCATGACAGGAGGGGGAATTGTAATCACAAAAAAACGCGAATAATTTTCATCATTCGCGTTCCTTATAATCTGCTAAATCGTTTAGTTCAAATACGATTGTAAAAGATTTGATTTTGAGTTGTGGCGTAAACGCATCAACGCTTTATCTTTTAACTGGCGTACACGCTCGCGGGTAAGGTTAAATTTCTCGCCAATTTCTTCTAACGAATGTGCGGCATAACCACCTAAACCAAAGAAAAGGATAATAACCTCGCGGTCGCGTTCGGCAAGGATACCTAATGAGCGTTTGATCTCTTGTGATAATGAATCCATCATCAGTTCGGTATCGGTTGCTGCATCGGTACTTTGCAAAACATCAAGCAAGGTATTTTCTTCGCCCTGTATAAAAGGAGCGTCCATAGATACCTGGCGGCCCGCATTGCTTAGTGAATCGGCAATTTTATCAACAGATATTTCGAGGTCCTCGGCCAGTTCTTCCGGTGTTGGTTGTCTTTCAAATTCCTGCTCTAATTTTGAAGCTGCTTTATGAATTTTGCTTAATGAACCAATTTGGTTCAATGGTAAACGCACAATACGTGATTGCTCGGCAACGGCAGATAATATAGATTGGCGGATCCACCATACTGCGTATGAAATGAATTTAAAGCCTTTTGTTTCGTCAAAACGTTTAGCCGCTTTAATTAAACCTAAGTTACCTTCGTTAATTAAATCGCCCAGGGTTAAACCCTGATTTTGGTATTGCTTTGCCACAGATACCACAAAACGAAGGTTTGTTTTTGTCAAACGCTCTAATGCGGCCTGGTCGCCCTCACGGATCTTTTGCGCCAGGATCACTTCTTCCTGGGCAGATATTAAATCTACTTTACCTATCTCGTGAAGGTATTTTTCAAGTGACTGAGATTCACGATTGGTAATGGATTGGGATATTTTGAGTTGTCTCATTTTTATTGAATAGATTTATTTCAGCTAATTATATGTCCGATAAGAATTTACACGGTTGGTTTAACCTGCTCTATAAAAATATGATCATTTAACGGTGCTCCTAAATTTTTTCTGAACCCGGGATACTGATGATGCAGGGGTTGGCTTTTTGATACTATTGCAGTAGGATGCGCGGTGTTTACCGTATTGAAATATGTTGCAGTTACCGGTAAGTGTATAATCAATCGTGATCTCTCTTAAATGGATTCACAAAGATACGCATTCAATTGCTATTATTGTGTCAAAAATACATCTATTTTATTTGTTATAAATGAGGCACATATCGTGCCATTTTTATAACCGTCAAGAGCCCGTTTTGTCATCAGTGTTTTCAGTTTTTTTATCATCTTTTTTGTCTTTATCGCGGTTTTTGTTCCACTTGATTTTTATCTTGCCATCATCGCCGTCGGCAGCCAAAATGTGCAATACTATTCCCTTCATACGCTTTTTATTACGTTCGGTTGCGTCTATTATTGCCGTATCGCCTTTTGGGTTACGCAAAGGTATATCCAATGCTATATTTGTGCCCCTTGATAGTGAGTAAACGCCGGCTACATTCATGTTAATAGCACTTGAATTAATTTGCATGGGGCTGATGTTTATTCTATCGCCATCAATATCAAACTTCATATTAAGCGTTTGAAAACGAATATTGTTTAAATCCCTGAACGGAAAAGCGAATTTACCTACGCTTGTAATGGGCTTAAAGTTTAGCAATGCACCTTCTTTTAAATCAACGGTTGTTAAGCCCTTCAGGCTGCCGGGTACAATATCGCCAGCACCATTAATTTTACCGGTGAGGTGAGCCTGTGCCGATAAAAATCCGCTCAGGCTTTTTGATGTAAAACTATTCATCCCGAAGTTGTTAAACGCCAGGAAAAAGTTACTGGTATTTACGTTATCAATTTTAGTATTGATGATAAAATCGTTAACCTTTCCATTCTGTACAAAATTGCCGTTAAGTTTTAATGAGCCACCGGCATGTTTAACACTTAAGTTGTTAACCTTAATGCTGTTATCGGCCATTAAAAAGTCGGCAGTAGCATCGGTGGCCAAAAAGTTTTTATAATATACTTTATCAACCTGCAGGTGGATCTCGGCTGTGCCTTTTTCAAACGCGGTACTCAGGGCATCGTTCATATTGGCTTTTTTACCTCTTTTAACCTTTTCAACAGGCTCGGCCCGGTTTAAAAAGCCAAGAAACTCGGCCAAATGTAATTGCGGACTGTGTACCCGCCACTTAAGTACTATTTTTTCGGGAGCGGTATAGTACAGGTTTAAAAAATTGTTCACCCGGCCATCCATGTAAACAATGCTTTGGCCCGATTGCATGCGGATGTTATTCAGCAGCAAATCGTTACCTGCAAACTTGATAGTGATGGCGCTGTTTTTAAAGTTGAGGTTACGGGGCAGGTAACTTACATTGGCATTTTTTATATTGATAGTACCGCCTAACTGCGGTTTCGAGATTCTATAATTAACCAGGTCGGCTTTGTAGGCCAGCTTAAGATCGGCATAACCCTTGGTAAAGCGCAGGTCATCGTCGCCAATGGCGCCGTTTAGTTTTGCGATATCAAAATTCGCTTTAAAAATGCCCGTGGCCACCGGGGTATTCAGGTTATTTATAAAAGCCGTATCAATGGTAAATGGCACCTTTTTATAGGTACCGTTAAAATGATAGAGTTTGATAACGGAGTTATCATCATTAAGTCCCCTGCCATTAATATAATTATTAGAAAACACCCCGCTAAAGCTGCAGTTTTCAATCGTAACACCCGGCATGGTAACAATATTATCGCTTATCCGGGCAGTAACAAATATGGATGGATCGCCCCCGCCGCCAAAAGTGCCTGCAATTTTACAAGTTACGGCTATCGGGGCATCAATATTAAACATTTTAAGGCTTTTGGTAATGTTGGGCGCCAGCAGGTTGGATGCATCTGTCCACAAAATTTTATCGTTGGCAATGTTAAGCGCAAAATTCACGTTCGGCTTGCCCAGGTCAAATTTACCGCCTATAGTAAAGGCATCACTACCGATATTTAAAACCTTAGGGACAACTGTAATTTGTTTTGATGGTTGATGGTAGCTGATATCAAAATCGCCGGTGAGTAGTTTATCTTTCATAAAGCTACCTTTCCTGGTGTTAAAAGAAAAGCTTTTAACCATTGTTTTCAGGCTGATGAAGGCGTGCCAGCCGGTAACAGGCCACTGCATGCGGCCATCAACATCCTGTACCTCAAACTTAAATAACTTGAAGGCCTTGCGGTCGTCGACGGTAAAATTCACATTGGTTAAACCAAAGCGTTTGATCTGGGTAGATGGGCTGGTGTTTTTATCTATTTTAACAGAATCTGTTGGTTTGCTTTTAAAAACGGCGGTGTTGCTGTACCCTGAGCTATCGGTAAACAAATCAATAACAGCATTGCTGATATCTATTTTATTGATTTCCACGCTGCCATGCAGTAAAGCCGCGGCATTTACAGATACATCGAAGTTTTTGGCATCTAACAGGGTATGGCGGTGTACCGGCCATTGCTTATCTTTTATAACCACATCTTTGAGGCTTACCGAAACACCGGGGAAGCCCTTGAAAAATGCAGGATCGAGTTTACCAATGGTAAGCGTACCATTAAGGTTTTTGTTGAGTTCGGCGGTCATCATTTTTAACACCTTTTCTTTGTTGAAGATGATGTACATGGAAACGCCTGCAAACGCGATGATTACAACGCCTATCAATGACCCTAACACTTTTAATACTACTTTACTCCATTTAGGCATTGCTAACTATTTTATCTAAAAAGCACCAATATTGATTAATTGTTTGATAGCTACAGATTTAAACATTAAAGTTGTTACAATTAAGTTCAGTGGCCTGATGTGCGAGGTCAGGGGTCTATGTTCCGAGATCGGAAGTTCTCCAAGGTAAAAGTTCGGCCCGCACTACACGTCCTACAGACCACACACCACAGTCCTCAGACAACAGATCTCACAATTACCTGTTACGCTCGCTCAACCAATGAAACTGCCGTTCGGCCAATTGAAAATGCCGGTTTGTTTTCTTTAACAGTACATATAAGCTATCGTTGCGTATTTTTCCCCAAAGTTTTATGGTGGTGCTATCTGGATTTTCATATCTGAAACTGGCTAACCAGTAATTATCTCCGGCGAACTTTTGTATCTTAAAAAGGTGATTCGCAGAATCTGTAGTGTAAACAAAATACCCACGCTTATAGCGTTGCCTGAAGGCTGTATCTGCAGTTTTAATACTCCCGGTGCCGTTTTCTAAAATAAAGTCATGCCATCTTAAGGTATCTGCAACAGACAAAGGAATATCTTTTTTATTTACCGAATAAACGGCCACTTCATAAACTCCGTTTTTAAGATATTGCTTGTCTGGCGCTGCGTTTGCTTCCTGGTAATATTGCCAGTTTTTTATTATTTGCATAATTACAGCTATAAGTAAAAACGCGCATTTGAACACAATGCGACTTATGCGCATCCATTTTTGGGTATATTTAAAATGATAAGTATTGGCAACTGGTGCAGGCTTATTGAGTACAAAAAAGTAATAAAGCCGACCTGCCTCGTTAGCCAGTAAAAACAAACTTACCAAAGTAAGTTCCATTGAAAATAGCTTAACCGGGATATCATAACTCAGGTTAAGCATCATTACATTGCCAAATACGCCGGCCGCCATAAATACGCCGAGGGTTGCTGTACGGCGGTTTAGCAGCAGCAAGCCAACCAATGTTTCCATGATGCCCGAAAACACCTGGTAGGTTTTGGAGTAGCCAATAAACATCCACGATAAACGCATGGGCAGCAAATCGCCAAGTGGCGTGGCCAATTGATGCAGATTTGGAAACGGCATTTGCAAGGCGTATATTTTAAGTATACCGTAGCTTAAGGCAAAAAAAGCAAGGTAATAACGAGCTGCCAGGCAAAGCCAGTAGTTAAGATGAGTGTAACTGGTTCGCTTACGGTCAATTACCGACCACAGCAGACAGCCAATGAGCGCTACGCATAATATTGCCCACAGTTGCGCCCAGGCCCATGATGTATCGCCGCTGCCGTTGGGTTGCACCAAAACCTCACGAACATGAAAAAATAGCTTGTTAGATGTAGTTACAGCCCAATCAACAAAGGAATAGTAAAAAGACAATAACTTGCCAACTCCAGGGATTTCGGCCAGCCAGGCCAGCGGCGCTATCTGCAGGGTAAGGTAAATGAAAAAAAAGCGGAAGGCTATCCGTCGCCATAAGGGCCATGTGGCATTGGTTTGGGTAGATGTCATTTACAGGCAATAAGGTTGATGTAGTACTAAATTAAATACAAACACCAATATAAGTTATTTCGTTGATATTTGCAGATAAAGTGCTGGTTTTGAATTAATTTTAATAACCTGTATCGCTGCGGATATTGCAGTCGTATTAATAATAAAACTAATCATGAAATTGCTTGCTATCATCTTTTGTTTAGGGTTGCTAATTGCATCCTGTAAAAAGAATAACGAAACCCCGTATCAAAGCAATGGGGTTTTAACAGGCTACGACCTTCGTATGTGCCCTTCGCCGTTATGTGGTGGCTTACTGATCACCATTAAAAACGATACCGCAAAAAATCCACCTTCCTATTATCATATCAACTCCTCGCTGGCACAATTGGGAATTAATGAAAATACCCGGTTCCCGATAAACGTTAATTTAAATTACAAAAAGGATACGGGCATTTTTGCTACGTACAATTATATCATCGTCACTAAAATTAAGGTGGTAAAATAACTGGGATGCTTCAAAAACCGGGTACAGAGGCAGACAGGGCATGATACGGGTGGGTTTAGGCCTCGCCCGGTTTTTAAGAAACCGGCAATATGTGAGTGCTTTAATAAAGGATTATTGTTTCGCCGCAGGATACATTTTCCTAAATTTAAATAGCGAGTTTTAAACTGGAACACATACAATTGCTACCTTGCAGCCCGGAATTTTAGGCATGAAAAACATCTTCGATAATTTTATTCAAAAAAAAGGTTTGGTTGTTCTTGATGGGGCAATGGCAACCGAGCTGGAGGCGAGGGGTGCTGATCTTAACCATAGTTTATGGTCGGCAAAACTGTTAAACGAGAACCCGGAGCTGATTAAGCAGGTACACTATGATTATTTAATGGCAGGCGCCGATGTCATAACAACCGCCAGCTACCAGGCCAGCTTTGAAGGTTTTGCAAAGCACGGATATACAACCGAAGAAGCTATCGGCTTGATGCAGCTGAGCGTACAATTGGCTTTTGATGCGCGTGATGAGTTTATCAAAGCGTTCCCCGGCCGTGAAAGGCCATTGGTAGCTGCCTCGGTAGGGCCTTATGGGGCGTCATTGGCCGATGGATCAGAATATCGGGGCAATTACGGTGTAGGCATTGAAGATTTGAAAGCGTTTCACCGCCGCCGGATGCAGGTATTAATAGAAACCGGGGCAGATGTACTGGCATGCGAAACCATTCCGTGTATAGATGAGGCCGTTGCGTTGCAGGAATTGTTAGCGGAGTTTCCCGGCGTACAAGCCTGGATCAGTTTCAGCTGTAAAGATGAAAGCCACCTGAGCAGCGGGGAAGATTTTGCCGATGCTGTAAAATTGATAAATCAATCGGCACAGGTAGTAGCGGTTGGTGTTAACTGCACCGCGCCACAGCATATAGCTTCATTAGTAAAGATAGCGGCCACAAATACCAGTAAGTATATCCTGGTTTATCCAAACAAGGGCGAAGTTTGGGATGCTGTGAATAAATGCTGGCTGCCGGCTAACACAAGCCATACTCATTTTTATGACGGGGCAAAAAGCTGGTATTTGGCAGGCGCCAAAATTATTGGCGGCTGCTGTAAAACAACACCTGAAGATATTAAGCAATTGCAGCAGTTGGGGTGAGGTGAAAGGTAAAAGGCGAACGGGTAAAAAGCTAGAGATGAAAGGGGGCCAGGGCAAACGCATCTAAATAGTTAACTACGATAAGCTGTTGTTTAATAATAGCTAAGGGAATAAGCTTATAGCGTTGGGAAGATATAAGCATCAAACGATACCTTATTTTTATTTGGATACGCCTAAATTGCGAGATCAATTTAGTGTTAACCGTACCAAAATACAAAATACTGATTATTAGATATTTATGTAAAAAATATCCAAAATATGTCAAGTTATGTTAACCCAATTAGATGCGTTTGACCCGTCCTGAAATAACTATACAGATTTGTGAGTTAATCCTGTAAACACTATACAGGTTCTTTTTTTAAAGATAAAGTTAAATAACTTGTTGTTTGTTTGTTGTGTTGGAATGTGGGAAACTCCTTCAGTTTTCCATATTTCAACACGTTTTTCTTTTTTTGCTTCTTTTTTTCTTTTTGCTGAACCTCCTCTTTTTGTTGATAACTCATCTGTCAGGCGGGTATGGCCAGCGGCTTTTCCTTCTCCCATTTGCCCGGGTATTCCTTCCAGCGTTTTTTCAGTACATCACCTTGTTCATGCGCCTGGCAAGGCGTCAGGTAGTCACAGCTTCCATGGGGCCTCAATTCGTTGTATGCCTTAATACTGCTATCGATCTTTTTATAAGTCTGCTCAAAGTTAACCGGGCTGATGTACAGGTCGAACTCCCCCTTGATGATGCCATTCATTCGTTCGGCCAGTGCATTCTCATACGGGTCACCCCGTTCAGTCATACTGATGGAAATAGTTTCGTTCCCAAGCAATTCCACATAATCCTTAGAGCAGTATTGGGACCCTCTGTCAGAGTGATGGGTAAGGGTTTGCCCGCTGTAACTGCGGACATCCAGGGCCATCTGTAAGGCCGCTATAGGCCCCAGCGCCAGCATATCCAGGCGGAAACAATAACCCATGATCTTACGTGAAAATGCATCTGTTATCAGTGACAGGTAGCCCCATTGGTTTTGCACCCGAATGTAAGTTATATCGCTTACCCAAAGTTCCTCCGGCCGTATAATATGCATTTCCTTTACCAGGTTGGCGTACTTATGCATCCAGTGCCGGGAATCGGTGGTGATTGCTTTTCGTTTACGCTGCCTGATCAGCAGCTTATGAGCGTCAAGCAAGTCAAACAGGTAGTCCCTGCCGATTTCTATATGATGAGAAGCCAGTTGCGGCTTAAGCAGATAAAGCATCTTTCTTGTCCCTAACCGGGGTAAAGGCTTCCTTATTTCATGAACAAGCTGCAGGATAATTTCCTCTTTGATAGAGTCATCCTGGTTTCTCCATAAGTGATCATAGTGCGCATGGCGGGTTTTGCCAAACAGTCCGCATAGAAACGCCCAGCTTAAATGCGCGTAATCCTGCTTCATTATCATGACTGCCTGGCCCCAGCTTTTTTTCTGATCTTGATCTTAAACTGATCCTCTGCTACATCAATAAGGGTATTTAAGGCACTGATCTTTAGCTGTGCATATTCCAAAGCCTTTTTTAAAGCTTCCGTTTCCGGGTCCGGCACACCAGACTGCCCTTCAGCTTTATCCTTCATCTCAAACTTTTCATGAACCGCAAGTTCGGCATTTTCTTTCAACGAGGCCTTAAGCCATTTATTTAACGTTTCTCCACTTAGTCCGTATGACTTCCTCGCTGCATAAGGTTTCAGAATGCCTTGCTCAACCTGGCGGACGACGGATCTTTTTTCTATGTCGCTTAAATGATATCCCCGCTGTTTTTCCTGGTACTCTTTCGAGCCGCGGTCGCGCATCCATTTACTCAGAGATGCCCGCGACATGCCATACTGATAGGCTATCACGCTCCGCGGAGTCCCTGATTCTATCAATTTTATGATCTCATTCCGTAGGCTGCTTTCAAAGTGACATCGCTTAGTAAGGCGAATCTGACTCGCTTTTTGTTCCGATTCTTCTTTCATACACTTTCTTTTAGTGTATAGTTATTTCAGGACGAGTCAGTTTGCCCTGGAAAAGGGGCTGAATAGTTATTGGAATGATAGTGCTGAATAAAACAATTGGGCTGCGGTTCCTATTATAATTGGGTGGATAACGATAATTTATTTTACGCTGGTATAAGCGGTTTGCAAATCCCGATCCCCAAACGCGATTTTCCGCCGGAATTGGGACATCTGAGCAGGTTAGGATTTTATGCTACTTTGTTCAACTCTATAGAGATTAACAGTTCGTTTTATAAACTACCTATTGGTAAAACCGTTGCCAAATGGGCTGCCGAAGTGCCCCATCACTTTAAGTTTACCTATAAATTGTGGCGCGAGATAACGCATAACAAAAACCTGGCTTTTAACCCCGAAGATGTGGAACGTTTTATGCAGGCAGTTGGCCAGGCAGGTGATAAAAAAGGTTGCCTGCTGGTACAGTTCCCGGCCAGTATACAGGTAAATAACCTGCATGCGCTTGAGCGGTTAATCAGCATAATCCGGCTAAACGACCCGGGCTGTGAATGGAAGGTAGCAGTTGAATTCAGACACCGGAGTTGGTATCGTGACGATGTATATGAACTGCTGGCGCGGTATAATATGGGCATGGTATTGCATGATATGCCGGCATCTGCCAGCCCGTTGATAACTGTTCATGATGATGTAGTTTACCTGCGGTTTCATGGCCCCGATGGGGGATACCGCGGCAGCTATGCCGATGACTTTTTATATGAATATGCACAATATGTAAAAGAATGGCTAGCAGATGGTAAAACGGTTTATGCTTATTTTAACAACACCATGGGCAATGCCTTAAACAACCTCCAAATGTTGAACCGGTACGCCGGTTAGAATATTGCCTGCAAAAAACACTCCAGGCAAGCCGGTTAACGTACTTTTTTCAATTAGCATTAATATGCGCCCCTTGCATCAATTCTAACCTAAATCAATCCGTACAAAGCCCCCCCTTTTTCGCCCATTTTATCAACCAGCTTTTCAACTTCAGGGTCGCGCTCCAATACCGGTGCGTGGTGGGATTTAATGCGTGCATCTATAATAAGCGGGCCGCTGCAGCCCCAGTGTTTGTGCTCGGTGAAGCTGCCTATACCATAAATATCGTGCGATGGGTTACTGCGTGTAAAGGTTACCCATACAAAGTTGTTGATATTGGCTGCTGCAAAGGCTGCGTCATCGCATAGTACCATGAGCGCCAGTCCGCCCAGTTCATCTTCTTCCTCTTTCAGCCGGTATTCAATAACGCTGATAACATTATCGATATCCTTATGATTCACATGCTTAGGCACTTCAACCATCAATACGCCGGGCATGGCCATTTTAATATGGGTCACCGGGCGGGGCAAATCAAACCAGGATGGTAGCTCTGTCCAAAGTTCGCGCTTAATATCGCCGGCTACGGTTATGGCTACTTTACTACCGGTGTTCAGTCCGTCGCCACTGTAGTCAAGGGTATCAATGGTGGTGCGGGTATAAAAGTGCAGGTCGCGGGTAAAATCAACGCGTTGCAGTATATGATGTAAAAATGCTGCAATATTATTTACATCCAGGCTCGGGTCATCTTCCTGAGCAGCTATTAGCAAATATTTTGCAAGGCTTAGCTGGCTTTTACCTAAAATGTGGTTGGCGATGGTTAATATCTCCTGTGGTTTTCGTTCTTTAATGTAGGGCGTATAGCGCTCGCTGCCGGTTGCAAATAATAATGGGTGAACACCAGCCGCATCAACGGCGTTAACGGCGTGCAGGCCCGGTATTTCCTTCGGGATGGCTGCCCCGCTTATCTCGTGGATCAATGCGCCGAAACTGGTATCCTCCTGCGGCGGCCGCCCTACCACCGTGAACGACCAGATGGCATCCTTGCGATGATATACGTTATGCACTTTTAACAAAGGAAAATCATGGGCGAGGCTGTAATAACCCAGGTGATCGCCAAAAGGGCCTTCTGGTTTATTTTCCATTGGCATCACAGTGCCGGTTATCACAAAATCGGCATCCGAGGAAATGCAAAAACCCTCATCATCATAAAAATAGCGGAAACGACGGTTACCCAGGGCGCCTGCAAAGGTCATTTCAGATAAGCCTTCGGGCAGCGGCATAACGGCAGCCACCGGGTGGCTTGGCGGGCCGCCAACAAAAATGCTCACTTTTAAAGGCTGGCCTTTTGCATTGGCTTTGGTTTGATGTACCCCAATACCACGATGTAGCTGGTAGTGTAAGCCTATCTCTTTATTCAAAATATAATCGTTACCGGCCAATTGTATGCGGTACATGCCCAGGTTTGCATTCATGATGCCGGGTTTATCGGCATCTTCGGTGTATACCTGTGGCATGGTTACAAAAGGCCCGCCATCCATAGGCCAATTTACTATCTGCGGGATATCGCTGATGTTACATTTTCCAAAGTTTACGGGGGCGCCCCTTCCACTACCTTTCATGGGCAATGCCGATAAGGCTGTAAGCGCTACATTGGCATATTTAAAAGGATTTTTAATAGCCTTAATAGGATCGTTTTTTAGTTCGACGAGTGTTTTGATCTTCTCCAGCGTATCCCGGAAGATAAATTTAGACCGCTCCAACGTACCAAACAGGTTAGACACTGCCGGGAACTTGCTGCCCTTTACATTTTCGAAAAGTATGGCCGGCCCCTGGTTTTCAAACACCCGCAAGTGGATGGCAGCCATCTGTAAATGAGGATCCACTTCCTCTTTAATCCGCACCAAATGACCATGTTTTTCCAGGTCGGCAATACAAGCCTGTAAACTCTTATAACCCATGGGGCGAAATTAGTCATTAGTCATTGGTCATTAGTCATTGGTGCCTATATTTTTGCAGATTGTCATTGGTCATTGAGGATATTTTTGCCAATGAATTTGATGTAGGCGTTTAGTTTTAGGTGGATAAGTTCTAATTGTTTCATTAGTAATTGATAGTGCTCTTCCTCAATCAATTTTCTGCTTTTAGCCTTCTGTAGCCATGTTTTGGTTTCCAGGATAGACCCACGACTGAAATAGCAGAAGTTTTTGTTTTCCTTGTAGTGAAATCGCCCGAATCCCTCAGAAATATTGGCGGCAATAGAATCAGCTGACCTTACCAACTGTTTACCAATAGTGTCTTTCGCCAAATAATCCCATTTTATAACCAGCTCCCATATTTGTTCGCCAAATATTTGAGATAAATTATAAATTTCTAAATCTTCTAAACGATTACCCATAAATTCAAGTTACCATAATGACTAATGACCAATGACTAATGACCAACAGTCATCTTAAACGCAGCATCAGCTTCGTCTGCTTTTTTCAGGTCGCCTAAGTAGCTCCAGCGCAGGCCGACGATGTATTTTTGCATAGCTTGGTTTATTTGGTCAACCGTTACGTTTTCGATGGCTTTGGGCAGGTCCTCGGCAATTTGCCAACCGCCCAAAATTTCGGCAATGCCCAGGCTGCCGGTTATGGAGGCGGTGCTTTGTTGCTTGATATAGTTGGTGGTAATAAAGCTGCTTTTTATGCGCTTAAGTCCCTCCGGGCTTAAGCCGTAGCTTAATACTTTATTCAGTTGCTCGTTCATGGCTGTTACGGCTTCTTTTGGGCTGGTTGTACTCACGTACATTAAAGCATAAGGCATATGCTGCATTACAGAATACGTACCGGGATCATATGACAGATTAAGCTTGGTACGTAACTCGCTGAATAACGATCCACCCAGCGCCGAAATACCTACACGATAAGCCACATATTCGGGGCTATTAAATGTTGGGCCATTCATGATAGCATCTATGTAGTTGGTTTGCAGGTTGCGGTCTTCCTTAACCACCTTGTAATCGTTCCAGGCCGGTTCGTGTAAGGCAACAGGTGTGTATGGTGCAGATGGGATGTTGGCAAATGATGCCTTTATTTTGGCAATGAGCACCTCTTTGCTGATTTTACCGGCCACTACAATAAACATCCTGTTTTTATTGAAGATGGAGCCGTAATAGTTTTTAAGATCGGACGCTGTTAATTTGCTCAGGATCTCCTCGGTGCCATCAGGGTCGGTGGCATAAGGCGTGCCTTCGAAGGCATTTTGCAAAACCAGTTGCTCTGCACGCTTATCCGGGTTTGATTGATCTTCGCGCATTTTGGCTACTATTTTACTCCGCAATAATTCCACTTCGCCTGCTTCAAAAACAGGGTTTACAACCGATTCGGTAAATAAGTCCCAGCCCTCGTTAAAATATTTGGTGATGCACTGCATCTGGATATTACCATAATCGTATTCGCCTTCCGACGCTACGTCAATGCCGTAAACATCGGCCCTGTCGCGATATACGTTGCCCGTATATTTTTTGGTGCCGCACTCGGTAGTAGCCTCCAGTGCAAATTTTTCGATACCTGCCTGGCTGGCCGGGTAATTGGTTACGCCGCCCCGGTAAAACATGCGCACGTTGATAATATCTTTTAGTGTAGGCTTAAAAATTACCTTTATCCCGTCCACATCAAACGACGTTGTTTCTGACTGGGCCATAACAGACAGGCTTCCACAGATAAAAAAAAGCGTTACAAATATTTTCTTCATTAGAATATATGTTTTATATCATTTGTAAATTGTCATCATCGAAAGCAATTGAAATACTTAGGACTTCAGACTTTAAACTTCGGACCTAAATCAGTTTGATGCGTTGAAAAAAGTTTTAGGGTTTACCTGTGCAGCCAGTTGAGGGTTGATGAGCATGCCGGCACAGTAGGGCTTGTTTTTAATGTACTTGCGCACATAGCTTTGCAAATCGGCCCGGGTTACCTGGTTTAACCTGGTGTTGTAAGTGGTATAATAGTCCAGGGATGCTGATGACCACCAGAACGATAAAACCTGTACAAAGTCCGACGCGACTTCTTCTTCCTGCACCTTTAAGATGCCCAGTTTTTGTTTAGATGTGGTAATTTGCTCATCGGTTACATAATCAGCTTTATCCATCAATTCCAGTTGTCGTTTTATTTCGGCCATGCACTCCCTAATTTTATCAGGATTGGGTACCACAAACAAGGTGATAGGCCCAACATGGCTTAATGTTAAATAACTGATGCTTACATCAAGCGCCAGCCCCGATTGTACCAGCGCCTTTTTGAGCGTTGACGAGTTTTGGTTTAAAATATAACTGAATACATCTGCCGCGTAGGTTGACTGTACATCGTTGCGGGTATCTGGCCCCTGCCAGTCAATCATAATAAAGGGCACGTTGCTCAGCGCCGATTCTACCACAAAATAATCGGGTTTTACCAATGGTTTAAACTCCGGTATGGGCCACTTTTTAAAGGGATCAAACTTTGATGGTTTCCAGCTGCCATAAATGGCTTCCACCTTTTTAAAAACATCCTGGTGCTCCACATCGCCGGCAACGGTCAATAGGGAATTGTTTGGATAATAATATTTATTTTTGATAGAGTCCATCAAATCGGGCGTAGCCGAACGGATGACATCATGGTTGCCAATAGCATTTTTACGGCTGTACAAATTGCCCCACATGTGGTGGTCCATAGCATCGCTCAAAGCAAATGTCGGGCTCGATTCCTGGCGTTGAAACTCGCCATCAACAACAATATTTTCCCTCGCCATCTCTTCGGCGTTAAAAGAGGGATAACGGATGGCCGAATTCATAAAATCCAACCCCTGGTTCAGGTTAAACTTAGGCAGGGTAAAATAATAGTTTACGTTTTCATACGTTGTCGATCCGTTAAACTGCATGCCCAGTTCGCTTACACGGTCTAAAAAATCTTCCTGGTTTTTATAATCCTTATTGGCTTTAAAAAACATGTGCTCATATAAATGGCTTAGCCCGTTAAATTTTGGCGTTTCGGTATAGGAACCATTTTTAGTAGTTATCATGATGGTGGCCAGGGGCACGCTATTATCTTCAACAACCAATACATCCAATCCATTGGGGAGTTTTTTTAAAAACATGTTGGCCGGTAGTTTTATTTGGGCAACAAGCAGCATTGGGAACAGCGCAGATAAAATTGTAAACAGGCAGGCTTTTTTGTTCATGTATTTAATTTTAAAGGGCTTAAAATAGCAAAACAAATTAATCGGGATTGTATTATCTATGTTATTTATCAAAATATAATATAGTTCATTGGTTCACTGGTTCATTAGTGTCGCTTCAATTTTCAAGTTGGCTTATTCAGTTCAATTGCAAAGGAGTAGCCGATGCAAAAGATCAATGAACAAGTGAACCAATGAACCAAAAAGAAGCATCTTATCTAAAAAAGTTATTATTACTTTCGTAGTCCAATATCGCTGCAAACTATGTCGGTAATTGTACTAACGCTTATTATACTTATCGGCTCGTATTTTGCGGGATTGCTGGGCTCATTAACCGGTTTGGGTGGAGGAGTGGTTATTATTCCATTGCTTACCTTGCTTTTGAAGGTAGATATTCATTACGCTATCGGCGCATCGCTGGTATCTGTAATTGCAACATCGTCGGGTTCGGCAGCTGCTTATGTTAAAGAGGGCATTACCAACATCAGGCTGGGCATGTTTTTGGAGATAGCTACAACTGCCGGCGCCATGGTAGGCGCACTTATAGCGGTTTATATTCCTACCCATTTCATCGCCATTTTGTTTGGGGTTATCCTTATCCTATCGGCCATCATGTCGTTAAAGAAAAAGGTGGAATCCATAAACCAGGAGCCCAGCGTACTGGCCGAAAAACTGAAGCTGAACAGTACCTACCCAACTGCCGGTGGTTCGGTAGCCTATAAAGTAAAAAATGTAGGCGGTGGGTTTTTTATGATGATGTTTGCAGGCACAATTTCGGGGCTGTTAGGCATAGGTTCGGGTGCGTTAAAAGTACTGGCTATGGATACCATTATGCGTATCCCCTTTAAAGTATCAACCACAACAAGTAATTTTATGATAGGGGTTACCGCTGCAGCAAGCGCGGTGGTTTACCTGCAACGCGGATATATTGACCCCGGATTATCCATGCCTGTCGCCATAGGCGTTTTATTAGGTGCGCTAAGCGGCTCAAAAATACTGGTACATACCAACTCATCCGGCTGGCTACGTTGGGTATTTGCGGTAGTAGTAACCTTTTTAGCGTCGCAAATGATATATAACGGATTTACGCATAAGATTTAGTCATTTCGCTGCGCTGTAATTGGTCATTGATGCAAAAAAAATCGCAGTCAATTGTTTGATCTGCGGATCTTTTTTACTTAAGACTTTAGACCCCGGACTTCAGACTTATAAAGTCGATCCCTGTTTCTTTCCTTCTGCGGCTTCGCCCCCTGTAGCTACATTGCCTCCCCTACCCTTAGGGTCAAAGGCGCGGAATTTAATTTCGCCTCCTTTATAATCAACAGGACCTGTGTATATTTTGCTGTTGGCATCGGGGTCTTTACCGTTGGTGGTGTACCGGATAGTTAAGCCTGGAAATTCGATATTGCTTGAATATTTACCATCCTGCAGGCTAATGCCTGGCTTAGGTACCCGGTAATTATAGCCCCCATTGTAGTAACTTAAGCGAGGTAGCTCCCGTTTGCCTAACACATTTAAAAATGTCGACCAGGCTAATTCATATTCCTGTTTTGCTTTTATGGGGTCTTTTTCGGTAGCCCAGGTCGGGTCTGCCGCCCAGGCACGTTCGGCAAGGCCAAACAGGCGGGGGAATATCATGTAATCCATGCGCTCCGGACCTTTAACAGTTTCGGCCCATAGTGCGCCTTGCAAACCAATGATATTGGCTTTACCATAATCGGTAAGGCGCTGCTTACCTAAAAATATGTTTTGGTTTATGGGCGTTCCGTTTTTGTCAACATCGGCATTTTTAAAGTAGTCATATGGGATAAAGGAGTAAAATTTATCGATTCCCAAAAAAGCACCCCAGTAATAGCCCGGCTCATCAAATGATTTGTAGTTGGCCATATCAAAGTACAAGTTGGTAACACAGGTAAGCACAACCTTGTAGCCACCATTGGCCAGCTTGTAGGCCAGGTCTTCCTGTCCGCCGCCTAAAACGTTGTTCCATACGTCGGCCTGCAGGTGCTCGCCGGTAAAATCGGGATTGGGCACATAGGTGTCGTTACCGTCTATCTTTGTTTTGCGCAGGGCCATTTCTTCCCATCCCGCCAGGTGAATTCCTTTAGCTTTTAATATCTGGTTTACCCGGCCGTAAAAATAATACCATAAATCGCCGGTATTTTGAATTTCGGGGTGGCTGGCCTTTAAAGTTAGGTAGGCCGGCGATTTTTCCCAAACATGAGGCGGCACTTCATCGCCGCCAAAGTGAATACCAGGCAATGGCGCACCGGCTTCTTTGTAAATGGCTATCAAATCATCAACAACCCTTTCAACAAAAGTATATGTTGACGGCAGCGATACGTTAATCACATTATCATTCCAATATTGTACAGACCTGTATTCAGATTTATCGTCCAAATCGCGCAGTAAATATTTAGCTGCCTCGTCTTTTTTCCCTTCGGTAATCAACCGGTCATACCGGGCATCCATGGCTTTGATAGATGCACGGGCATGGCCAGGCGTTTCAATCTCGGGGATTACAATGATGCGCCTGTCGGTGGCGTATTTTAATATTTCAATGTACTCCGCCTTAGTATAAAAACCCGAGCCGTATGGATTATTTACATCGGGTCCCGAACCGTGGGATGCAGGCAGATGATTTTTGCTATCCAGCGTATGCCCACGTTTTGAACCAACTGAAGTAAGTTCAGGTAACGATGGGATTTCAATTCTCCAGCCCTCGTCATCCGTTAAGTGAAGGTGCAAAACATTAAGCTTATAAAGGCTCATGGTCTCAATCAGTTTAATAACTTGTTTCTGAGTCTGGAAATTACGGGCTACATCCAGCATTACCGCGCGGTGGGCAAAGCGGGGAGCATCCTTTACATCTACACAAGGAATTTTGATGCTCTTTTCGGCTTTAGCCCATGCAGCGGGCGAAACCAGGTTTGTTAAGGATTGGATGCCATAAAAAGCACCGGCAGCCGTAGAAGCGTTAATGACAACACCCTTCACATTTACCTTAAGTTCGTATCCTTCAGGAGCAATACCCTCAACTTTTTTTAATGTGATACCAGCACCCGATGTGCTGGCCAAAATAGCTAATGGCCTGCCCAATACCTTGCTAAAGCCGTTTGCCAGGTAAGCTGCTTCCCTGGCAAAGGCTCCATCGGCAGCAACCGGCGTTTTTCCGTCGATTATAAACGTACCACCGGTTTCGGTATAACTTACCGGCGTAGGCAATATTTTAGGCAATTGATCGGCGGGAATATCGGTAACCGTTTTGTTCCTGTCGTAAACAATTTCGGGGGTTACCAGGCCGGCGTAGCTTGGTTTGTACGGCTTGATATCAAAAGAACCGATGCTGTAGCCTTTTTCGGGCTGTTCATCCCAAACCATGTATATGCCTTCAGGAGCATCGGTAATGTTTACTACGGGGTCGTCGTTTACGTATTCTATCCGGGCCGATTCGCCTGGTTTCAAATCTTTAAAGCTCCCGGTTGGGGTAATACTGTATAAATCGCCGTTTACCTGGTTTATTTTAGCGTTGCCGCTTACCGCATTCTCGGTAAAACCACGGCCCGAGTTAAAGTAAAACTTCCACCCGCCCGCCGGCAAAACATTTTTACCGTTATTGGTAATTACCAGTGCGGTTAACGCTTCATTTTTATTCTGATAATTGTTATCCATAACCTCCCAGCTGATGCGCAGATCGGCGGCATTAAATTTTACAGCATCGGTAGTTTTGAAGGCTGTACTTATAAAAAATGCTGCAAACAGCGTCAGGATAAAGATTTTGCGCATAGTTGGGTTATGTTAGATAATAATGGGCAGCTAAATATAAGGAACTTTTTAAATAATTTTAATAAGTTGGGATATTATTATCGCTGTATTTTTCAAAATCTTCGCAAACTGTGTGCTGTGTGTACCGGTACGAGGTGGTACACCCTGGTACGAGGTGAAACGCCCTGGCACGGGGTGAAACACCCTGGTACGGCCTGAAACACCCTGGTACAGGGTGAAACGCCCTGGAACACCCTGAAACACCCTGGGACGGTACGCCTTGATACCAAACCATTCATTAAAAAAGCGCAACAACTTTAAATTAAATCCCGCGGGTTATAGGCTAAACTTAATCCATCCCTCACCCTCATACCCAAAAGCAAATTGTTTAGGACGGATGATTTCGGCCAGGATTTCTATAGAGTCAACTATACGTGGGCCGGGGCGGTTAAAGTACTGGTTACCATCTGCTATGTACAACTGATTGTTTTTTACAGCCTTTAACTCGGCAAAGCCGGGCAACTGCATCAAAACGTCAATCTCCTTTAACGTACGCTCTATCGAAAAACCGCAAGGCATCACTACTATAATTTCGGGGTTCTGTAGCCGGATATCGTCCCAGCTTACGTAGGGCGAATGTTTACCGTTCTGTGCCAGTACAGGTGTACCGCCGGCAATGCTAACAAGTCCGGGCACCCAGTTGCCCGATACCATCATGGGTTCAAGCCATTCGATACAGGCCACAGTAGGTTTGCTTTCGGCAAATTTCAATTTGTGTTTAACAATGTCAACCCGCTCGTTCAACAGCTCCAACAGTTCGGCACCGGCTTGTGGCACGCCCATGGTATCGGCTATAGTGGCGATATCGTTAAAAATATCATCAAGGC
The DNA here is from genome assembly GCF_028736215.1 of Mucilaginibacter sp. KACC 22773. Taxonomy (NCBI): domain Bacteria; kingdom Pseudomonadati; phylum Bacteroidota; class Sphingobacteriia; order Sphingobacteriales; family Sphingobacteriaceae; genus Mucilaginibacter; species Mucilaginibacter oryzagri. The sequence continues at coordinate 5,487,697 of NZ_CP117883.1, forward strand.
TATTGGGGCGTAAAGAAACTATCCTGGCTTTTTTATCAAGGTAATTATCCAATGCCAGTTCAACATCGGCCAATGATACCGCACAAACCTCGCACTGATCCTGCGTAATTACTACATCAGGGGTCAATTGTTTAATCACTTCGCGTTTAACGGTGTAAACAGATAAAGCATCGGCCAACAGTTCCTTCACCTTTACATCAATAGCGGCACTGCTTAACCCATCAGGAAAATTAGCTTCGGTACAAACCGGCAGCTGTTTTACAAATTCGGGATAATCGCACTCATGCGATCTGCCTACCAGGTTATCCTGAAGCCCCAGGGCACATATTATTTCGGTAGCAGACGGAAGCAGGGATACTATTTTATCAGTTGGCATTATTTCGGATGTGCAAATTATAGATGTGCAAATGTACGGAAGATTGATTTGAAGATTTAAAAATTTGAGAATTTGAAAATTAAAAGCAAAGACAGTCATTTTCAAATTCTCAAATCTTCAAATTCTCAAATTTTTAAATTTATCTTTGCGCCAATGATATTCCTTACCTTTTTTATCGGGCTTATAGCCAATTTTATTGGTTACATCCCGCCCGGTAACATCAACCTGGCACTTTTGCAACTTACTATAAACCGCGGCATGAAAGAAGCCATGCGTTTTATTATAGCTTTTTCGTGTGTAGAATTTTTCTTTACTTACTTTATTATGCACGCTGCCGACTGGTTATCAAGCCAGATGCATTTAAGCGTAATTATAGATTGGGTAATGGTTGTTTTATTTACCGTGATGGGGACAATTACCTGGGCCAATCGCAAAAAACCGCCAGAACCCCGCAAGTCAGAACATGATAGTATTAAGTACGGCATTTTACTGGGTTTTTTAAACCCCGTGCAGGTGCCGTTTTGGATGATAACCGGCACCTACCTTATTACGCACGAATGGATCCTAACCGGTAAAGTTGCTTTGGTGATATTTAGTATTGGCTCGGCAGCCGGTGCTTTTTTATGCCTCTTTTTATATGCAGAGTTTGCCAGGTACATGCAAAGCAAATTTGCCCTTAGCAACCGGTTAATCAATACTGGCATAGCCATACTATTTTTCGCATTTGCTGCATATCATATTGTGAAACAGGTTTATCTGACTTTTTTTAAGCACTAAGCTACCTGATGTGCAGATATGCAGATTCCAGGTGTGCAGATGATTGTTTGATTTATTAGTCCCGGCAAAGCAACTGCGCCGATACAATTTCAAATCGCTAATGGGGATTTTTAAATTCGGCCGACATCGTTGGAGAGTTGTATTCGCCCACGATACCTCCGATTTTCCTGTCATCTATTAGCTTGTGCATGACCGATATAAAAGTTCGCCAATAGATGCTTCGTTCCTACCCATGACAAGTTTCATTTTCTGTCTTCCAGAGCGATAGCGAAGGATCTATTGTACGCCATGCATACCGCCAGCAAAGTTTGTTAATAGATACTTCGTACCTCAGCATGACAGTCGTTTATTTTTTGATTGTCATTCTCCCTTCAGAATTTCGCGAAATTTTACAACTCAGCATGACAGTTTTTTATTTTTGAATATTATTTCCCTTCAGAATCAGCGGATTTTAAGCCCGCGATGACGAGGATATTAAAGCAAAAGGCCTCAAATCGAGGCCCTTCACTTTAATACTTAAAAATCTGCACATCTGAAATCTGCATATCTGCACATCTACAAATTACGCTATCTCCAGCTTATTCTCTTTATAATGTCCTGCTTTTAGTTTTTCGCCCATTTCGCTGTAAGCGTTTAGGGTGCGCTCCACATCTTCGAGCGAGTGTGCGGCAGTTGGGATAAGCCTTAATAATATTAATCCTTTAGGGATAACCGGGTAGATCACTATAGAGCAGAAGATGCCGTAGTTTTCGCGCAGGTCGCGGGTTAGGCTGGTGGCCTCGTAAAGGTTTCCCTCTAAAAATACCGGAGTAACCATAGTATTGGTAACGCCCAGGTTAAAGCCGCGCTCTTTTAAACCCTTTTGTAAGGTTGACGAGATGAGCCACAGTTTTTCACGCAATTCCGGTTGCGACACTAACAGTTCAAAGCGTTTTTTTAAACCCAATACCATCGGCATCGGCAAAGCCTTGGCAAATGTTTGCGAACGCATATTGTAACGTAAAAAGTGTACTATCTGCTCATCAGCGGCAACAAAAGCGCCTATACCCGCCATTGATTTGGCAAACGTAGCAAAGTATACATCTACACCTTCAACAACATCCTGCTCCTCATGTGTGCCTGCGCCGGTTTTGCCCATGGTACCAAAACCGTGTGCATCATCAACTAATAAACGGAAATTGAAATCTTTTTTAAGATCTACAATCTCTTTCAGTTTACCCTGCGCACCCGACATACCAAAAACACCTTCGGTAATCAGTAATATACCACCACCGGTTTGCTCGGTTAATTTGGTAGCGCGCTCCAGTTGTTTTCTGCAACTTTCAATATCATTATGCTGGTAAACAAAACGTTTGCCCATGTGCAAACGAACGCCATCAATAATGCAGGCATGCGATTCGGCATCATAAACAATAACATCGTTCCTGTCAACCAGGGTATCTATTATGGATACCATTCCCTGATAACCATAGTTTAATAAAAAAGCGGCTTCTTTACCTACAAACGCGGCCAGGTTATTCTCCAGTTCTTCGTGATGAATGGAGTTTCCCGACATCATACGGGCCCCCATTGGGTAGGCCATACCATAATCGGCAGCTGCTTTGGCGTCGGCTTCCCTTACTTCGGGATGGTTGGCCAGGCCAAGGTAGTTATTAAGGCTCCAAACCAAATGCTCTTTCCCATTGAACTGCATATGCGGCCCAATTTCCCCCTCCAGTTTGGGAAATGAAAAATAACCATGTGACCATTTTTGGTGCTGGCCCAGCGGCCCGCCCAAGCTTTTTGTTATTTTATCAAATAAATCCAAAATAATTTACCGTTAATCGTGAATAATATGCAAATATAGCTGTAAAGAAGCCTTGCCACAATAGCTATAACTTTTTAGAATAGCTTATAACCCGCGGAAGAGTATCAAGTAGTAAGTATCAAGTAGCAAGACTTTTGATGGCAGTACGAACCCTGTCCTACTCTAACACAAAAGCCGCTATAAGAATGATTAATTACTTATAACGGCTTTGCGCTTTTTTATCTTGCTACTTGATACTTACTACTTGATACTAATCAGCATTATCATGCAAAAACGAGTTATTTCTCCTTATCTCGGTGTTGCCTTCGTTATCGGGCATCAGGCTAAAACGGGAGATGGCGCTTTCGTCAGATTTTGGGGTATCCTGCAGCGCAACTTCTTTGCGTTTGTAAGCAGGTACATTTTCCAGCTCCTGGATGTTGCCTGTACGTAGTTTCATGCTCAAATCTTTAAGGCGCATGATACGCTCGCGCGATTTTTTCAGCTGTTCCTCTATCGATTCGTTTGTTTTATTGTCATCAGCACCTGCAAGGGCTACCGGTTCCGGCTCAGGGACGGGAGTTGGCACAGGCTCGGGCTTGCGGGCTTCCTGTACTGGCGCACTGTACGTTTCGGGCTCACTCATTTTAAACGTGAAGCCAGCCATATCCTGCTCGTTTTCTTCTTCCTGCTCCTCTTCGTGCAGGTTAAACTTAACTACATCGTCGTCCCTTTTCTCAGTGGCTCCAAACATATCAAACAAACCGGTTTGCTTAGGCTCCTCTTTGTGTTTAATATATGGCTGAGCAGGTGTGTTGGCTTTAACCGGGTTTATAAATTCATTTACAGGTTTCACCAACGGTGCGTTTTCGGGTACCAGCATCGATACTATTTTTTTGTTGCTGATCTCTTTTTCACGCTCGTCTTTGGTTTGGAAACCGGTTGCTATTATAGTCACTGATAGTTTATCTTCCAGGTTTTCGTCAACGCAGTTACCCCAAATCAGGTCGGCAGCCAAACCGGCCTCTTCCTGTATGTAATCAGTAATAATGCTCACTTCATCCATGGTAACCTCTTTAAGGCCCGAGCTGATGTTAAGCAAAATGTAACGGGCACCTTCTATCTCGTTGTCTTTTAATAATGGCGAAGCTAACGCGCCTTCAACAGCCTTTAAGGCACGGCCTTCGCCTTCGGCGCTGCTGCTGCCCATGATACATACGCCACTATCTTTCATTACGGTGCGCACATCTTTAAAGTCGACGTTGATATAGCCTGGTAAGGTTATAATCTCGGCGATGCCTTTGGCAGCTGTGGTTAATATATCATCGGCCTGCCCAAAAGCCGAGCTCATGGTAAGGTTACCAAAAATCTGGCGCAACCTGTCGTTCGAGATCACCAGGAACGAATCGACATATTTACGCAGCTCTTCCATCCCGGCATCGGCCTGCATTTTGCGGCGTTTACCTTCAAAAGAGAACGGCGTAGTTATAATGCCCACGGTTAATATGTCCATTTCGCGGGCGGCTTTGGCTATAATAGGGCTTGCACCGGTACCGGTACCACCACCCATACCTGCGGTAATAAACAACATTTTGGTGTTAACGCCCAGCATTTGTTTTATATCGTCGATATTTTCTATTGCAGAGTTTTTTCCCACCTCAGGTATCGAACCGGCACCCATACCTTCGGTAAGGCTGGCGCCCAATTGTACCTTGTTTGGTATAGGGCTAAGCTCCAGCGCCTGGGCATCGGTGTTACAAATTATAAAGTCGACACCGGTAATTCCCTGCCTGTACATATGGTTTACGGCGTTACCACCGCCACCGCCAACACCAATTACTTTGATGATTGACGATTTTTCTTTTAACATCTCAAACTGCATAATCTTCGTTTTCAGCTATATGTGATTTTACCAACATTTAGATTTAACCATCGTAATAATAGTACTTTTTCCACAAGAGTTTTCCACAAATGTCTACAATGTGGAAAATCTTAACTATTGTGTATAATTATTTCAAAAAGTCTTCATCGTTTATATCATCCTTAATAAAGGTGATGCTTTTCTTTAACAACCTGTCAAATAAACCACCCTCTTTTCCTTTACCCTCAAACTTGGTTTTTTGGGCTTTTTCAACCGGCACATCTACACTCATGTACTCCGTTTTCTGGATACCTTTTATCAAAAGGCCTATACCGGTTGCAAACGTTGGGCTTTGCAGCTCTTCGTAAATGTTTTTTGGCAGCACTTCATTCTTGGCCAAATGCTCGGTTGGGTAACCCACGCGGCAATCTAAACCGGTAACAAACTCTACCAATTGGCGCAGGTGTTTAAGCTGCGCGCCACCACCTGTAATTACTATGCCGGCAATCAGCTTTTTCTCGTAGCCAGATGATTTTATTTCGTAGTATACGTGCTCCACAATTTCTTCCATGCGGGCCTGTATTACGTAAGCCAGGTTTTTAACGCTTATCTCCTTGGGCTCGCGGCCGCGTAAACCGGGTACACAAACAATCTCGTTTTCTTTGTTCTCATCAGCCAGGGCCGATCCAAACCTTACCTTCAACTGCTCGGCTATGTTGCGCATTACAGAGCAGCCTTCGCGTATATCTTCGGTTACACTGTTACCCCCAAAAGGGATAACGGCAGTATGGCGGATTATGCCTTCATGAAAAATGGCCACATCGGTAGTACCACCGCCAATATCAACCAAAACAACACCGGCTTCTTTTTCCTCTTCGCTCAAAACAGATTCAGAAGATGCCAATGGCTCCAGTATCAGGTCCTGGCTATCCAGGTTGGCCTTGTTAACGCATTTTACAATATTTTTAATAGCCGTAACCTGGCCGGATATGATGTGGAAGTTGGCTTCCAAACGTACGCCTGCCATGCCAATAGGGTCTTTAATCCCAGGCTCGTTATCAACCGTAAACTCCTGCGGCAACACATGAATAATATCCTCGCCCGGAGGCATTACCAGGTTGTACATGTCCTCAATCAGTTTATCGATATCCTTGCGGCTTATCTCCGACTGCAAATCGCGGCGGGTTATTAAGCCGCGGTGCTGCAAGCTTTTAATATGCTGACCGGCAATACCTACAAATACCACCTTGATATCAACATTTGATTGCGCACCGGCAATATCAACCGCCTGGGTAATACCCTGTACGGTTTTATCTATATTTGAAACCATCCCACGGGTTACGCCCGCAGATTCTGCTTTACCAATTCCTAATACCTCAATCTTTCCATTCTTGCTCCTGCGACCAACGATGACGCATATTTTAGTAGTCCCGATATCCAATCCTACTACAATTGGTGAACTTTTTTCTTGTGTTGAGCTTTTGTCCATATTACATTTTTATTTGAGATGTATCCTTTTTCATTTTAAGCGAATCCAGCTTTAATGCCTTCATTTTGGCCGAATCTGCTTTTGTCAGTTGGTTTTTTACACCAATTACCTGGTTGGTGTATTTAATATTAATGGTGCGGTACTTATCCCAGCCCACGTGCGGCAACACCTGTTTATAAAAGGCTTGCAGGTTCCTTAGTTTTACATTTAGCGAGTCGGCATTACCTATTAAAATCCGCTGGCTCCCTACCCTTGGTATCAATTCAATCTCGCGGTCGGTATTCACATATATCTGCGCTACCTGGGCATCCCATAATGAATCCCGGCGAATAAAATCGGCCGTTTTATATAAATCCTTCGCCAGCTGGGTATGCAATGAATCAACGTGATTGGTAAACAACTCATCGATATAACCATTGGCAACCAATACCCTTGCGGTAAAGTTTGACGACAGCGGAATTTTTAAGCCATGCTGATCGATATAAAAATCCATATCATAATGGTTCATTACCCTTAAAATTGGCTGGCGCTGGCTCACCTCAACCATCAGCACCCCATCCATTTCGGTGTATACTTTTGCAAACTCAATAAATGGATTTGCCCTTAGTTTGTTTTCCAGGTCCTGGATATTAATATTTTCCAGCTTTTGCCCTACCAGCGTATGGCTGTTGGCTTGCAATATCTGGTCAACCTCCTGTTTATCTATAAAATACTGGTTGCCCGGAATGTTTACTTTTACCGCGGTGCAAACCACCGATGCTTTTTTCGATTCGATAAAACCCATAAGCACCACAAGGCCACCCAGGCAAATTACCCAGGCAAATCCTATTAAAAGGCGCTTCCAAATGAGTTTTTTATCCATGCTGCATTATCTCTTTTAATGGATGTACCAGTGTATCTATATCACCTGCGCCTACTGTTAGCAGCAGTTCGGGTTTTTCATTTTTAACCGCATCTAATGCACCTTGCTTGCTCAGTATACGTTTGTTGACCAGCGACATTTTGTTAAGCAGCATATTTGAAGTAACCCCTTCAATAGGCAACTCGCGGGCCGGGTAAATATCCAGCAGTATCAGCTCATCAACCATGCTCAGCACCTCTGCAAAACCATCGGCAAAATCGCGGGTGCGGGTGTACAGGTGAGGCTGAAAAATGGCGGTCAGCTTTTTATCAGGGTATAACCTTTTTACTGATGATATACAGGCCCGCAATTCTTCGGGATGATGCGCGTAATCATCAATATAAATATGCCCTGGTGTTTTCACTATGTATTCAAACCGGCGTTTAACACCGCGGAATGATCCCAGCGCATCTTTAATGGATTCGGCCGGGATATCCAGTCTCAAAACAGCTTCGATAGCGGCTACGGCGTTTTCGATATTGTGCGTACCTGCAATGCCCATTTTTATGCCGGGGATACTGATATCGGCATTGATAAAATCAAAATAAAAATCGCCGCCCTCAATACGGATGTTTGCAGCATGCGCATCGGCAGTCGCATCTTCCAGGGCATAAGTATAGCCGGTATCTAAAGGCAAACCTTTTTTGTGTACCAGTGTACCTCCGCTTTTTATCTGCGATGCAAATAGCTTAAACGATTCTGTTAAATGTTCGTGATCGCCATAAATATCTAAATGATCGGCATCCATGGATGTGATGATGGCCACATCCGGGAACAGTGTTAAAAACGAACGGTCGTACTCATCAGCCTCTACCACCATTACATTGTTTTTGCCATACAGCACATTGGTTTGATAGTTGGATGATATGCCGCCCAAAAATGCCGAACAATCATTACCCGATGCCTTTAGCAAATGCGCCACCATGGTTGACGTAGTGGTTTTGCCGTGCGTACCGGCAACTGCTATGGTGAATGAGCTTTTGCTGATGAGACCTAAAACCTGCGAGCGTTTAAAAAGCTCGAACCCTTTATTTTTAAAATAGTTAAGCACAGCCGAATCCTTAGGGATGGCCGGCGTATAAATAACCAGTGTATCTGCAGATGGTTCCTGGAAGCTGATTGGGATACAATCGGCATTATCCTCAAAACAAATCTGGATACCCTCATTGTGTAAATCGTTGGTTAGGTCGGTAACTGTTTTATCGTAACCGCAAACAATACAACCCAAATGCTGGAAATAGCGGGCCAGGCCGCTCATCCCGATGCCGCCTATGCCCACCAGGTAAACCCTTTGTATGTCGCGTAATTCCATTTTAATGTTTTTTTAAAAAAGGTCCTCCCCTTTTTGGGAGAAGGAGGACCATAACTTTAATTGTTATTTTATTATTTGTAAAAGCTCTTTAGCTATCACTTCATCGGCATTTGGCATAGCCATTTTGCCAATGTTAGTACTTAACTTTTTTTGCAATGATTTGTCGTTCAATAATTCAATCGCTCTATCCACCAGTTTCGCTTCGGCATCCCTGTCGGCTACAAAAATGGCAGCGTCTTCCTGCACCAGTGCCAGCGCGTTTTTTGTCTGGTGGTCTTCGGCCACATTTGGCGATGGCACCAGGATAACGGGCTTTTTCACCACACATAATTCGGCAATGGTGCCCGCCCCTGCTCTTGATATAATAACATCGGCAGCGGCATAAGCCAAATCCATCCGGGTTAAAAACTCCCTTATCTTAATATCCGGGTGATAATCTTCGCCCAGTTTTTCGATGATCGTTTTATAATAAAACTTACCGGTTTGCCAAATGATCTGCACATCGGCAGCTATCAGCTTATCCAAACCAGCCATAATGCTGTTATTTAATGTACGTGCGCCAAGGCTGCCACCGGTTATCAGTATAGTTTTTTTAAAGGTTGATAACTTGTACAACTCCAAGGCCTGCATGTGCTTACCGGCTATATTTACCGAATCCTTACGGATAGGGTTACCGGTTTTGATGATTTTACCGGCAGGGAAAAACTGCTCCATATTATCAAAAGCCACACAAATTTTTTGCGCTCCCTTGCCAAGCCATTTATTGGTGATACCCGCGTAGGAATTTTGTTCCTGTATCAGGTATGGTATTTTTTTCATCGACGCCGCGTACAACAACGGGCCGGAGGCATAGCCACCAACACCAACCGCGGCATCTGGTTTAAAATCCTTTATAATTTGCAATGCCTTGCGCACGCTGCCTACCAGTTTAACCGGGAACATCACATTTTTCCAGATAGAATCGCGCTGAATGCCGCGGATATCTAACCCGATAATTTTATACCCTGCAGCAGGCACCTTTTCCATCTCCATCCGCCCAAGGGCTCCCACAAACAGGATCTCGGTTTTAGGGTCGATAGCCTTCAAAGCATTGGCAATAGCAATAGCAGGGAAGATGTGTCCTCCTGTTCCGCCACCGCTTATGATAATGCGCGGCGAAGCCCCCCCCGCCCCCTGAAAGGGGTGCTTTTGATTGGCATCTTTCATGTTTTTGCTATCGTTTTTCATTCCTGTTAACTTCTTTAACTTTCGTTGCCCCTTTTGGGGGGTTAGGGACCTAAGCCACACTTATCTCCCCAACCACAACTTTCTTCGGTTCCTCTATATCCCTGCTTACTGATAGTATGATGCCGAAGGCCACACTGGTGAACAACAGCGACGTACCACCCATACTTACAAAGGGCAACGGCACACCCGTTACCGGGCCCAAGCCTACTGCCACAGCCATATTGGCGAAGGCCTGTATAGCCAGGCTAAAACTTAAGCCACATGCCAGCAATGCGCCAAACGCCTTGGGCGCCTTGGTAATAATTTTTATACACCTGTACAACAAAAACAGGTAAATGCCTACCAGCGCAAAACCGCCTACCAGGCCATACTCTTCAACGATGATGGCATAAATTTCGTCCGAGTACGATTCGGGCAGGTAATTCCGCTCGGTGCTGTTACCGGGGCCTTTACCAAAAAGGCCTCCGCTGGCAATGGCTATTTTGGCATGGTCGGCCTGGAATGATTTATCTGTTTTGGTTGAATCGGGATGCAGGAAGGTTTGTACGCGCGAAACATACGTATGCCGCCTTGGCCCCAAAAATATTACACCCAATAACAATATAAATCCTGCACCGCATACAATAGCTATCTGTTTTATGCTGATGCGGCCTATGATCAATAGCAATATACTTACCCCAAACAGCATCAGCGCGGTTGATAAGTTGGCTAAAGCGATCAATATAAAAACCAAACAAACCGAACCCATAATGGGCAAAAACGATTCTTTTACATCCTTGATATTTTCCTGCTTGCGCGATAAGGTGCGTGCCAGGTAAGTAATCAGGGCTAACTTGGCCAAATCCGATGTCTGGAAGCTCAAACCAACAAGCGGGATATTTATCCAGCGGCTTGCATTGTTGATGTGGCTACCAAATACCAGGGTATAGATGAGCAACGGAATAGTCACGATCATCATGATTTTGGACAAGCCTGCATAATACCGGTAATCCAGCTTATGCGAAATATACATCAGCATAATACCACCCACAACCATAGCCAGGTGCTTCATCAATATCGACTCGACACCAACACCACGTTTATAAGCAAGCGTACCTGTTGAGCTGTATACAGCCAACAAGGATATAACAGAAAGCAATATCACTATCAGCCATATCCACCGGTCGCCTTTTGTGTTGTTTAATATCCTATGCATTTTAGTTTAATTCTTTACTATTTGTCCATGGTTTATAGTCCATGGACCATGGACAAAACATCTTAATTATTTATCATCTGCACATCTGAAATTTGAAATCTGCACATCTGCTTACAGCTCTCTCACCGCTGCTTTAAACTGGTTTCCCCGGTCTTCGTAATTTTTAAACAAATCGAAACTGGCACAGGCTGGCGATAACAATACAGTATCTCCTTTTTCGGCAAGGTGAAATGCTACCTGCGCCGCTTCCTGGGCCGAGAATGTATTTACTATAACATGCACATCATCTTCAAAAGCGTCGTGTATACGCTTGTTGTCTTTCCCCAGGCAAACTATCGATCTAACCTTCTGCTTTACCAAATCCTTGAGCATTCCGTAATCGTTGCCCTTATCAACGCCGCCAAGTATCAGTACTATATCACTGCTCATGCTCTCCAATGCGTACCAGGTTGAGTTAACATTGGTGGCCTTTGAATCGTTGATAAACCGAATGCCCGATATATTGGCTACAAATTCAAGCCGGTGTTCAATGGCTTTAAAGTTGCCCATGCTCTCTTTGATCGTTCCCTCGCGCAACTCCAGCACCCTTGCTACAATACCTGATGCCATGGAGTTGTAAATGTTGTGCTTGCCCTGTAAGGCCAGTTCTTGAATTGACATTGTAAAATGTTCTTGATTTGTGTTAATGACAATATTGTCGTTATCGAGATATGCTCCCGGTTCAATCTTTTTTTCAATAGAAAAAGGCAATAGCTGCGCGTCGAATTTCCGGTTGGCCATACCTTTAATGGTTTCGGGGTCATCTGCGCAGTAAATGAAATAGTCGGCCGCCGTTTGGTTTTGCGTAACCCTGAATTTGGATGCCGCGTAGTTTTCCAGCTTGTAATCGTACCTGTCTAAATGGTCGGGTGTGATGTTTAGCAATACTGCTATATCTACCTTAAACTTAAACATATCATCCAACATAAAGCTGCTTAGTTCAAGCACGTACAAATCAAAGTTTTCGGTAGCCACCTGGTAAGCAAAGCTTTTACCTATGTTGCCGGCCAGCCCAACATTTAAACCACCATTTTTTAAAATATGATAGGTTAAGCTGCTGGTAGTAGTTTTTCCATTTGATCCGGTTATGCCGATGATCTTCGCGTTGCAATACCTGCCTGCAAATTCAATTTCGGATATTACCGGAATTCCTTTTTCTTTAAGTTTTTTGATAATCGGCGCTTTATCCGGAATTCCGGGGCTTTTGATCACCTCAACCGCGTTCAGGATTAAATCCTCTGTATGTTGTTTTTCCTCGAAGCTGATATTCCAGTCTTCCAGTTGTTTTTTGTACTTATCCGCAATGGCCCCAAAATCCGACACAAACACATCATACCCCTGCTTTTGCGCCAGGTATGCCGCACCAACACCACTTTCGCCGGCGCCAAGCACAACAATAGCCCCCCCCACCCCCTGAAGGGGGTGCTTTTGATTGGGTATGTTGTTATTAATGCTCATTCTATTTTTATTTTTTTTTATCAAACTATGCTTTTTCTCTCCCCCTTTAGGGGGTCGGGGGGCTTTATCTCAGTTTCAACGTTATTATCGTTATTATCGCCAGCAGTATCCCGATGATCCAGAACCGGGTTACGATTTTGGCTTCGTGGAAACCTTTCTTTTGATAGTGGTGATGCAACGGCGCCATTAAAAACACCCTGCGACCTTCGCCAAATTTCTTTTTGGTGTATTTAAACCAGCCCACCTGCATAATTACCGACATATTCTCGATCACAAATACACCGCATAACACCGGCAGCAATAATTCTTTACGGATCATGATAGCAAAAACAGCTATGATACCGCCTATGGCCAAACTGCCCGTATCGCCCATAAATACCTGCGCAGGGTAGGAGTTGTACCACAAAAAACCAACACACGCACCAACAAAAGCACCGGCGAAGATCACCAGCTCGCCCGAGTTAGGAATGAACATGATGTTCAGGTAATCGGCTATTTCGATATTACCGGATACATAGGCCAGTATGGCCAGTGTGATACCAATAATTGCCGAGGTACCCGTCGCCAGGCCGTCTATACCATCCGTGATGTTTGCCCCGTTGGATATAAAGGTGACAATGAGTATCACAAAAAACAGGAACACCACCAAAGCATAATACTCATATCCTGGGCCGATGAACTTTAATACCTTGCCGTAATCCAACTCGTTATTTTTGTAAAAAGGCATAGTAGTTTTGGTAGAGTGTATATCCTGAGTATATACCGGTACATTCTTTTTCAGGTGAAAATCGACCGGGGCGTTGACCATTACCGGCAATTTTACTTCCTGGCGAATAACAATATTGGTATTGAAATACATTGTCCAGCCTACTATCAGCGATAAACCCACCTGGCCTACAATTTTAAAACGGCCTGCCAGGCCCTCCTTATTTTTTTTAAATACTTTAATATAATCGTCAAGGAAACCAATGGCGCCCAACCAAACGGTGGTAACTATCATCAATATGATGTACACGTTACCTAATTTAGCAAACAACAAAGTAGGCACCAGGATACCCAGCAAAATGATTAACCCACCCATAGTTGGTGTACCCGATTTTTGCATCTGGCCTTCCAAACCTAAATTCCTAACCGTTTCGCCCACCTGTTTAAAACGCAGGTAATCAATCAGCCTACGACCATAAACGGTTGTAACCAGCAACGATGTTATTACAGCCAATGCCGTACGAAACGTGATATACTGAAATACCCCGAGTCCCGGTATGTTGTAGTTTTTATTTAAGTAAGTAAACAAATAATATAACATTGGCTTTGCGATGTGCAGATGTGCAGATTTCAAATGTGCAGATTAATAATTTGCAGATTCGAGATAAGCAGATTTGCGATTTATGTTTTAATTTCTTATTTCTATTTAATTACGTTTTACTCTTTTATCGAGGAAATTATCTTTCCTAAAACCTTTACTATTGATTGCACATCATCAAGCATCGATTGTTCAAATGGGTAACTCTCTGCTTTCTGACATAACAACAACCAGTACCTGGTTTCTTCAGCTTCCTTATAAGCTACCTTACATTTATGTTTAAAATCGCTCTTGCTTTGCGCTCCCTGCGCTTCGCAAACATTTGCCCCTATTGATGTACCGCTCCTGAACAGTTGATTAGCCATATTGAATTTCCTTAACGCTTCCAGCTTCTCGGAGAAGCTGATGATCTTTAAAGAAAACTCGAAAGTCAAATCAACAATCAGGTTAGGTCTATCACTCATTATTTTATCAATTCATCAATCACTAATTCCCAATCCAAACATCTATTCCTCATCTGCATATTTGCATATCTGAAATCTGCACATCTGAATCCTCATCTGCACATTTGCATATCTGAAATCTGCACATCTAATTCTCTCATCTACACATTTGCATATCTGAAATCTGCATATCTAATTCCCTCATCTGCATATCTGCACATCTGAAATCTGCACATCCACCTACACCAATAATTTAAACTGCTCTTCCAACTCCTCCATATCGTCGAAGTGGTTCTTCACTCCATGCGATTCCTGGTATTTTTCGTGCCCTTTACCAGCTACTAAAATTATATCTCCCGGATTGGCCAGCATGCAGGCTGTTTTAATTGCCTCTCTCCTGTCAACTATGCTCACTGTGTGACGTTTAAACGCCGGGTCAACGCCCTCGATCATGTCTTTGATGATCTGGGCAGGGTCTTCCGAGCGTGGATTGTCTGATGTCAGGATTACTTTGTCGCTCCATTCGCTGGCTACACGGGCCATAATAGGGCGTTTGGTTTTGTCGCGATCTCCGCCACAACCTATTACAGTTATTACCTTCTCGTTGCCTTTGCGGATATCGTGAATGGTGCTCAGCACATTTTGCACAGCATCCGGTGTATGGGCGTAATCAACTATACCTATTACTTTATTTGGCGCCACTATGTATTCAAAGCGGCCTTCGGCACCGGTTAGTTTGCTCAGGCTGGTTAGCGTTTTGGCTTTATCCTGCTCTAACAACATAGCTGTGGCGTAAACCGCCAACAGGTTGTAGGCATTAAAGGTGCCCACCATTTTAAACCATACCTCTTCATTATCAATATGCAATAACAGGCCGCCAAACTGGTTTTCCAGGATGCGAGCCTTATAATCGGCCATGCTTTTTAGCCCGTAGGTTTTGCGGTGCGCCTGCGAGTTTTGCAGCATGATGTTACCATTCTTATCATCGCTGTTGGTTAAAGCAAAGGCGCTTTTCGGCAATCCATCAAAGAAGGCTTTCTTGGCCTTCAGATAACTGTCAAAGGTTTTATGATAATCCAAATGATCGTGCGTGAGGTTGGTAAATACCCCGCCCGAAAAATGCAAATTGGCTACCCGGTGCTGTGCAACCGCATGCGAGCTAACTTCCATAAAGCAATAATCGCAGCCTTGTGTCACCATCTCTTCCAGCAAACGGTTAAGTTCAATAGGATCAGGCGTGGTATGGGTTGATGGTATTACCTGGCCATTAATCTGATTTTCGACAGTTGATAGCAAACCGGCTTTATAGCCCAGATCGCGAAACAATTGATAAAGCAGCGTAGCGATGGTGGTTTTGCCATTGGTACCGGTAACGCCAACCAGCTTTAACTGTGCCGATGGATTACCGTAAAAATTGGCAGCCACCAAACTCAATGCCTTAGCCGAATCGGCTACCATTAAAAAATCAACTTCGGCCGCGGTGTGGGCAGGTAAATCTTCGCATATAACAGCGATGGCGCCCTGTTTAATAGCCTGGTCAATATAATCGTGCCCGTCAACCTGTGTGCCTTTTACGGCAACAAACATCGACCCCGGAATTACCTGGCGCGAATCAAAAGCTACAGACGTAATTTCTACATCGGCGCTGCCTTGTAACTCGGTAAATGCTAACCCATCTATTAAATCACTTAAATACCTCATTGCAGTTCAATTGTTATGCGTGATCCTTTTGGTATTAGGCTGCCGCCAGTAACCGATTGTGTGGTTACCATGCCGCTGCCGCGTACCGTTACTTTATAACCTGCATTGCCCAAAACATACAGGGCGTCGCTCAGGCCCATTCCTGTTACTGTAGGAACAGTGCCTTCTTTATATCGTGTATCCTCAAATGGTATACCATTGCTGGTATCAACTCCGTTGCCTGCTGCATCTGCCGATGCGTATAGTGGCTTAACCCCCAATTTGGTATATACATGTTTTAGTGCCTTTAAATTGCCCTGCTTTACCTTAGGCATTGATGTATTGCCAACAAGGCTTACCGGCGATGGCTGGTTTATTTCCATATCATTGGCATAAACCTTATCGGCAATTTCCCTGAAAATAGGCCCGGCAACCTTAGCCGCCAGGTATGATCCGCGGGTGGGATTATTTACCACCACGATCATCGAATATTTAGGATGATCGGCCGGAAAATAACCGCAAAACGATGCCTGATATTTTTTTACCTTATAACCTTTTGTACCATCGGCTACCTGGGCTGTACCTGTTTTACCAGCCACCGTATAACGGGGGTTTTTAATTACGCGCTTACAATTACCTTCCTGTACAACGCCTTCAAGCATGCTTTTTACTTTACCAAGCGTAGCATCCGAGCATACTTTTTCATTAATTACCCTGGCGTTAAACTGCTCAATGGTGCTACCCATCCTCCTGATCTCGCGCACAAAAATCGGCGCTATCATTTTACCATTGTTGGCTACCGAATTATAAAACGCCAGCATTTGCAACGGGGTAAGGTTCATTTCATAACCATAGGCCATTTCGGGTAGGGTATAATACTTGTTCCAGCTGCGGTTGCCCGGGTTTTTTATAACAGGCCTTCCTTCGCCGGGAATTTGCAGCTGCAGCTTATCATTTAAATGATAGCTGTACAGCTTATTGATAAACTGCCATGGGTTATCTTTATAATGACCATATACCAACTTTGCTGCCGCCACGTTTGATGATTCTTCAAAAGCTTTTTTAACCGTCATTTCATAGTTGTCATGCTCGGTATCGGTAATGGTTGGCCCCTTGGGGAACTTGTATTTACCGCCCTCAGCATTTACTATAGTATTGGTATCCAGTTTATGCTGATCAAGCAGGGTCATATATGACACCAGCTTGAAGGTAGAACCCGGATCAATAGCGTTACTGATGGCATAATTAAAACTCTCCTTAAAAGTATTTTCTTTTGAACGGGTAAAATTGGCTATGGCACGCACTTCGCCGGTAGCAACTTCCATCAGCACCACACAGCCATGATCGGCTGCGCTTGAATCCAGCTGCCTTAATAAAGCCGCCTGTGCTATCTCCTGGAAGTTAACATTAATGGTCGACATGATATCGGCGCCATCTTTTGCCGGTATCTCGTCTTCATCATTATTTACAGGCATCCACGTTCCGCCGGGAATACGCTGCATTAAGCGCCTGCCATTTTCGCCATTGATGTATGACGAGTAAGCCCCCTCCAGCCCTACCGGGTTTTTAATGTTTTCGTTTTTATAACCAATGGTACGAGCAGCCAAAGCATGAAAAGGCAAAATGCGCTTGTTTTGCTGCAAAACAATCAGGCAGTTTTTAGTTTTCCTATTTTTAAACACCGGGAACTCACGAATCTTTTTTAACTCCTGATAGCTTACCCTGCGGCGTAAAAGCTGGTAACGCGAGCCATCTTTACGGGCATCGCGCAGCAACCTGGCATATTCGCGCGGCGTTCTATCGCCATATAATTGCGATAAATCTGTCGCCAGCACCTCTACATTATCATTAAATACACTATCAATGGCAAGGCCTGCACCCAACATATCCATGTGCAACTCATACTCGGGTACCGATGTTGCCAACAGGCTGCCATCTACCGAAAAAATATTACCACGCGCAGCCTCTACATCCCTGAACTGGGCTGTCATGTTTACTGCTTTGGCTTTCCATTTTGCGCCCTGTATAAATTGTACCCGGCAAAGCTGTACCACAACCGCGAACGAAAAAAGCACAACAAGGCCAAAGGCAATATACACCCTAAGCAATATGTTAGTCCTAATTTTCATCATTATCCTCCTTCACCCTTATCTTTTTTGGCGGCTCAACGCTTTGCCTCACCCCAAGGGTATCGGCACGTTTGGCCACTTCAATTAATGTACTTTTAAAAGCCATATCGGCTTTTGTAGTTTTAAAATCCCAGCTGCGTTCTTTCACCTCCTTAGTAAGGTCATCAATATCGCGGATGGTTTTTTCGGCCAGGTGCATATTACCTATATACACCATACCCAAAAAAGCAATGAACAGTACAAAAGGCAGGGCGCTGGTGGCCTTCTCGCTTGTAATAAAGCGCTTGGTAAAAAATTGCGTAAAGAAATTATCGGGGATCTCCCTTTTTTTGGGTTTATCCTCAACAATAAGCTCTTCTGCCTCTTCTTCCTCCTCCTGAATTTCTGTACGGAAACGATTGCTCATATTTTTACAGCTATCCTTAATTTAGCGCTCCTTGCCCTGTTATTTTTACTTATTTCATCTGCCGATGCGGTTATAGCCCCACGACTTACAGCATCAAGCGGCCTTTGGTTATTGCCGTATAAATCCTTTTCTACTTCGCCGCTAAACTTACCTTTTGCGATGAAGTTTTTTACCAGCCTGTCTTCCAGCGAGTGATAGCTCATTACTACCAACCTGCCACCAACGGCCAGCACGTCTGCACTTTGTACCAAAAATTCCTTCAAAGCTTCCAGCTCCTGGTTAACTTCGATCCGCAGCGCCTGGAAAACCTGTGCCAGATACTTATTTTCTTTCCCTTTTGGGATGCGGTTAATAATCGCGTTCTTCAAATCGGCTATGGTTACTATTGGAGCATTAAGCCTGGCGGTAACAATAGTTTCGGCCAGCGATTTGGCATTCTGAATCTCGCCGTAAACTCCAAAAATGCGGTGCAGTTCAGCACCGGTATAATTATTTACCACATCCTTGGCCGTTAGCTCGCCGCCCTGGTTCATCCTCATATCCAGCTCGGCATCAAAGCGGATTGAAAAACCACGCTCGGCCTGGTCAAACTGGTATGATGATACGCCTAAATCGGCCAGTATGCCATCAACGGGGATAGCACCGTGCAAACGGCAAAAGTTTTTCAGGTACCTGAAATTCTGATCTATAAAAACAAAGCGTTCATCGTCAATTATATTTTGCTGAGCATCGGTATCCTGGTCAAACGCCAGCAAAGTACCTTCGGGGCCCAAATGTTTCATAATCTCGCGCGAATGCCCGCCGCCGCCAAAGGTTACATCCACATAGGTGCCATCCTTTTTTATAGCCAGGCCATCAATGCATTCCTGCAGCATAACCGGTGTATGGTACTCACTCATCTATCCTCCTTGCTTTACTACCCATTACCGCTTCGGCCAATTCGGCAAAATTATCAGGCTCGTTATTTATCATTTCGGTATGGGCAGCCTTATCCCACACTTCAATTTTGTTTAACACACAGGTTAAAACAACATCATTACCAATGCCGGCAAAATCAAGCAAACTCTTTGGCAAAAGCACCCGGCCGGCCGAATCAGGCATCAAAGCCGTGGCGCCGCCAGTGAAATACCGAATAAAACGCAGGTTTTGCCGGTCATATTCGTTAAGTTTGCTCAATTCGTCAAGTCTTTTGTCCCATTCGGATTTTGTGTAAATAACCAGATACTTCTCCAGGCCGCGATTGATCATAAGGCCCTCGCCGTCAGCTTCAGGAAGCTGCTTTTTGAGGCCCGCAGGGATCATCATTCGCCCTTTGGCATCCAGTTTACATTCAAATTCTCCGGTTAAATGCGGCATTATAAGACTATGGCTTAATTTAATAGGTAAAAGTAATTTTCTTTTACCACAAATTACCACTTTTTACCACCAAAAAGTTTTCAACATTTTTGGTGGCTTTTGGGCTATACGGCAAATTTCAAAAGAGCGTTGAGCGGCCATTTAAAATCAGAATCAACACTTAATAGAGTGGGCTCAACAATAAACGCTAAGGCTATTTTAGCAAACCTTCCGCGCAAGTTTTTATCGAAAATTTTGTAAATTTGATTCATAATGGAAAAGCTGACAATCAATATCCCCGACAAAAAAAGTTCGCTGGTAAAACAAATCCTTATCGGGCTCGGTGTTACTATACAACAGGATTCCTCTACTAATACCATTGCCTACAGAGAAAAACTGGCTAAAATTTCGATATGGTCTGATGATGATTTGAAGTTTTTAGAAGAAGGTAAAAATGCTTTCGAAAGCTTGAAACCACAACAATGGTAATAGATACCGGTATATTTATTGAACATTTACGTGCTAAGGACAAACTTGGCACTACTTTATACAAGATTTCTGACAATACCGAGCTCTTCATTTCTTCGGTATCTCTTTATGAACTATATATGGGGGGCGACCAATAAGGAGAAGGAAAACGATGTAAAGAATATAACAGGGGATCTTTCTGTATTACCCTTTACAGACACTGTTGCCCAGAAAGCCGCGCAGATTTATCATCAATTGCGCCAGAGTAATCAAATGATTGAATTCCGGGATATTTTTATTGCCGCAAATTGCATAGTTAATGAAATGCCGATCGTCACTTTGAATAAAAAGCATTTCAAGCGCATCGATGGCCTAAAAATATTGCGGTAAACGATTTATTTTTTGCCCCTTATTTAAAGAAACGATTAATAATTTTCCCCCTTCAAAACAGCCACCATCGCCCTTACTTCATCTTCATCGGCAATATAAACATTTCCATAATCGCTCACCTCTTTATTAATATAAGTTAAAGGATTTGGCGCTACAGCGCGTGCCGATGAATGGTATTCTGTTGCATTACTTTCGGCTACCAGTTTTTGCAGGTTGGTTGATTTAACACCGGCACCGGGCATAATGGTAATACGGCCGGCGGCTTGTTTAACCAGCTCACCCAACAACTGGCCGGCATCGGGCGCCGCGCTTTTTTGCCCGGAGGTGAGTACCCGCCGGCATCCGCAGGCTATCAGTTCTTCTAACGATTTTAAAGGATCGGGCGTACCATCGAACGCACGGTTGCAGGTAACGCTCATTGGGCCAGCCCATTCAACAATGCGTTTCAGCCATTCGGTATCAATTTCGGCATCTATGGTTTGTGTGCCTACCGAAATGCCATTGCAGCCCAACTCACGGCAAATTTGTATGTCGTGCTTAATAATGGCGTATTCATCCTCGTTGTAAAAATAATTTCCAGACCGCGGCCTGATGATGGGGAACAAAGCGATACCTATTTTATCGCGCACCTGTTTTATGGTGCCATAGCTCGGAGTAGTACCGCCTTCAATAGGGTTATCACATAATTCAACCCGCGCAGCACCGGCGCGCTCGGCTATAATACAAGTTTGAATAGTAAAGGCGCATACTTCGAGAATCCTGGCAGGCATATTTTATTATTTTGCTAAGTTGTAAACATACAAACTATCAAATAATTTAAACCAATTCCATCTTCCTATAGGTTTTAGTTTTTTTACGTGTACGGTTAAGCCACATCATTACCCCTGTTACCGGGAATATGAGCGATAAAAGACATACAATAAAACTAATTATTTTGGTAGGCAAGCCGTAAACCGAGCCGGTATGTATTGGTTTTACGTAAGCCCTTGCCCGCTGGCCTAAACTTTTGGCGGCAAACAATTGCGCCCCTGCTATGCCGCCGCTATATTGGTCAACGTAATAGGTATTGGCGGTGGTTTCAACTGCACCCTTAGGTAAAATGTTTATGCTGTAAACGGCCAGCGAATCTTTAGGCACCCTTACTGTATAATAATCTGCCAATGCGGTTTGTGCTGTTACCGCCTGCAATGCGGCATCTACCTTTAAAGCTTGGGCCCCGGCCTGGTACTTTGATTGCGGAGCTTTGGGCTGCTCTTTTACCAGCTTTGAACCGGTTATAGCAAATAATGCCTGGTTAGCCAGCTTAAACGTCATAATTAAACCCGTTAACGCAATCACAATTAAAAATATCGAAGTGTAGAAGCCGGTAACCAGGTGCAAATCATGTACCAGCCGTTTGGTGCTGCCGCCCCACTTTATTTTTAAACGCTGCTTCATAACGTTTTTGGTTTTAGGCCACCACAGTATTACCCCGGTTATTAATATAAACAGGAAAAGCAATGTCGAGATTGACACCACCCAATCGCCCAGGCTATCTTTACCTGCCAACAAAAAACGGTGAAACATTTCGGCCGAGTACAGGAACGATTGCCTGCGGCTGTATTGCCCTGTCACCTGGCCGGTGTAGGGGTTTACAAACACGCTTAAATTTGCCCGGTCGGCCTCTTTAGCTTTTTTATCCTTATCGCCCTGTACCTTTGCGGGCTTGCCCTTTTCGGCCTGAACAGCATTACCTTTTTTATCTTTCTTTTCGGGTACAATTAAGCCAACCTCAACCGTTCTGGTGGCATCATTATAAACCATTGCCGAGGCCAGCTTTGCTTTGGGAACCTGCTTAAGGGCTGCCTTAATCATTTGCTCCAGCGGTACCCGTGTAGCTGCGGCCTGCACGTAATAAAGTTTGGGGTGCAGGGTATGCTCAATTTCTTTTTCAAAAACCAGCATAGTACCCGTGAGGCACGAGCAAAAAATAACAATGCCTGCCGCGAGGCTCAAATAAAGATGTATGGTACGGAAAAATACTTTCATGGCTTTCATTACAAAACCGGGCATGCTAAGGCATATCCCGGTTTGTTTATTAATATGTGTTAGTGTATTAAAAACTATAGCTCACGGTAGTTAAAAACTGTCTTGGCGCTATTGGGTTAATGCTGTAATTTTCGTGCACATTGTAATTAAGTACATTGCCTATATTGGAGATTTTACCAATAATGGAAACCTTTTTATAAGCGTAACCAACCGAGGCATCAACCGTAGTAAAGCCCGGTACATTAACCAGCCTTGATATGGTTTGCGTTTGCCCAACCGTGTTGGCATTACCCGCTGTACGGTTGCCCAGGTAATACACGGATGCCCCTACTTTAAAGCCTTTCAAATCGCCGTTATAAAAGTTGTAGAATGCGCTGGCATTGGCGGTGTGCTTAGGTACGTTAATTAAAGGCTGGCCGGCTATATTGCTGCCAACTGATGTTGATGTTTTTGAATAACGCGCGTTGGTGTAGCTGTAACCGGCCATTAAATCAAGCTCTTTTACCGGGTGTCCCGCAATATCAAGTTCAACACCGTCGCTTTTGGTTTGGCCAACAAGCTCTTTAATATTGGTGTTAATGTTCACCGTAGTACCATCGGCCAAAAATGGCGCTGTTTGGGCCAGATTATTATTAATAATACGGTATGCGGTTACATTTACTGATAAATTACCATTCAGAAAATCATTTTTAACACCGGCCTCGTACTGATCTACCAATGATGGCGAAAGTGGTTTATTATTAACATCTACACCCGTATTAGTGATAAACGAGTTGGAGTAACTTGCAAATAAAGCCGTATTGTCAACAGGCTTATAAACTATACCGACGCGGGGCGAAAATGCCTTATCCTCTTTACCTGCCGCTTGTACAGCTAAAGCAGGGCTTGAAATATAATAGTTGGTAACCGATGTCGGCGCTACATACTGATACGACCAGCGGATACCGGCTAACACTTTAACTTTATCTGATATGCTTATCAAATCATTAAAGTAAGCCCCAAAGCGGTTTGTTTTTGTAAGGATACGGTATAAAGGGTTCATCTGCGGCTTATCGGTGCGCAGGGTATATTTATTTACATTAAAAATATTGATGGTATCGTAAACGGCAGGTTTTATTGACGTGCCATTATCCCAATAGCTTGATACCTTATTAATGGCGGCCACGTAGGTATAAGCCGTGTTGTTGTACCTGTCGGCATCAATACCAACTAAAATATTATGTTTTATGGCGCCTGTATTAAACTGGCCGGTAACATTAAACTGGCCGGTGTAATAATCTTCCATCGTTTTTGCGCGGTTAAGGGTACGGCCCCAATCGCCGGTTGCATCGGGCAGTACACGCTCGGTTGTTTGGTACTGCCTGTTAAAATGCTGGTAATTTAAGCCGCCGCTTATTTGCCACAAACTGTTAATTTGATGGTTAATGGTTACAGTACCGGTTGACTGTTTGGTATTACCTGTCGACCATGAAGCACCCAGGTAGCGGTTGCGCGGCACATTGGCTATTACATTATTTATTTGTCCAGTTCCAAAATCAGGCGTAAAATCGTAGTTCAGGTAATCGCCCTCTACAATAACAGTTGTTTTGTCGCTTATTTTATACAGGAATGATGGGTTAATATACTCCCTTTCGGATTTTACATTATCGCGAAAACTGTTTGCTTTTTCGTAAGTACCGTTTAAGCGGTAAGCCAGTTTTGAGGTGATAGGGCCATAAACATCAAACGAGGGGCGGTACAAATCATAGCTGCCATACGTCATAGATACTTTACCGCCTGCCTCAAACAATGGTTTTTTAGTTACCATATTTAAAATACCGCCGGGTGCCACGTTGCCATATAATAAAGCCGCGCTGCCCTTTAATACCTCAATCCTGTCAAGCGAACTCACTTCAGGTACAACACCGGAGTTTACCCGGAAACCATTTTTAAACATATTGGTGCTCGAAAAATTGTAGCCACGTGCACCAAAAGTTTCCTGGGTATTGCCGCGGGCGCTATACAGGTAAACGCCATTAACATTCCTGATTACATCACTTAGCCTGATAGATTGCTGCTGGGCAAGCGTATTGCTGCTGATAACCATAACGCTTTGCGGCAAATCCATAGGCGCTACGTTCATTTTACCGATAGTAAGCTTTTTACGGTTAATGGTTTTTGTAGATGAAAT
Organism: Mucilaginibacter sp. KACC 22773; assembly: GCF_028736215.1. Lineage (NCBI taxonomy): Bacteria > Pseudomonadati > Bacteroidota > Sphingobacteriia > Sphingobacteriales > Sphingobacteriaceae > Mucilaginibacter > Mucilaginibacter oryzagri. Next base: position 5,512,470 of record NZ_CP117883.1, read on the forward strand.
AAGCACCTCATCCAGCTGCGCCGAAGTTTCATTTAATGTAAAATTTACCTGGGTAGTTTGATTGGCCACCACGGTAACCGTTTGCTGCTCGGCTTTAGTGCCCATAAAGCTGGTAACTAAAGTATATACTCCCGGCTTAATGTTAACAAAGGTAAACGAACCATCATCAATGGTAGTGGTACTTTTGTTTAAGCCTTTTATAGCTACAGTAACGTATGCAGCAGGTTTACCATCGGTCGTTTTTACAAAGCCGTTAATTTTGCCGCTATTGCCATCGTCATCGGCCTTAAGGGTTAAAATATTTATAAATACGAAAAGAAAGAGGAGGGTAAATTTTTGCAGGTAGTTGTGTATATGATTTGACATGCTATTTAGATTAAGTCTAATTAAGCGCAAAAATAACAACTCAATTTTAATTCACAACTTTTATTTGGAATTAGTTTAAATAAGAAGAGTCAATGAAAGAATAACGATTTCGTTACAACACCAAAGGCAGCCGCCATCTGCATATATTAGCTTATACAAACCTCCCCCAAATGAAAAAACTTTTCGCGCCCTTGTTGTTCATACTGTTGTTTATGAACTGTTTGAAGGCACAGCCGGGCAAAACCGAGATAACCAAATGGCAATACGGCCGCAATGGCGCGGTATCTATCACCTGGGATGATGGATCCATCAACCAGTTTAAAGTGGCGCTGCCTATTTTGAACAGGCTGGGAATTAAAAGCACGTTTTTTATTATCACGGGGCAAATACCCGGTTCCCGGTACCAGGCAAAATTTATCGGGAGGCCTTTGAAACAGATAATTGCCGAAACCGCAACAATTCCTACTAACAAAGAGAATTTTTACGAGCGTGCATCGGCAGCGGGGCACCTGGGACTTATTGGCACGCTCGACTATCATTATAAAGCTGGTTCGCTAATTGACGATAACAAACCCGAAGCGGCCTATAAGGTAATTGATGAGCTATACAGTAAAGTGCGCCATGGTGATTTTAAACCAGGTATTGAGCATAACACCGAGTACAATGATGCTCACGGCACAACCTGGGCGCAAATTAAACGATACGCTGCACAGGGGCACGAATTTGCCAGTCACATGGTTACCCACCCGCGCCTGGCCGCGCTCGACGAGCCCAATATGCTTTATGAGATGGAGAAAAGCCGGCTGGATATTTTGCATAACCTTGGCCTGCAATACACTTTTAGCGCCGAAGGGCCTTTTGGCACCGAAAACGAGCGGGCTGTAGCGTACCTAAGCAGGGTTTACCCCGCACTGCGCAACCGCATGCCCGAACCCTGGCTGAAAGAGATTAGCAGGGGGAGTAAAGAGATGCCCGGCAATACCGATAAACCTTATGTACAGTACCAGCGCGGCGCCACCACCAAAACACCGCTGCCTATGATGAAAGCCTGGGTTGATACCACCATGAACAGACAGGATACATGGCTGGTACTTACCCACCACGGCGTGCAGGGCATTGGCTGGGAGGCCTTACCTGCTACCGAGCTGGATGAGTATTTTACCTACATCAAAAACCATGAAGACAAACTTTGGATTGCCACCTTTAGCGATGTTACCAAATATATGCGTGAACGCCAAAATGCAAACCTTACCACAGGCATGCAAAATGGCAAGCTGGTAATTAAAGTAAGCCACCCGCTTGATAAGCGGTTTTACAATATGCCGCTAACGCTTAAAACCTATTTACCTGCCGGGTGGAAAAGTGCTAAGGTAACGCAAGGCGGCAAGACTGTTGATGTTAGGTTGATTCGAGATAAAAAGGGCGATTATGTGCTTTACCAGGTTAAAGCCAGTACGCCTGCGATTATAACAAAATTATAAACCCGGTAAAGCAATCGGGGATTTATCCGCTATCCAATATCCTTAATCGAAAACTATTGTATCGGGCCCCGAAACCTTGCTGATGTGGCAGGCACATCCGCCTGCAATTTTAACTATGGCTGTTTTAGTTTGATGACTTGACGGATTTGTTGCAGTAATTTGTACATTATCGCCACCGGTAGAAAACTTATCGATAATATTATCGTTAGCAATGGTTTTAAATGCCGGCGAAAATCCCGGGTCAATAACGCCTGGAGCCACAATAACAGAGTCGGAACGTAAATTTTTGGCTATAAAGTCTTCTACAGTTACCCCGTCGCCATTTTTATCAACAAAGCGAACGCCAACGCTAACAAATTCCTGGGTGCAAGTGGTAATAGCACAGGCAGGTTGCTGACGGTTTTTGTTACACGCTGTAAAGGAAGCCACAAGTAGTAATAGTAATATTCTCCTGATCATGATATTGGTTTTTATATCATTACGGCCTTTGGGACTAACGTGCTACAAATTTTGCAGTTTCCGCAAAACTAATTACCGAACATTTTTTGTTTAAAGTTTAAACTCCGTCAATCCCTGATTTATAACCGAACTAATCAGGTGGCTATATCAAATGGATACTAATTGAAGACGGGGCGCCTTTACTTATTTTAGCTATTATGCATAACCAACAAGGTGTGTGTACCGGTACAGATGAGACGCCTTGAAACGCCCTGAGACACCCTGAAACAGGGTGAAACACCCTGGTACGGGGTGGTACACTTTCCTTACCTTATGCGCAAGCTAAAAGCAATAGGCACAAGGCTTAACCGCTTATTTTTGTTCGGTTAGAGTTAAATGCGATATGTTAAGTGCCCTATTTTATCTGATTACCCCGAATAGATTATTCCATCACCCTAACCTTTAAAAGGCTTGGCTCATCTTTAGATGTATAAACCTTGTGGGTTGCCTTTTTAAAATCTGTATCCTTAGCTTTCATAATATCCTGGAATTGCTGGGTATTACGGTCAATAAGCGGAAACCAACTGCTTTGTACCTGCACCATCAGGCGGTGGCCTTTTTTAAAGGTGTGCAATACATCCTGTAACTCAAAATTAACAGGGGTTACTTTGCCGGGTACAAAAGGCTCGGGCTTATCAAAACCATTGCGGAATTTACCGCGCATGGCCTCGCTGCGTACCATTTGCTGATAGCCGCCCAGGTAAACATCCTTGCCGGTAAACTTGTCGTTCTTAGTCGAGTCGGGGTATACGTCAATAACTTTAACTATCCAATCGGCATCTGTACCGGTGGTTGATACTTTAAGGTTGGCCCATATGTTGCCTGCAAGGGTTACATCTTTGTCAAGCACATCGGTTTCGTAAGTCAGCACATCAGGGCGTTGCGATGCAAAACGCTGGTCGGCGGTCATATACTCACGTTTCATATCGTTTTCAATCGTACTGATAAATGGCACCGGTTTGTTGGGATCAGACACAAACTCGTCAAAACTATCACCTGCCGCAGGTGCATCAAATGAAAGTTTGCCGCCGGGCAGCAGGTACAGGCTTTTATCAACTGCTTCTTTCGGCGGCCAGGTTTTATAAGTTTTCCATTGGTTAACACCCGTTTCAAACGTCGAAACAGGTTCCAGGTTAAGGTCGGTACCTTTTAAATAATGGCTAAAAAAAGCAAACTCAATTTTCTCCCGGTAAAACGGGCCTGTAGGGCCGCCAAAACCAATATCGCCTAAATGATCGCCGTCGCCACGGGCCCAACCGCCATGCACCCAGGGGCCCATGGTAAAGTAAACCGGGGTTTTAGGATTTTCTTTAACCAGTGTTTTATAGGTATTGATAGCGCCGTAAAGGTCTTCGGCATCATACCATCCGCCGGTAACCAGTACCGCGGTTTTAATATCGTGTAAGTGGTAAAGTACATTACGATCTTTCCAATGCTGATCATAGTTGGGATGATCGAGCATTTCGTTCCATAAACGAATGGTATCTTTATAATATTTGTCGTTGGAGTTTTTTACCGATCCCATCCTCATAAAAAAGGCATAACCATCATTTGTGCCGGCGTTAAATCCGTTGCCACGGCGTTGTGTGGGTTTATCATCCTGGCGGTTGGTAAAAAATGGGTAGAAGCCAAAATTGGCGGTAAGCATAAACGCGCCATTATGAAAAGCATCATCGCGGTACAAATCGGCCATTGGCGCCTGCGGCGATGCAGCCACCAATGCCGGATGACGGCTTAACAATGCAGCCGTTGTATAAAACCCGGGGTACGAAATGCCCCAAACTCCTACTTTGCCATTGTTGTTTTTAATGTTTTTCAGCAGCCAGTCAATGGTGTCATAGGTGTCGGTACCTTCATCTACATCATTTTTGGTTTTGTGCACTTCCTTTTCGGGAGTCATCTCTTCAAAAATGCCTTCGCTCATCCAACGGCCACGAGCGTCCTGGTAAACAAAAATATAGCCATCGCGCACAAATAACGATGAAGGCCCAAGGCTGCCCCTGTAGGCATCAACACCATAAGGAGCTACGCTATATGGCGTCCTATCCATCATAATGGGATACTTTTTGGTTTGATCTTTTGGTACGTATACCGATGTAAACAGCTTTTTACCATCGCGCATGGGCACATTGTATTCGTACTTGGTGTAATTTGCTTTTATATAATCAGCATCGGGGCCTTTTGGCTGAGCATAAGCACAAAAAGTTAAAAACACAAAGCTTAAAGCTATGAGGAGAGATTTTTTCATATCAACTTAATAAAGCTTAAAAATAGCCAATAAAACAAAAATGGCAACCTAATTGGCTTGCCTATCGAAAACGTTACCTGATGATTATTCGCTAACAAGATGAAACGACTATAAATTGATAGTCAATTTATAATCGTTCGGTACTACCCTAAAAAAGTTTGCTATTTCTGAAATTAACAAGTTAGAATTGGAAGGCTATTGGAACTATAAGCTGATCAGCTAAGATACCTTATCATATCATGGCCAGCCTGGATCCCGAATTTCCCGCTCCTGTCTATCCTCCATTTTTCTCAGCTTTGTAACACATGGCTGGTTCTAAAACCAACACGCCCCTACTATTTCCGGCGTTGGTTATAGTATACCCGCTTTTATTACCGTTTGCGGGCTTAGTTGGCAGCCAATCGCAATAGTAACCTTATCCTACTGGGATGTTTTAATCAACAAGTTATTGGTTAACACCGCCGCGCCAAAGGCAACTGAGTCTGCACGGCCTACTATTCCCTGGGTATAAATAGTGTATGCCCGCCCATCCAGCAGACTAACATTGCTCAGTGTGTATTCCGTTTTTGTGGGGGTGGTGTGTACATTTATAGTAAAGTTATAATTGCCCGTGGGCAGGTTTACGTAAGGTGTCAGCGTGTTAAATTTAACACCTGCCGTACTGGTTACCAGCGTATCATTGGCCCTTAAATCTAAACCAGGCGATGACGGGGAGGTATTTGCAAACCGTACCTTGGCCCTGCCTATTGGCGGTAAAGTAGCGGTATCCAGCGATAATATGGAATTTTTTATACTACCATCGGCCAGGTAGCCGGTTAAAAAAATGGTATATTTAACATTACTCCTTAAAACGGTATCAATTTCAAAAGGGATATTTACAGCCGCCGCAGTAGCCGTACGGAATTGCAATGGCGGTGTAATTGTAGACAATGTAAAATAACCCGAGCTGGTTGGATAGGTATATGCAGTTGCGCTTTGCCTAATCGAGTTTTGATATAAATTTAAAGGCTGCACATCCGGACTTAAATTAATGACCTGCAACTGCGTATTTGTACCTGTTATGTTTGTTGATTTACCGCACGATGCTATAAAGCAAAGCAGCAGCACCAATGGTGCGCCGGTAAATAGTGATAGTATTAAGCCGTTTTTATGTTTATTATTCATCTTATTATTCACTGCCACTATTAAATAAACCTACAAGAATACCAGCGTTTCCGGCCGGCAAAGCCGTTCCATACCCATAAAAGGTATAAATTTTACCTGCGGTCAAAGTTACTGTATCAACTTTAGGTAAAGTGGGGTAAGCCGCCCGATATATACCAATGTAATGAACACCCTGTTTAATACGGGTAAACTCAGTCGACGTTTTAAAAGCGATATTTGTCTTCCAGGGGGTATCTATCGGCACCGTTCCGGTAGTTCCTCTTAATATAAAACTCATATTGCCTGCGCTGGCCGAGGCATTCACAAATCTTACCCTGGCGTATGTGGCTTTCTTTGCGCTGTCAGTATCAAGTACCAGGGTATCAAGGGTACTAAATACATCATCGCTGTTTTGGCCGGCTATGTATATGGTGTGGTCTGATGCCGAATCGGCCTGGAAAGGTTTGTTATAAAACGGCGTTGAAGCGCCATCAACCTTAAATGAGTAATTTTTAGTACCGGCAGGCACAGTAAGATAACCGAGCGAACCGCCCGGATAAAAAGTTGTTGTATTGTTAAAACGCGTACCGTTTATATAAAAATTAACATTGGCGCTTGATACATTTACCACGTCAACAAAAGCCGTAACCGTTGACGTACTGGCAGGAGCATCGTTGCTCTTTTTACAGGATGCCCAGCAGGCGCCTGCTGCCGCAATAAAAAACAAAACCTTTATCCTGGTATTCATAGTTACGTCAAAAGTCTTAAGTAGTAAGTCTTAAGTTTTATCAATATTCTTTTCATGTGCCTGCGGCCTTTTTTTAACCGGAAGAGCCGGGGTAACATGATATATCCAATTTTCCCGTCATCCTGAGGTACGAAGGATCTATCAGTCATGTATGACAAAAGTTCACAGATACCTCGTATCGAGTCATGACGTGTTGTAGTTTACACACATATTCGTTTGAACGCCGGCTACAACTCACCCCGGCTACGCTACGCTGGCCGACCCTCTCTCCGGCTAAAGCCGCAAAGAGAGTAAACCCCAATTTTCTTTTTTTTCGCCCCTCTATGCGACGAAGTCGGAGAGAGGGGCAGACGGGCGGAGCCTCGTCGGGGTGAGTCTTCGCCTCTATACTCCCCCCTTTTACATTCCCATCACTAATAACTCCCGCCCGAAACATTTGTTATCCGTGCCGAACAAAAAAGTCCGGTTTTTAAAGCCGGACTCTGTTTTTGGATTTATAATTTAAGTTTACACTTAAGCATAGCTATTGAGCATCACCGGCATAACCAGCATCAGCACATCTTCATTTTCATCACCACCCTGTGGCAGCAGTAAGCCGGCGCGGTTTGGAGTCGACATCTCCAAAGATACTTCTTCGCAACTTAAATTCTTCAACATTTCTATTAAAAATCTTGCGTTAAAGCCAATTTCCATGTCATCACCTTCATACTGGCAGGTTAAACGCTCGTGAGCCTCGTTTGCAAAGTCAATATCTTCTGATGATATGTTTAACTCGCTGCCATTTATTTTAAGCCTTACCTGGTGGGTTGTTTTGTTGGCATAAATAGCCACACGGTTTAACGAGCCCAGAAAGGTAAGCCTGTCGATAGTTAATTTATTAGGATTATTCTGAGGAATAACAGCCTCGTAATCAGGATAACGCTCATCTATTAACCTACAAACAAGGTTAATATGGTTAAATTTAAAAAACGCGCTGGTTGAGTTATACTCCACAGATACGTTTACATCATCGTTTGGCAATGCCGATTTTAGTAGCGTTAGCGCTTTTTTAGGCAATATAAACGCGGTAGTGCTTGCAGCTTTGGCGTCCTTACGGCGGTAACGTACCAGCTTGTGGGCATCGGTAGCTACAAAAGTAAGGTGCTGTGTGCTTAACTGGCAGTAAACGCCCGTCATGGCGGGGCGCAGTTCATCGTTACTTACCGCGAAGATGGTTTTATTAATAGCCTCGGCCAAAACAGATGCCGGCAGGTTTACTGACGATGCGTTTTCGACAACAGGGATCTTCGGAAAATCTTCACCATTCTCGCCGCTTAGTTTGTATTTACCATCACCGGCGTTTATTTCGATAGCAAAAGTTTGGTCATCAACCGAAAAAGCCACCGGCTGCTCCGGTAACGATTTTAAGGTCTCTAACAAAATACGCGATGGTATGGCAATACGGCCATTCTCCTTAGCTTCAACAGTTAAGGAAGTGGTCATGCTGGTTTGCAGGTCTGTTGCCGAAATGGTTAAGTTTCCTTCCTTTATCTCGAACAAAAAGTTTTCCAGTATAGGCAAAACAGTGCTGTTGCTTAAAGCACCGCTTACTGCCTGCAGTTGTTTGAGTAAAGTTGTGGTAGAAACAATAAATCTCATATGGGTCTAATTAATCTATCAAAAATATAAAATTTAATGGGCATACTTCCGCTTGCGGATATAATGTTGAAAAATAGCACATATTAACACTAAAGCAAGTGGGCCAACCGTATTTACCAGTTGCCAGTATAATTTTTCGTTGCGGATGCGGGCACGGTTAAGCAGGCGGATCTTAATCTCTTTGGTACGCAGGGCAATAAGGCCCGAATCGTCGGTCATGTAATCGGCAATGTTAAGCAGCAGGGTTTTGTTGCCGTAACTTTGCTGGGTGTAATGGTCGTAACCTAACGGATACGGCGAACCATCGCTGCCTATCTGATTTTTCAAAATGTCTCCATCGCTTATCACTACCATTTTGGTGGGCACACTTTCGGGCATAATGGCTACGGCCTCGCCCAAACTATCGGGCAACGGACGGTTGCGCCAATCGGATGCAAACTTCCCTTCCAGCAATACGGCAACCGTTTTGGGCGTGCCCTGGAAGTCTTTAGGGTTTGGCTCCTGCTCCAGCGCCTGTAACGACAGGATATGTGGCGCGCTTATCTTTTTATTGTAGGGCGATGATGCCAGCAGGATAGTTTTTTTAACGTTTTTGGTATCCAGCAAATCAATAGTGCTGGCAAATTCGCTGTGTATCGCATCCAGGTTTTTTACTATGGGGTGTTTAGAATAGGGCATAAACAGCGGGTAATATAACCAGGGCAGCATCTGGATTTGCGCCTGGCCGCCAACCTCGCCGGTACTTACCGGGATGGGCGAACAGCTCATATCGGCAATCAAATCATAATTGATGCGCACTCCGTAGCGAAACAGCTGATCATCCAGGTTAAGCTGCTTGGGGAACGACATTTGCTCGCCGCCGTGGCCGCGCAGGCTATCCAGCTCGGCGCTTACCTGGTCAATCGTCCACAGCACTTTGCCGCCGCGCATAATGTACTGGTCGAGCTTAAACTTCTCCAGTTCGGTAAATTTACGGTCGGGTTTTGGGATAACCAATAGTTTAATGTTTTGTAACGCCTTAAACGGAATGGTAGCCAGGTTTAACCTACCCACTTCGAAACCATCCGACAGCGATTTCATGGCATCATTCAGCTGCACATCGGTAAGCTCATGATGGCCTTCGGTAAAACCAATCTGCGGTTTGCCGCCGCTTACCGCTTTTTTTATGGCCGATGTAAAGGCATACTCCAGGTTTTGAACCGAGATATTGATCTGCTCCTCATCTGACGATCCGATACGGGTTTGTACCAGGTTAACCACCACTTCTTTGTCGCCCGATTTTACAACAGCCTCGGGGAATATTAACTTTTGCGATACGCCATCATCAGTTTTAAAGCTGATGTTTTGGCCTACCACCCCTTTAGATTCATAATCCTCATAAGCTTCTTTTTGCTTATCATCGGGCAGTTTTTTGATAGTTGATAACAGATCGACAAATTCAAATTGGATATTGCCATGGCTATAAGCCTTTAAATCGGTTATCATATCGCGGGCGGCACCTTGCAGGCGTTTCATCCCGGCAGGCAAACCACTGCCCTGCAGGTAAACCGTAATTTTTACCGGTTTTGATAAATCGTTTATAATTTTCCTGCTGATGGGCGATATGGTAAAGCGTTTCTCGGTAGTAAAATCAAACCGGGTAAAGGCAAACTGCGCTATAATACCAATTAATATAAAAGCCGATATTAAACCAACCATAACCGTGGTATTTAGCTGCTTTTGCCGCTGCTTTATCAGTATAAACAAGGTAAGCCATATAAAAGCGCTGGCCACCAATAAAAAGTAAACCAAATCGCGCGTATCCAGCACACCACGGCTTACCGATTGGTAGTGCTGGGTTATACCCAGGCTTTGCAGGCCCAGATCTTGCAATGATAGCATCTGGCTCAGGGAATCAAACCCGCTGTAAAAAAAGAAACACAGGAAAACTGCAATGGTAAAAGCAATAATTTGATTTTTGGTGATAGACGATGCAAACAAACCTATAGCGGCGAACGCTGCCCCCAACAAGAACAACCCGATGTACGAGCCTATAACTGCGCCGGTATCAATATTGCCTTGTGGCGTACCCAGTATACTTACCGAGTAGTAATAAATGAGCGTAGGCAGTAGTGCAAACAGTACAATGAGCAGGCAGGCAAAGTATTTACCCAACACAATTTCCCAATCTTTTAACGGGCGGGTAAAAAGCAGTTCAAATGTTCCTTCTTTACGTTCCTCGGCCAGCGAGCGCATGGTGATGGCCGGTATCAGGAACATGAACAGGTAGGGCGCGGTACTAAACAGGCTGTCGAGGCCGGCATAACCGTAATCCAGGATGCTGGAATCAGGAAATACCCAAAGGAACAAACCCAAAACCAGTAAAAAAACGCCAATGGTAACGTAAGCCACCAACGAACTGAGGTATGATGTTATTTCTTTTTTGAGGATGCTAAGCACTGCCGTATATAATATGCTGAAACGCCGAAATTACAACAATAATATTTAAAGTGGAAAGGTTCATTGGTTCATTGGTTCATTGGAACGCGGGCATAGCGGGCAAAAAGCAGTCGACTGTAACAGACTTACGAAGTTTTGAAAACTTCGTAAGTCTTTCGGCAAGTGTGTCAACGAATAACCACCAGACAAGACCAATGAACAAGTGAACGATTTATAATTGGCACCTAAATTGCATACCAACTGCTAAATGAAAAGATTATGTGCCGGCTTTTGATAATTGATGATAACCCGATTGAACACCTGATTTTACAGCGGATGATTGACTCCGGCAATCTCTTTCAACATGTTTCACATAGCTCGGATGCCCGGGTGCAAATTGAATCGCTTAGAGAAAACAGCAGTTTTAACGATAAGCTTCCCGATTTGATATTTTTAGATCTTCATATGCCCGATTTTAACGGATGGGAATTTCTGAAACACTTTAAGGAGTTAATTCCACTGTTTAACAAAACGGTTGATGTGTACATCGTATCATCGTCAATTGATCCCAGGGACTTTTCAAGATCAAAAAATTATCCGTTCGTCAAATCCTTTGTTTCAAAACCTCTTAGTAAACAAACTTTAAACGATACCTATTTAAGGTACTCCGCAGCGTAACAGGGCAAACGTGACTAATTGGGTTAACATAACTTAACACATTTCAAAAATATTTTTTTTATAAATATTTAATAGTCAATATTTTATATTTTAACATGGTTAACACTAAACTAATCACGAAATTTAGGCGCATCCAATATTTGTGCCTGTTGTTGGCTCAATAAAAGTCCCTTTGGTACCTGGATCATTTAACCAGTATCAGGCAATAAAAACAAGGTATCGTTTGGTGCTTATATCTTCCCCGCGCAATAAGCTTATTCCCTTAGCTATTATTAATTAACAGCTTTTCGCCGTCAACTATTTAGACACGTTTGACCAGAGCGGCGTAAGCACTTTCATCATCAGGACACGTTATTAATTCACTTCGCTCAACTTAACCCTAATAATCCTGTGTTTTTTTCCACCATTTTTCTATCGCCGATAGTATCTCATCCACTTTTATAGGTTTACTCAGGTAATCATCCATGCCGGCGGCAAGGCATGCCCCACGGTCTTCGGGCATGGCATTGGCCGTCATTGCCACTATAACAGGTTGATGAACATTTCTCAGCCTGATTCGCCTGGTGGCCTCCAGCCCATCCATCTCGGGCATCTGAACGTCCATAAAAATCAGCCCATATTTTTTGCGGGTAAGCGAATCCAAAGCTGCCAGCCCATTTGGTGCCACATCAGGCGCATAACCCATTTTTGTGAGGACCCGCATGGCCAATTTCTGATTAATCAGGTTATCTTCTGCTATCAGGATATCTATAGGATATTGTCTGGCAAATTCTTCAGTGAACAGGTTTCCGCGCACATGGGGTTCGTGGGCCACATCAACCTTTTTTAACTGGCTAATAATAGCGCTATAGAGCACATGATATTTAACAGGTTTGGCTATTACGGCGTTAAAAAGACCAGGTTCTTTTTTATTTTGCTCGTGACTTGCAGGCCCAAGCAAAATCACGCGCACAGCGGGGTAGCTGGCCCGTATATGCCTTGCCATCTGAAAGCCATCCATTTCGGGCATATTAAAATCGGCCAACACCAGGTCAATCTTATCATTCACAGCCAATATTTCCAGGGCTTCGCTCCCCGACGCTATCGCCGTTGCAGCAAATTCCCATTGTGCAAGTTGCGCCTGCAATACCCCGCGGCTTGCTTCATTATCATCAACAATCAATATATTTTTTCCTTGCAAGCTGGTGTGGCTTTCCATATGTTCGGCCATACCGCTTTGATGCCCTTTTGCCGATTTAATATGGAAGCAAAAAGTAGTACCTTTCCCAAATTCGCTTTCAACTTTAATTTCGCCGCCCATCAATTCAATCAGCCGTTTGCTAATGGTAAGGCCCAGCCCGCTCCCACCGTATTTGCGGGTTGTACCCGAGTCGACCTGCGAAAAAGCCTGAAAAAGCTTGTCTAATTTTTCGGCTGGTATTCCAATCCCGGTATCGCGCACGCTAAACGATAAAGCAAAATCCTGGTTGTGCCCGGGCAGCATACTTACATTAATAACAATCTCGCCCTGTACGGTAAACTTAACGGCATTGCTCACCAGGTTTAGCAGTACTTGCCGCAGGCGCAGTTCGTCGCCAAAAACAATTGCCGGAACATCGGGTGCAATCTGGTAAAGCAACTCAAGGTTGGGTTTAAGCGCACCGCCTGCAAATACATCCAGGGTACCCTCAATACAGTTCCTCAGGTCGAAATCGTTTTCATCCAGCTCCATTTTCCCGGATTCTATTTTCGAAAAATCCAGAATATCGTTAATTACGGATAACAGCGCATCGCCACAATTTTTAATGGTTTCGGTATACTCTTCCTGCTCGGGGGTAAGTTGCGTACCAGATAAAAGCATGGCCATGCCTACTACACCGTTCATGGGAGTGCGTATTTCGTGACTCATGGTAGCCATAAAAAGGCTTTTAGCAGCGTTAGCCTGCTCGGCCTCCATGCGTGCTTTATGCTCATCAATCGTCATTTTGGCCAACAGCTCGGTACGTTCCTGTACCTGCCGCTCCAACACCAGTTGCCGTAGTTTGATAGATCTTAACCGGTACCTGAAAAGCCCGTAAATGGCGGAAGCCAAAAACATAACGGCAAGCAATTTAAACCACCATGTTAACCAAAATGGCGGTACAATAGTAATTTTAAGTGCGGTTGCCACCGGCGACCATTGCCCGGCGCTATTCTGGTACTTTATTTTAAAATAGTATTCGCCGGCGGGCAGGTTGGTGTAGGAGGCAGTATTCCTGCTCCCGACTTCACTCCACTGGGTATCATAATTCTGCAGGATAAAGGCGTATTTTTTCCTGTCGGCAGAAGCAAAGTCGAGGGCAGCATATTCCATCGAGATATCAGATTGCCGGTAGGATAGGGTAATACTCCTGGTATCAGCTATATCCTGCTTCAGCGCGTTTAGATTATCAGCGCCTATTACGGTGTTTATTGGTTTATTAAAAATAAGCAATGACGTTACTACCACCGGCGAAAATGGTGCAGGCCGGGCTATCCGTGCCGGGTAAAAAGCATTAAAGCCGTTGATACCCCCGAAAAAAATCTCGCCACTGTTTGTCTTTAAAGCCGAATGCGGTTTAAAGTCATCGCCCTGCAAGCCATCTTCGGTAGTATAATTTTTAAACAACCGGGCAACCGGGTTGTACATCGATATGCCGTTATTGGTACTTACCCAAAAATTACCGGCGCCGTCCTCTTTTATTGCATAAATAATATCGCTGGCCAGGCCATCTTTTTTGGTAAAAACCGTAAAATGCTTAGTAACCGGGTCAAACAAATTAAGGCCGCTAATAGTGCAAAGCCATAATTTACCCTTGCTATCTAAAAAAACATCCGTGACCGTGTTACCGCTCAGGCTGTTTTGGCCATCATGGTGCCTGAAATGGGTAAAAACGCCTGTTTTATTATCTAACATATCAAGGCCGTTATCATATGTGCCAATCCATAAGTTGCCGTTACGGTCTTCGCACAAATCATAAATGCGGTTGCTGCTGATGCTTTGCGGGTTATGCGCATCGTACCTGAAATGTTTAAACTTACCGGTTTTACGGTCATAAAAATCAAGCCCGTCATTAAATGTCCCCAGCCATGTGTTTTGATCTTTGGTATGTAGTATGGCGTAAATGTTATTTCCGCCTGGCCCATCCGGTTTAGCGGGGGTTACTTTAAAATTTTTGAATATGCCCGTTTTGGGATTAAATATACTGAATCCATCGCCCCAGGTGCCAATCCATAGGTTTCCATCGGGGTGTTGGGTTGTAGTTAGCACATAATTGCCGGTAATACCGTTTTTACCGGCCGGAGGCTGTTTATAATGCCTGAAAGATCCGGTTGACCGGTTAAACAGGTCAAGACCGCCGCCATCGGTACCTACCCATATATTTTTATCACGATCTTCGAACAAGTCAAGCACAAAATTGCTCGAGAGGCTTAATGGTGAAGAATTGTGATGGTAAAGTGCAAAGCTCGAAGTTGCCTTTTTATAAAGATTTATTCCGCCACCAAAAGCGCCCAGCCACATATTGCCGTTTTTATCTTTACAGATGGCATTAATGGAGATACCGTTTATACTGTTATTGTCAATATCGTCATGCTGGTAATTATAAAGATTACCGGAAGCATCCAGCAAACTAAGCCCACCATGCTCGGCCCCTATCCAAATATTGCCGTTATCATCCTGGCCCAGGCTATTGACCGTGTTAATCGAAGTGCTATTGCCCAGGCTATCTTTATTTTTTATATGCCTAAGGGTATGTTTTGCGGGGTTAAATACAAAAACCCCTTCGGATATAGTACCAAGGTACAAGTTGCCGGTTCTATCTTCATAGATGCAGAAGATATGATCGCCTGACGTGCCTGCATCAGTATTTGAATATTTAAATCTTGAAAAGTTATTACTTGCCGGCCGGTAAAGGTTTAACCCGCCAGCCGTTCCTACCCAAAGGTTGTGGTGCGAGTCGGTAAAAACTGTATATACATTGTTATTGCTCAGGCTATTACTATCCACGTCGGAATGTGTGTAATGCCTGAACTTATTTGAATGTACGTCGAGGTAATCAAGACCACCGTTTTGGGTTGCTACCCACAAATTGCCGGCGCTATCAAAGCTTAGCCGGTTAACCACATCAGTAGCCAAACTCGCCGGGGCATGGTCATTATGCAGGTACCTGATAAAGCGTCCGGATGCCCTGTCAAACTTATTCAATCCACCTTTAGTGGCTATCCATATATTTCCGGATTTATCTTCGGCCAGGTCACTGATAACATTATTGCTTAGCGAACTGTTGTTAGCCAGGTCGAAACGGTAATTGATGAATTTATAACCATCGTACCGGTTAAGACCATTCCCGGTTCCAATCCACATAAACCCGCGGCTATCCTGGATAATGCTGCTCACGTCAACCTGCGATAACCCTTCGGCGGTGCCGATGTGGTCAAACTTCAGGCTTTGGTTTTGCGCAAAACAAGCCAGCGGCACACCTGTAATTAAAAAGGCGCAAATCCATAAATGAATAATCTGTTTGGCTGTAACCACGAATAGTGTAATTAGGTTCGTACACTTTGATTTTGTGCAGTGCCGAAACTACTTTTACGTATTTTTTTTGCCACAAGTTTCATGCTATAAACCGGGCACATTTACCCGACAAGCCAGTAAAAATCAATGATCGGCATAACAGCAAGCCCAAAGCAAGGAGTATTTTTTGACCTGATAAACCGGCTTAATCACATGCCGGTTATACCGTCGATGTTGGCTACTGCTAAAAAAAATAATTTTTGCAGACTTTGTTTTCGGGTGCATTCGCATTCTGTATTTCGCATTTGCTCATGATGCGTTATGAGGAGGATTTATTACTTGAATTGGTTTTTTGCACCGCTTTTTCCACTTAATAATTTCATACCAGATAACCGATAAAAATCCGGCTCCAAAGCTAATTGCCAGTTGATATAAGTTCAAAGACGCAAACCCAAAGAAAAGGGATAAAGGTTTTATGTAAAGCAATAAGCCTGTGATAATTATGGTTATGCCTATTATCTGCAACACCAAATTATTTTTATACTTTATAGTTGTAAAAAGCGAATAATAAAAAGAACGGTTTACCAGCGTGAGTAATATATTGGCAGCTATAAGGCAGGTAAAAACCATGGTTCGGGTTTGCGGCTCATTTAACCCGGCTTTTACAGCCCATTGATAGGTAGCTAAAGTTCCGGCGGTTATCATTAGCCCCTGCACAACGCTGGTGGCCAACTCCTTCCAATTAAAGAAAGTAGTAGTAAACGGCCGGGGTTTCTGCAGCATGGTGTTTTTTTCCATGGGTTCATTTTCGTAGATGATTGAACAGGTAGGCCCCATAATCAGTTCTAAAAAAATAATATGGACAGGCGAAAATATGTTAGGATATATCCAGCCGAGCGCCAGGGGGATAAACACTGTTAGTATAATGGGTATGTGGATAGAGATGATATACTGTATTGCTTTTTTAAGGTTAGTATAAATCCTGCGGCCCATGGCTACCGCATCCGTCATTTTTGATAAATCATCTTCCAGCAATATGAGCGACGCGGCCTGCCTGGCAATTTCAGTTCCCTTTTTGCCCATGGCTATGCCAATGTGCGCGGCTTTAAGTGCAGGGCCATCGTTTACGCCATCTCCTGTCATCGCTACTATCTCGCGCTGCGATTTTAATGCGTTAATAATCCTGAGTTTTGCCTCCGGATACATCCGGGTAAAAATGTTTAGCTTTTGAACAGTATGCCCAAGCTGCTCGCTATCCAGGTCCATCAGTTCGTCGCCGCTGATGCATTTATCTGCACCTTTAAAATCTATTTGCCGGGCAATGGCTGCAGTGGTGGCGGCATTATCTCCGGTTACAATCTTCACCGTTATACCTGCTTTATAAAAGGTTTCAAGTATCGCTTTTATATTTTTTTTAGGCGGATCATAAAAAGCCACCAAACCTTTAAACCCAAATTCAAACTCCTGTTGCGTAGCAGGAAAATCGTTTCCGGCAAAATGGGCCTCTGCCACAGCCAGGATACGATACCCTTCGGATGCAAGCGCGTTAATAGTAGTTTGTAACAGCTGTATTTGGGTTTCAGCCAGGCCGGCTATCTTCATTATCGCCTCGGGCGCGCCTTTGGCTGCTATAATCCGTTCCTTATTGTCGTTTTCAAACAAATGCGTCATCATGGGCGGCTTGCCACCCAGCGGATATTCATGAACCATTTTATATTGGGGCCTTTCATCGGCTGCGGTGTTTTTTGCATACGCCTCATGCAAGGCAATTTCCATCGGATCAAAGGGTACAGGCTCGCTGGCCCACATCGCCAGCCTGATGAGCGCCCGTTCGGCTTCATCGTATGCGCCCCCTGCATCAGTAACCTTGCCCGATTTGAGTGCGAAAACTTTAGCCAGGCTCATTTTATTTTCGGTAATAGTACCGGTTTTATCGGTGCATATAACAGATGCGCTGCCCAACGTTTCAACAGTTTTCATTTGTTTAACTACTATGCCCATTTTCATCAGCCGCCAGGCACCTAAGGCCATAAACGAGGTAAAGGCGACAGGTATCTCTTCGGGCAGGATGCTCATGGCCAGGGTAAGCGCCTTGATCAGGCTATCAGTAAGGTTACGTGAATGCGTGTAGTTAATGGCCCATACTATAACGAAAACAATGGCGCCTGCAATCACCATTTTTTTTACAAAATTATTAATCTGAATTTCGAGCGGGGTCTTCTCTTCATTAATTGCTTCCAGGCTTTTGCCAATAGCGCCAAGGCGGGTTTTATTACCAATAGCAGTTACCCTGGCTATGGCAAGCCCACCAGCCACCGTAGTACCTCGCAAAATTGTATTATCTGTCGACGATTTATCTTTATAAACCGGCAGCGATTCGCCGGTAAGGATGCTTTCATTTACCGAAAAATCATTTGATTGTATAATTATGCCATCAGCCGATACAGAGGTGCCCTCTTCGACAATCAAACAATCGCCAATAACCAGCTCTTCGCTTTTTATTTCTACTATAACACCGTCTCTTATCACCTTACAGGTTGGCTGCGAAAAATCTTTAAGCTTATCAAGAGCATTCCTGCTCCGCGAATCCTGGTATAACGAAATGCCCGATACCAATATAACGGCCGATGCCAGGAAAAAGCCGTCGCCATTTTTACCGCTGATAAAATAAATAGCCGCCGTAACCAATAATAAAATAACCATTGGCTCCTTTGCAATACTTTTTAGGGCATCAATAAAACCGTTTTCTTTTTTATAGGTAAGGCTATTGACGCCATATTTTTTCCGTGCCTCTATAACCTCCTTGCCGCTTAGTCCTTTTATATCCAGGTTATTTAATGTCATTTGGGGCTTTTGAATCGGCTTTGGTAAAACAATCGTCAAACAAACTACTTATTGAATGTCTGCAGGAATAACCATCAGTGGGATATGATGGTGGCCAAGCGCTTTTTCGGTTGTAGATTTCTTGAAAATACCAGAAAGAAAACCATGCTCATAATGAACCAGCGCCAGCATATCTGACCCATTCTCTTTACAAAGATGATTCAGCCTTTCAATCACATCTTTCCCGCGTATCTGTTTATAAACTATACCCGAATCTTGGAGTTTTTTGATATGCCTTAACAACGCTTTTTCCTTGTCAGGATCCTCATATTTTTCAAACACCGATATATGTACAATTTCCAGCTCAAAACCCAGCTTCTTGCTCAGATTGGACAGGTAGGTGATAGCAAAATTATCAAACGGTTCAAATGCGGTTGCCAAAGTGATCTTCTTTAGCTTTTCCAATGTGTTTTTTGGGGGAATAATTACAACGGGGCATGATGCATGGTCAACTACATCCATAGTATCGCTTCCAAAAAAAAGATGATTAACCGGGCTGTTTAAACTCCCCCCCATAACTATGAACGATACTTTTTTTTCATTGATAATTGCCGCCAGATTGTTTCCTAACGGGCCTTCGCCACATTGCGTGTGAATCTGGGGCTTAAATTCTTCTTTAGCCTGCCCGTTGTGCAAATGGCCCAATTGCCTGGCAAGCTGATGAAGCCCGGAGGTACTGTCTTTCTTCCGAAAAACAAGCTCATCAACAGCTAAGGGACCACCGGCATAAGCTGGTATTACCGGATGGTTGTAGTAGGAATTAAAAATGATTATGTCGCTGTGCAATTTCGCGGCAAGCGGCGGGGCTGCTTTGGCTGCGTGGTTTGCATTTTCAGAAAAATCGGTAAGCACGAGGATGTTATTCATATCGCCTGAATTATTAAGTAAAAATAAGCTTAAATAAAAGCGCAACTTGTAATGCAAATCATTAACAAATCTGATCTCTATCACTTTATGAATACTGTGAAAGGCCTTGGGATGAGATTTATATTGAGGTTACTGCTATAGAATGAATTCTGGAAATTGTCTGAAAACTTATTCAAATCAAGTAACTTAGCACTGCATATAACCGAAAACCAATGTCAACAGCCTGGCGAATTTTAGTTTTTACCCTATTTCCGCTAATACCATCATTAGTATCCGCACAACACAAACCCAAAATTGAAATTTACCTGGTCGATGAAAAGCCTGCTGCTATGCAAACCGGCGGCGGTTATTTTGATTGCAAAACAGCTAAACTGATAACCCATTCATTTATAACGGATAACGAAATTACCGGGTACGAGATCATAAACGACACTGCCACGCGTTATAACAGGGGTAAGATATACCGCATACATCTTGACACAAATGCACAAAGCAAAGTGGAAAAGCTGAACAGAAACATCCCCTTATGTTGCGGACAACGGTTTGTTGTAACCGTAGATGAAACGCCGATTTACGGAGGTTATTTCTGGAATGTATTTTCTTCCTTTGGCTGCACGTGGCTAACCATAATTGCTTCCCATTCTAAAATACTGAAAATTGAAAGAGGGCTACCTTATGATTATTTTGACAAAAATCTAAGTGACCCCAGTGGTGATATAAAATTATTGATGGCATTTAAAGCTACCGGGCGATTGATAGAAAGGTAAGCTGAAAGGCTTTGTTCCGGGCAATTATCCCTGTCCGTTTAAATAACTTGCCCTGCCGCAACCTCCAACTATTTTGCTTTATACCCTTCAATCGCTAACTTGCCCTTATGATTAAACCGTTATTAATAACGCTGCTTGCACTATCTGCCAGCGTGGCAAACGCGCAAAGTTCACATACTATTGATGGTTATTACCCCCTTTTACGAAGCACATTTATTGAGGCCAATACTTACAAAACAGTAGCATTTGTTGAAAAACGCTGGAGGCTCCCGGGCAATACGGGTTTTAACGAGAGCATATATGAAGTGGAGAAAACGTTACAGCAGGCCGGCTATAAAAAAGAAGCAACAGGTGAGGCTGATGGCCCCTTAACCTATCGTATTGAAACCCGCGAAATGCAACGCCCCGCATGGGAGCCTGTAAACGCCATGGTAACTATCGAGGGAGAGCAAAAGCCGTTGCTTACTTTTACTAACAACCGCAACATGCTGGCTATTTATTCGGCAAGTACCCCGCCTGGTGGTATTACTGCTGAAGTTATTTTTGTGGACAGGGCCGATCTGAAAAATATTGACAGTAAAAAAATAAAAGGTAAAATTGTTTTTGCCGAGGCTAATGTGGGCATGTTTTACTCATCTGCGGTAAAAAACGGTGCAATCGGCGCAATCGGTTATAGTATGCCGGCCTATACGCAGCCCGAAAAAAATGTAAATTCTATCCAGTTTGGCGGCATCAGGTACCAGGATTCATTGAGTCAGAAATTTGGGATCCTGCTGTCATATGCAGCTAAAGAAAGGCTTAAAGCGGCATTACAAAAAGGCCCGGTTAAAGTACAT
This sequence comes from Mucilaginibacter sp. KACC 22773, assembly GCF_028736215.1. Lineage (NCBI taxonomy): Bacteria > Pseudomonadati > Bacteroidota > Sphingobacteriia > Sphingobacteriales > Sphingobacteriaceae > Mucilaginibacter > Mucilaginibacter oryzagri. The sequence goes on from NZ_CP117883.1 coordinate 5,533,554, forward strand.
GTTGATGTGGAAGCCCAAATATATCCCTCAAAAGAGCTCACCATTATAGCTAATGCCCGCGGCTCGGTTAAACCCGATGAGCGTTTTGTGTTTAGCGCCCACGTACAGGAGCCGGGCGCCAATGATAATGCCACAGGCGTAGGCACCCTGGCCGAAATGGCAAGGGTAACCGCAACACTAATCACCCAGAAAAAGTTCAGCCCTAAGCGTACCATCACGTTTTTATGGGGCGATGAAATTGTGTCGACAGGCAGGTATATAACTGCAGATACCCTGCGGGCAAAAGGCATCAAATGGGGATTGAGCCTGGATATGGTGGGCGAGGATGTAAGCAAAACCGGCGGCAGTTTCCTGATTGAAAAAATGCCCGACCCATCGGCTATCTGGACCCGCGGTAAAGATAAACATACTGAGTGGGGCGGCCGGGCCCTGCAGGAATCAGATTTATTTCCGCATTATTTTAATGATTTAACGCTTAACCGCTGCATGCAGCAAGGCCGGGATAATGGCTGGGTAGTAAAAAGCAATCCTTTTGAAGGCGGCAGCGATCATACCCCATTTTTGCAGGCCAAAATTCCCGGTTTATTAATGTGGCATTTTACCGATGTATTTTACCATACTGATGCCGACCGGTTAAATATGGTTTCGGCACAGGAAATGAAAAATGTGGGTATAAGCGCGTTAGCGACAGCATACACACTAACCGCGGCAGATGAACCAACTACGTTAATGCTAATTGGCGAGCTGCAAAAAAACGCGACCGACAGGATAAATGACGAATATGCTTTAAGCGCGCAGGCTATTAAAGAAGGATTATCTGCCGATGCCGAAACACATAAAATTGATGTATGGGCAAAATGGTATACCGATGCCTTGAGCAAAATGACCGACATTAACGTTGATGGCAGCACCGCGCCAATAAATAACAGGATAGCTAACGCAAAACAGGCAGTGGTGGATTTAAAATTAAAAATTGACGCCGATCTTAAATAACAAGTAACATTTTGCCGTTTCAACAATTCAGCTAACTTTGAATAAAAATACTATGCACGCATAATGATTGCACAGGCTATATTTATCATCATTTTAGGGGCCGCCATTTACCTGTTTGCCAAAAACGCAGGCAAAATAAGGCGCAATATATTGTTGGGCAAGGATGTTGACCGCAGCGACGAGTCGGCAACCCGCTGGAAAATAATGGCCAAAGTAGCGCTTGGGCAAACAAAAATGGTTAAGCGCCCGGTAGCAGCCATAATGCATTTTTTTATCTATGTGGGCTTCGTCATCATTAACCTGGAAGTGCTGGAGATTATGATAGACGGAATCTTCGGTTCGCACCGTATTTTTTCGACCCCGTTGGGCGGCTTGTATAGCTTGCTGATAGGCGGTTTTGAGGTGCTGGCGGTATTGGTACTTGTTGCCTGTATTGTTTTCCTGAGCCGGCGTAACATTGTACACCTAAAGCGCTTTTCGGGCACCGAGATGACCCAATGGCCAAAATCGGACGCCAACTACATCCTTTGTATTGAAATATTGCTCATGACCGCGTTTTTAACCATGAACGCGGCCGACTATAAATTGCAGCTATTACATTTTGAACATTATGTAAAAGCAGGCAGTTTCCCGGTAAGCTCCTTTATAGCACCGATATTGCCCGATAGCACAGCGTCATTGGTGATGCTGGAAAGAGGCTGCTGGTGGTTTCATATCATAGGTATCCTTGCGTTTTTAAATTACCTGCCCTACTCCAAGCATTTTCACATCCTGCTGGCTTTTCCCAATGTGTATTATTCAAACCTGAACACCAAAGGAAAGTTTACAAACATGGCATCAGTTACCAACGAGGTTAAGGCCATGCTCGATCCTGCTTTCGTTCCGGAAAATACCGGCGAGCCTGCAAGGTTTGGCGCGAAGGATGTAACTGATCTTACCTGGAAAAACCTGATGGAGGCCTATACCTGTACCGAGTGCGGCAGGTGTACATCAGTATGTCCGGCAAATATTACCGGCAAACTGCTATCGCCGCGTAAAATTATGATGGATACCCGCGACAGGCTTACCGAAGTGGGCAACAACCTGGATAAACACGGCAAGGATCATGACGATGGCAAAACCTTACTGGATAATTACATTACCCGCGAAGAGCTTTGGGCTTGCACCACCTGTAATGCCTGTGCCGAGGCCTGCCCGGTAAATATCAATCCACTGGAGATAATTGTCGAAATGCGCCGCTATGTGGTAATGGAAGAATCACAGGCACCGGCAAGCCTGAACAATATGTTTAGCAATGTAGAAAATAACGGGGCCCCCTGGAAGTACAGCCAGGCCGATAGGTTGAACTGGGCAAATAATGATTAATTACAGGCTTTATTAAATACACACATGCTGCAGGATATCGCAATCATCGAACTGAAATATAATACATTTATTGAAAGGGCAGCCGCAGCCAAATCGGTATGGGGATTGAAAAGTAAAACAGGATGGGCCAATTCACATTCAAGCGACGATGAAGGTATTAGCGTGATTCCATTTTGGTCGGATAGGGCTTTGGCCAAAGCCTGCGCACGTGATGACTGGAAAGGCTACTTACCGGTTGAAATTCTGATAGCCGAATTTTTAGAGAGCTGGTGTGTGGAAATGGATGAAAACGACGTACTGGCCGGTATTAACTGGGACGCCAAAATGTTTGGAAAAGAAAGCCCCGCTTTAAATGTGGCGCTCGATATTCTTAACCAGCTAAATGCCAACAACACGGCAATTGTATTTAAAAACTACAGCGGCGTAAATGATTTTATAGCCAATATAAACGAGTTGCCCGACGACTTATAATCAGGATTTATGACAAATTTCAAAATACCCACTATGGCCCAAATGGCCGCCGACGGCATTGAACCCGAAATATTGTTCTGGGTTGGCTGTGCAGGTAGTTTTGACGAGCGGGCGCAAAAAATAACCCGCGATATATGTAAAATATTGCATCATGTAGGCATCAGCTATGCCGTTTTGGGTACCGAAGAAAGCTGCACCGGCGACCCTGCCAAACGGGCCGGTAACGAGTTTTTGTTCCAGATGCAAGCCATGACCAATATTGAAGTGCTTAATGCCTATAATATTAAAAAAATAGTAACCGGCTGTCCGCACTGTTTTAATACCATCAGGAACGAATATCCGGGTTTGGGTGGTAATTATGATGTAATACACCATAGCCAGCTGATACAACAATTAATTGATGAAGGTAAGCTGAAAGCCGAGGGAGGCGAAAGCTTTAAAGGTAAAAAGATCACTTTTCATGACCCTTGTTACTTAGGCCGGGCAAATAATGTTTATGAGGCCCCGCGTGCCGCATTGGAAATACTGGATGCCGAACTGGTTGAAATGAAACGCTGCAAAAGTAATGGTTTATGCTGCGGCGCGGGCGGCGCGCAGATGTTTAAAGAACCCGAACCAGGTAAAAAAGACATCAACCTTGAACGCATGCAGGATGTAATTGAAGCCAAAGCCAATATTGTAGCTGCCGGCTGCCCCTTTTGTATGACCATGCTTACCGATGGTGTTAAGCTACAGGATAAACAAGACGAGATCCAGGTGTTGGATGTTGCCGAAATAACGGTAAGGGCAAATGGTTTATAGTCATTGGTCATTGGTCATTGGTCATTGGTCATTGGTCATTGGTCATTGGTCATTGGTCATTGGTCATTGGTCATTGGTCATTGGTCATTGGTCATTGGTCATTTATGGCCAAGTTTGATTGGCAACGATTGTTTTAATTTTTTTAATAAATCTACCAATGACTAATGACAGCGCAGCGAAATGACCAATGACAAGCGAAGCGAAATGACCAGTGACAGGCGAAGCGACCATCCTTCAACAAGCCTTCACCAGCAATTCAGCTGTTTTTAAACCCGGCATAGGCACTACTTTCTTTTCGGAAGTAACTTTACGGTACTTAACCAGGTTAATAAGCAGTACGCTGATGAGGATAATAACCAAACCAACAACCTGCAAAACAGATACCTGCTCGCCGGCAAACAATACACCCAAAAGCACCGCGATAACCGGGTTTACATAGGAGTGTGTGCTTACCTGCGTAGCCGGCCTTACCTGCAACAGCCAAACGTAAGCGCTAAATGCCCCAATAGATCCAAATATAACGAGGTAGGCAATGGCCATCCATGATGAAGCAGGTACCTGCGTCAAACTAAAACCATCAAATTCATGATCCAGCATGCCTGCGGGGATAAAAGCCAAACCGGCAATAATCATTTGCCAGGCTGTATTTAACCTTGCCGGGCCGCTGTTTGCGTTGTGTCTGGAATACAATGAACCGGCCGACCATACTATCGGCCCCAAAATCAAAAGGGCTACGCCCAAAAAAGTGGTTGTATGATGTTTATCGGCAAGGGCTTTGGCTACCTGTTCGCCAAATAGCAGCACAACACCGGCAAAGCCCACAATTAGCCCGATAATGGTCGATTTGCTTTTGAAGTTAACACGCCAGTTCGGCCTGTCCAGCACCACAAACCAAATGGGGCTGGCCGATACCGTGATGGCCACCATTGCGCTGGGCAAAGTTTGCTCAACCCAAATTACCATGCCGGTGGCTGCAAACAACATCAGCATACCGCTAACAGCCGAATTGATGATATCCCGTTTCACCAATATTTTATCGCCCCTGTAAGCGCACCAGCCCAGCATAAGCAGTCCGGCGGTAGTATACCTGAGCGCCCCCATCAGCATAGCCGGGAAACCGTGTACCGCCATCCCGATAAAAAAGTATGTAGAGCCCCAAACGATATAAACCGTAGCGAATGCTATGATTACCAATAGCGCAGGTGCTTTTTGTTGTTTAACTGTTGTCATGATAGTTTTAGTTTTTGTTGATGATTGAATCGATGCTCCATTTATAATCGGGCAGTGTAGCCAGCAGCAGGCTTGCCGCGCTTACGGTAAAAACCGAATAACCTACCGGCGACTCGATACCGCCGGATATAGCCATGGCCAAAGCAAACGCCAGGCTAAGCAGGCAGCTAAGTGATGCTGCGGTACGGGTAAACAAACCCGCGAGTAATAACAAGCCCACGCCGGCCTCGCCAATGGTTGCTGTCACAGCCAGTGTTGGGATAATTCCCGAAGGCAAAAAGTTCATTACCTGACGGGCATAATCCATAAAGTGCTGCCAATCGCCCCAGCCTACATGGGGCCGTCCGTGGGCGCCAAAAAAACCAAGACGATCTGCCACCTCCCACAGGTAGCTGGTAGCCAAAGCACCACGCAAAGCGACAGACGGAAGAGCATAATTTTTAATAAGTTGCATATCTTTTCTATTAACTGGTATAAAATTATGCAACAGTTGGCCTATCTTTATAGTCCAGAAAATACAAATAAGATAGTCCAGTATGAAATTCAGCATAGGATTAATCAGCATTGATAAGAATGCACAGGTAGCGGTTTATCTGCAGATAACCAATAGCATTATCGGGCACATCAGGCAAGGTACATTAAAACCGGCATCACCCCTGCCCAGCAGCAGGCTGCTTGCCGCCGCTTTAAAAGTTCACCGAAAAACAGTTGTGGCTGCCTATGACGAGTTGTATGCCCAAAGCTGGGTAGATGTTTACGCGCGTAAAGGATTTTTTGTAGCCAAAAACCTGCCCGATGTATCGCCCCGGCCAATCAACAACACAGTAAAACAAAATGCTTATCCCTTAAAAACCCATTTTGATGTTGCCGAGAAAGTACCCTACCCCGGCTTATTTAACGATGATAAGCCCCGGTTGCTAACATTTGACGATGGCTTCCCCGATACCCGCGTAGCCCCGGTTGAATTACTGGTACGGGAGTACCGCAGGTTTGCCAACTACCATTTCACTCAAAAGTATTTAACCTACGGCCCCGAGCAAGGTTCGGCAAACCTGCGTACCGAGCTGGCCCGTTTCCTGGGCGAAACCCGTGGCCTGCAGGTTAGCGCCGATGATATCCTGATTACCAAGGGCGCTCAAATGGCCATTTACCTGGCAGCCCAGATCCTGCTAAGCAAAAATGATGTTGTAATTGCCGCGGACCCCGGATATCCGGGCGCCAACGAAGTATTTGAACAAACCGGGGCCAAATTAAAACTGGTACCGGTTGACGAGCATGGTATTGATTTAAACGCAGTAGAAGAGATATGCGAACAGAAGAAAGTAAAACTGGTATACGTTATCCCCCATCACCACCGCCCTACTACGGTTACCCTAAGTGCCGACAGGAGAATGCGCCTGCTGGAACTGGCCCGCAAATACCGCTTTGCCATTATTGAGGACGATTATGATTACGACTTTCATTATGCCAGCAGCCCCATATTGCCCCTGGCCAGTGCCGATTACTATGGCAGCGTGATATACGTAGGATCATTTTGTAAAACTATAGCGCCCGGCATTCGCATCGGGTTTATGGTTGCACCGGCCAACCTGGTTGTGCAGGCCACCAGGCTACGTAAAATGATTGACCGCCAGGGCGAGCACCTGCTGGAAGAAGCCATAGCCAATCTCCTTAAAAATGGCGATATAGGCCGTCACCTTAAAAAGGCCAATAAATTGTATCATGAAAGGCGCGATATACTTTGCGCCCTGCTGAAAGAGCACCTTGGCAGCTGGTTAAGCTTTAAAATTCCCGATGGCGGCTTTGCGGTTTGGGTTAAGTATGCCGATGGCATTAGCCCTGCCGACGTAGCCGAAAGAGCATCGGCTATGGGCCTCACCATTAATAACGGCCGCGATTATTTTTACCATAACACCGTCAATCATCCCTATGTCAGGATAGGTTTTGCATCCCTCAACCCTAAGGAACTGAAAACGGCCGTAAAAATACTGGCCGGCGTATTTAAAAAGCTCAGCCCCAAAAGCCCTGAAGTTTAATTTGTGCCGATGGATACCCCTGCCCTTTGAGCAGTTTACGCAACTGGGCTACCATGGTATTATTGCCGGCTAAATAAAATACGGTGTTCTCTAAACTATAACGCTGATCAAGCACCCATTCAATAAGGCTGTGATGGCCATAAACATCGCGGCGGGCTATTGGCTCCAGCGGCGTCCAAAAGTATTCCTGGAATAATTTACGGTGATGCTCGTTGCCAATTACAATACCGCCCGAAAACCGGGTATGGGGCAGCACCATTTTTTGCAGGGCGAGTAAATGCCCCATGCTGCTTTCGTCGCCAAGGGCAACTATTGCCGATGTAGCCACGGGGCTTTGATTAGTAGTACCCGTTTTAAGATAATTTACCTTATCGCCCTTTTTTAACAATCGCGCCCAATTACTGCCGGGACCGTTATGAGCGGCATCAACATAAATGGTGCAGGTTTGGGTTTCGGCATCCCAGCCCGATGGGGTGTAATCTCTGAAAGTAAGGTTATCTACCTTAAATTTAATATAAGGAATTTCGGTCCAGCCGGTCATATCTATTTGTGGCAGGTGCAGGTCAACCTCAATTAAAGTGCAGGGCTCCCAATACCTTACTTCCAAAACATAACCTGCTTGCAGGCGGCCTTCAAATAGCTTGCCGGTTTTTTGTTTTAATTTCTGTAGAGTGGATGTTTCCATGTGATGTAGAATTATTATCACAAAGAAAAGGCTTATCTATGCCCAATGAAATGGCATACCTGCGGTAATGATTGGACTATTTGCGGTAATCGGCTTTGAAGGCGAGTGGCGTTACACCTTCTGCTTTTTTAAACAGGCGCGAGAAATAGGCATGGTCTTCATACCCCAGCGCGTGCGCAATTTCTTTAACATTCAACTGGCTATAATACAGCAAACGTTTGGCCTCCAAAATAACTTCCTGTTGAATCCAGTAACTTACCGACAGTCCCGTAGCTTTTTTTAAAGCCTCATTCAGGTACGTTTCAGATACATTTAGCTTAGCCGCATAGGCCGACGGGCTTTTGAGCGTACGCACATGCTCAACCAGCAGTTTCTTAAAATCCTGAGCCAACTGCACCGGGCGCGACATCAGCATACCCGGTTTACCCGTTTGACTAAAACACCCGGCAGCAATCCCCAAAAACGATTGCAGCAGTGAATGCACAACTGATAAATTAAAAACAGCCTGCTCGTCCTCGCGGTACCGCTCAAATAACAGGTTAAGCAAGCTTTCGCACTGCCGTTTTTGCACGTCGTTTAAGGTATAAGGCTGCTGCAACAGTAATTGATTTTCAAACACATTACGATAATCGGGCGGTATCAGCATGGTATCCACCGCTATGAACCATCCATAAGCGCCTTCGTTTTGGATGCGATGGTGCACCTGCCCGGGTAAAACATAGTAAAGACAGGATTCCTGTATCACGATCTCGTTAAAGTCTACCATCAGCGATCCCCATCCCCCCTCGATTACAAAAAATATATAATGATCATCGCGGTGAGCACCCAGGGGTTCATCGGCTTTGGGTTTATCGCCCTTAAAAAAGCGATTAATCTCCAGGCCCGATGAGGCACGTTCCTTTAAAAGATGTACTGGAATGTCTTTCATGTTCAGGATGGCAAGTTAGGGCTTATTGCGATTGGATGTATGGACGGAGTGGAAAAATTGTGGGCGTAGCCGAAATACACCGCTTACCAAAAACCATACGCCATATTTTAATATGTTTGCCTATCTTTAGTGGTGAACATCCAATTACTTCCTTTACTTTAAATGAGGCCAGGCTTATATCTTTTATTTTTCTTATTTGTTTCGATAAGCCGGCCGGCCTATGCACAGTCAGTTGCTACCGATTCGTTACTCACCAAGCTTAACGCGGTACTGGCCGATAAGGATGTATACGTAAAGCAAAAAACAAACCGCATTGATGAACTGGGCAAACAGCTAAGCCAGGCCAATGATCTGGATAAAAAATATAATATTTACCAGCAGTTATATAACGAGTATAAAAACTTCAGCTACGATTCGGCCTATAACTACGCCAAAAAGCTACAGGAAACCGCCGCCAAACTAAACGACCCTAACCGTATGGCTTTTGCTAAAATGGAACTGGGCTTTACGCTCATTTCATCGGGCATGTTTAAAGAAACGCTGGAAACCCTGAACGGTATCAGCCTGCAATACCTATCAACCGACGATAAGGTGGAGTATTACTTCCTGAAAGCACGCAGCTATTTCGACTTGTCCGATTTTGACCGTAATGTCGATTACTCGGCTATGTATAATCCCAAAGGCATCCAGTTTATCGATTCGGCCCTTTCATTAGCCTCGCCCGGAACCTACAACTATTATGCATTAAGGGGGCTGCAAGCCTTACGCAAGGCCGATAATACCGGTGCCGTAAAAGATTATACCGCCCTGCTTAAGTTAAAAAACTTAACGCCCAACCAGTTTGCCATAAGTGCCTGCTCTTTAAGCTACATTTATGAAGTGCTCGGTGAGCAGGACAAATCGACCCAATTATTGATCCAGGCCGCCATTGCCGACTTGCAGTCGGCCACTAAAGAAACAGTCGCCATTTATAAACTGGCCGATTTCCTGTATAAAAAAGGCGACCTGAACAGCGCCTTCGTCTATATCAAACAAGCTATGGACGATGCCACCTTTTATGGGGCACGCCACCGGCAGGTTGCCATCAGCAGTATATTGCCCATTATCGAGGCGCAGCGCATCAGTACGGTTGAGCAGCAACGCAAGTCGCTGATTATTTACGCTTCTATCATTACGGTGTTGGTGCTTTTTGTGGTAATGTTTGCCTTCATCATCTTCCGCCAGCTTAAAAAACTACGCATTGCCGATAACCTCATCAAGGAGGCCAATGTATCGTTACAGGAAAGCAACGTTGCATTGGAAGCATTAAATCGAAATTTAAGTACGGCCAATAAAATCAAAAACGAATACATTGGCTATTACTTCAATATCAATTCCATCTACATTGATAAGCTGGAAAGCTTCCAGAAATCGCTGGATAAAAAATTGAGCAGCAAACGCTACGAAGATGCCCAGGCAGCCATTAAAAGCCTGAACCTGGAGAACGAGCGGCACCAGTTGTTCCATACTTTCGATAAGGTTTTCCTTTCCCTTTTCCCTGATTTTATCGAAAAGTTTGAAGCCCTGTTTAACAAAGACGATAAAATTGCCATTGCCGATGGGCAGCTGTTGAGCACCGAGCACCGCATTTTTGCCCTTATCCGCATGGGCATCCACGATAACGACCGGATTGCCAAACTCCTGGGCTACTCGGTAAATACCATTTACTCCTACAAAAATCGTATCAAAAACAAATCATTTATCGCTAATGATGAGTTTGAAGATCATATCATGGCGATAGAGGCGGTGTAGTTTTAAGCTGTTAAATTCAAACTTTATTTCTCTTCTTATTATAAGTATAAGGCGGCCACGTTTGCCTGTCGGCACTGCTTAGCCAGATAGTATAGCGTTTTTGAAATAACAATACCCCATCACGTTTTATAGCCCATAAATAATATTCTATAAGGTTGGGATTGCCTTTACAATATTCAATTATGCAATTCTGGATACCTGTTACTGTATAATAAGGCATCGGCTCTATATGGTCGGCCATAATAATCGCTACCTCTCCCTTATTTAAAAATCTGTCCTGGCAATCGGAACGAATACCGGTGGTGGAGGTGTCGCCAAAATAGGTTGTTATGGTGGGCAGCAATTTGCTTCCATAAGCTTTTAACTTTTTTGCCGAAGCATTGGTAATTATATTTTTTGAGTTGCCTGTTTTATAAATATCAGCCAATAATTTGTCGACCTCTTGTTTTGATTGTGCAAAACAGCCCTCAGAGGTTAACAAGAAGAAAAAGGTCAAATTGATAAGCATTTTCATTATAGAAGCATTAAAAAACAGGTCTGTCTATCTCCACATCCTTTATTTTCCAGGCGGTTTTTAAACGTTGTTTTACTTTGTTTAAAGCGAGTGCATTCCCCTCATTTTGATAGGCCCATTGCAAGCCTGTAAGCGCCCAGCCATTGTTGGGGTTTATTTGCAGGTCTTTATTTAACACAGCCACGGCCTCGTTGTAACGACCTGCTTTTAGCAATACATTGCCCAGGTAATGCCGGGCGGGTAAGGGCCAGTCGCGGGGTTCGTTATAAATGAGCTTATCTTCGGCTATAACTGCTTGTTGTAAAGTGGAGATTGCAGCACCATAGTTTTTTTGCGTGGCAGCAATATTGCCTTGCAATATCAGGTGGCCGACGCCGGCGGCCTCAAATGCCGAACTGAAATTATCTATTGGTGCTTTTAACGATGCATCAGTTAAACCGGCTTCCATCAGTTTTAGTTCTGAGGCAGCTTTTTGTGAATCGCCCTTACCGCACCAGGCCATGCCCTTTGCAAAATGAAGCAATACCGATGCATAGGCAAGAGTATCGCCTACATGGGTGTTTAAAATATCGTCCCATTTGCCAAAGCGCACATCGGTTAGCGCAGGCTGCATATAAACGTATTGGAAAAAATTACCATCAGCCCCTTTGGCGACCAGGTAATCAGGTACAATGGTAGCCTTTGCTTCATTGGCACCGCTAATGGCGGCCTTATAGTTACCGCCCATTTGCGCGCAATTTACTTTAAGGTGAATGTTATGCGTTTGGTACAACACGGCCCCGTTAACCACCGGGTTGTAAAGGCCCACGTAATAATTAAACCCGGCAACCGCTGCGTTATTATTGGCAATACCTTGCTGGTAATTACCCGTACGGATGTAAATATGCGATGGCATGTGTGTAATATGCGATACCAGCGGCATTAAAGTATCCAGCAAATGCGCGCTTTTTAAAGCCAGTTGCGGCGTGGCCGATGCCTCCATGGTATGGATATAAAAATGATTGGCTCCCGGATGTTTGGGGCTTATTGCAATAGCCTGCTCCAATAATGCGCGGATCTCCGGCGTCCATGGTTTGGGGTTAAAATCGTGGGTGTATAAATCCCAGGGATGTAACAATAGCAGGGCATCGGCATATAATGTTATCACCTCGGCATTTTTAGGGTAGCTGGCGTAAACCTTTTGCATGGCCCTGGCATAATTGCTGCGTAACTGCAACACGGTGACGGTGGTATCTTTACTATACCGCTGTTGCATTGCCGCAATAAGTGCTTGCTCCAACGGCGTGCATTTATTGGCAAAGTTGCGGCTTTTTACTGATGCTTCGTAAGCATCGGTGGGCGGGGCGTAGCCATTAGGGTAATTGATGGTTGGCCCCATAGCCAGCGACCTGCCGTACCAGGCCATCGCGCATTCCGGATCAAACCGGGTTGCCTTGGTAAATGACGCTATAGCTTCAATAGAATGAAAAGCGTAATACATGCTCAGGCCCTGGTTAAAATAAAACTGGGCGCTGTCAGACGGGGTAGTGATTTTCCATTTATAATTTCCCCAGCCATTTAAAGCAGGAATTTCTTTTAAATCATCTGCCAGGTTGTACCCGCCGCTGCAAAGTACCACGGGACGTGTAATAGCCTTATACAAAAACGCGGTTTTTGTGACTTTTTTTTGATACCGGTGATAAAAAGACTGACCGGTTAAAAAAATAACGACCAATGCGGGGCATATGACCAGGGCTCTTTTTATTTTCATCTGTTGTGGATTGCTGAAGATACTGCAATTTAAGTTTTTATGTGATGAATAATTGGCAGCTTTGCAACTATTTCCCCCAACAGCCCCAATCATCTCCTCAAAACCCGTCTATATCGCCCCATATTAAATCTATATTACAACTCCTAAAACAACAATAAAAGTACCTAACAATCAATCAATTAACAATATTATTCCGCCTATATTTTCTATATTGAGCTTTTAGGCTATTGATTAGCCAAAATTCCCTCCTTTTATTTGATTCGGATTTGCCAGCTATGGTACATCTGCAAAAACCAATTTTTAAAACCAATTTTACATGAAAAAAGTTTACTTATTTAAGTACGGCCTGACTGTGCTCCTTTTAATCTCGGCGATAGCTTCGTTTGCTCAAAAAGGTGCTTTCAGGGGCAAGGTGGTTGATGATCTTAACCAGCCATTACCCGGCGCCACAGTGCACGTTAAGGGTGCATCTCAAACAACAGTAACAGATGCTAATGGTATGTTTTCGCTTACGGGCGATACGCAACAGGCATTAACCGTGCAGGTTACTTTTGTTGGCTACGATGTGCTGGAGCGGGTAATCAAAGCCAACGAAAATCCCACTATTCAGCTGGTACCTTCATCAAAGGCTTTAACCGAAGTGGTGGTTATGGGCTACGGAACGGTTAAAAAATCTGATTTAACGGGTGCCGTTGCAACCATCGGTGCTAAAGACCTTAATCCGGGGTCGGTTACCAACCCATTACAACAACTTGCCGGCAAAGCAGCAGGCGTAAACATTACCCAGGTAGGCAGCGAACCCGGTGTGGCACCAACGGTGCGCATACGTGGCCTAACATCGTTACAGGGCGGCAATGATCCTTTGGTTGTTGTTGACGGCATTCAAGGCAACATGGACCTGCTAAATCAGGTGCCGCCAAGTGAAATTGCATCAATAGACATCCTTAAAGATGCATCGGCCACCGCTATTTACGGTTCGCGCGGCGCCCCGGGTGTTATCCTGATCACTACCAGGAAAACCGCCGCCGGCAAAAGCAGTGTTGAGTATACCGAAAATAGCTCGCTGGACGTAATTGCCCACAAATTGCAGGAACTAAACGCCGTGCAATGGACTGCACAAGCCGAAAAACAAGGTGTGGATGTATCTGCAAACCATGGCTCCAATACCGACTGGTTTAACCTGCTTACCCAAAACGGCGTTACGCAAAACCATAACCTTGCTTTTGGTGGTGGTACCAATGGCTTTAACTACCGTGCATCCGTAAGTGCCATTACCCAAACCGGTATCGTTATCAATTCCAACTATAAAAAATATATAGGCCGCATTACCGCTACGCAAAAAGCGCTTGATGATAAGTTAACCCTCACCATGAATGTAAATAGCGGCATCAACAATGATGTTTACAGCCCTATCGGCATCGGCCGGGCAGCTTTTACTTCAAACCTGATCAGCAATACATACATCTCGAGACCTACCGATCCTGTATTTAACACCGATGGATCATACTACTCAGACCCTAACGTATTCCAGTACATCAACCCTTACGCTGTTGCAAAAACGGTTAAAAACGATGTGAACACCAACAACCTGTTCACCAGTTTAAGGGGCGACCTGGATATTTACAAAGGCATATCTGCCGGATGGTTTGGCAGCTGGAGAAAATCTGATACGAATACAGGTTATTACGCGCCGGTAGCATCAACCATAGCTACCGCTATTGATAACACAGGCATCGCCAACATCAGCAATAACCATGTTGACGAAAAACTGATGGACATCAGCCTGAGCTACAAACATGAATTTGGGTTAAGCCATTTTGATGCATCGGCTATTTATGAGTGGCAGGCACAAACATATAACGGCAGCTTTGCACAGGGCCGTGGTTTTGTGAACGATTTTGCTACTTATAACGCTTTGCAGCTGGGCGATATCTCCAAAGTTTTACAGGGCGATATTTCTTCTTACAAAAACGACAGGAGGCTTATTTCATACATTGGTCAGATCCATTACTCGTACAACAACAAGTACCTGTTAACCGCCAGTATCAGGCGCGATGGTTCAACCGTATTTGGGGTTAATAACAAATGGGGTAACTTCCCGTCGGCAGCGCTTGCATGGCGGGTTGACCAGGAAGACTTTATGAAAAACCAAACCCTGTTCAGCAGCTTTAAGTTACGTGTGGGTTATGGCGTTACCGGTAACCAACAAGGCATTACCCCGCAAAACTCCATTGCTTTGGTAGGTCAGGCAGGTTCGGTGTTCTTCGGAGGATCAACCATTCCCAACTATTTTTATACACAAAATGCCAATCCTAACTTAAAGTGGGAAACCCGCAAACAGGCCAATGCCGGTTTCGATTTCTCGATGTTTAATGATAGGCTGAACGGTACTTTTGATGTATACAGGGCCACTACCGATAATTTGTTGTACCACTACACTGTACCCGTTGTAGGCCAGTTTTTTGTAAACAACATTCTGGCAAACGTAGGTAGCCTGCGTTCGCAAGGTGTCGAGCTTTCGTTAAGCTATACGGTGATAAAAAGCCAGGATATGACACTTACCCTTGCTGCAAACGGGTCATTGCTGCAAAGTAAGGTACTTAAATTAGGCGGCAACATACAAGGCTTTGATGTACCTACCAACTATGTTGGCTGGGGACCAAACGCTTACCTTGTTGTAGGCAAGCCAGTGGGCACTTTCCTTATTTTAAAACACCTTGGCAAAGATGCCAACAGCGCCGAAACCGTTGTTGACCGTGATAAAAACGGCACCATCGACCAGGGATCGCAAAGTAAAGACAGGTACGAAGAAGGCCAATCGCTGCCTAAATATACCTATGCTTTTACACCATCTTTTACTTACAAAAACTTTGATGCATCAATGGTTTGGCGCGGATCGGGCGGTAATAAAATCTATAACGGCCTTCGCCAGGATTTAAGCCTTCTGGAAAACCTGGGAAAATCAAACGTGCTTACCAGCGCGATACCTTTAGGCATTCAGTCGTCGCCTTATGGGTCTGACCTTTGGTTGGAGAGCGGCTCGTATTTAAGGTGGGAAAATCTTTCGTTAGGATACAGGTTTAACCTGGCCAAAGTAAAATACATCAGCGCTTTACGCTTATCTGTAACCGGCCAAAACCTTGCCATTATAACCAAATACAAAGGCCTTGATCCTGAAGTGAACGTTAGTGGCGACAGCTCATCGGGCGGCGACTACGGTACCTATCCGCGCACCAGGACCTTTTCTTTAGGTTTAAATGTTATTCTAAAATAATTTGATCATGAAAAAAATATTAATCAGTATTTGTATTATTAGCCTTGCTGCAAGCTGTACCAAGGTTAATGAGCATGTGTATGACAAATATACGGCTGACCAGTTTTATTCAACCGCGGCGGGTGCCGATGATGCTTTGGCCAATGTGTACTCAAAAATTACCGGCAGCTGGGGCTCAAACTATGCAGGCCGCGATAATTGCTGGTACGATTTAAATAGCTTCTCATCAGATGAGCAGGTAATACCTCACCGTAACACCGGCGATTGGCAGCTTGACTTTGCCCAACTGTATACCCGTACCGAATTGCCAAACCTGGGCATCATCAATAATACCTGGAACTGGGCTTACTCTACAATTTACAGCGCCAACCTGGCCATTGCCCAGCTTACATCGGCCAAAGCCGATCCGGCAAAAATTGCCGAGGCCAAAGTGATGCGTGCCTGGATCTATTACCTGTTGATAGATGATTTTGGTGATGTGCCGTTTTATACCGACAACAATACCAACGTTTCAAAAATACCGCAGGCAAAACGTGCCGATGTTTACAATTTTGTGGTAAACGAGCTTAAAGCCAATGTTGATTTACTTTCTGAAACACGTGGCGGCGCCTATTACGGCCGTTTTAACAAGTGGGCAGGTTACATGGTATTGGCCAAGGTTTACTTAAATGCCCAGGTTTATACCGGCACCCCACATTGGGCCGAAGCTTTGGCAGCAGCCAACAAAGTAGCATCGGGTGGTTTTACATTACATGCCGCCGGTGCAAGCACAACGGCACCACTTGGTAATACCTATTACGACCTTTTTGGCGATGTATGCCCCAACGACGAAACCATTTTTGCCTTATACATTACGCAAAATGTTATCAGTGGTAACATTTACACCATCCGGAGCTTAAACAGCCCCAATGGCGTGGCCCTTATAGGCTTTGCCGGCTGGAATGGTACCATTATCCCATCAGAGTATTATGATAAGTTTGATAATGCCGACGTACGTAAAAAACAATTCCTGGTTGGCGCACAGGCCGGCGGTATTACTTATACCAAAGAGGTATCGTCGCTAATTGATCCGGGTGCGGGCCCTAATGAAGGTATCCGTGACGATAAATTCTTCCCCGTAAAACCATCTGACGGCAGCGGCGAATCAAACGATTTCCCGGTTTACCGTTATGCCGATGTACTGCTGATGCAGGCCGAGTGTAATGTACGCTTAGGCAATGTTACAGCCGCAGCCCCATTCCTGAACCAGGTAAGGGAGCGTGCCGGCCTTAGCGATATTGCAGCACCTACGTTAGATAACATTTACGATGAGCGTGGATTTGAATTGAACATGGAAGGCCACCGCAGGCAGGACATGATCAGGTTTGGCAAGTTTTTGCTACCGCACGGTTTTGTTCAAACTACACCTGCTTACAGGATGCTGTTCCCGATACCGACAGAAGCACTTAACGCCAATACCACGTTGAAACAAAATCCAGGTTATTAATTATTCATAAAGTGATGAAAAAAATAATCAACTTAACATTTGCAGCAATGGCCTTCATGACCGTTGCCTGCCATAAGCAGGCGGAGTTGACCACGCTGAAACCGGTTGCCTTTACGGGTAACATGACGGCCTCAACAACTACAGTCACCCTGTCTGCTACTACCGACGATCAGTCGGTAATTACCTTTACCTGGCCTGCGGTAGTTTACCCTTACAAATCGCACGTAACCTACACCCTGCAGGCCGATTTGCCTGCCGATACCGTAGGCGCAACCGCCTGGCAAAACGCTACATCGGTATTAATTGGAACCGATGTGCTAACCAAAACTTACAAAGGCAGCGATTTAAACACACTGGCCCTCGCATTGGGCGTTACGCCAAATGAAGTGGGTAAAATGGTGTTCAGGATGCAGGCGTACCAGGATAGGAATACTTATTCAAAAGCGGTAACATTAACTATCAGCCCGTATAAAATTATCCTGCCGCCAAGCAACAATTACCCGGTATTATACCTTCCGGGCGATTACCAGGGATGGTCGCCGGGCACCGCTGGCACAGTAGCGGCATCGGTACCTAACATTTACGAAGGCTACATTTATGAGCCTGCAGGTGGCAGCTATCACTTTAAGTTTACCAGCGCTCCCGATTGGAACCACATTAACTACGGCGATGGCGGCCCGGGCTTATTGACCACTGATGGCACCAAAGGCGATTTGGTTTTGCCTGGCCCGGGTGTTTATGAACTGGTTGCCAACCCGCAAACCCTTACCTGGTCATACACCCTGGTTACCTGGGGTATAATTGGCGATGCCACACCAGGCGGCTGGAGCACGGATACCCAAATGACGTACGACCCGGCTAAACAAGTGTGGACGGTTACTGCCAATATGGTTGCAAGCGGATCGTTCAAATTCAGGGCCAATAACCAGTGGGCTATTGATTTTGGCATCACAGCAGATGGCAAAATTCAATACGCCGATAACCCTGCATTACCGTACAACGGCTCGTTAGGCAACTTAACTGTACCGTCAAATGGTAATTATACCATTACGCTGGATTTGCATGATCCAAATAATTACAACTTTAAGTTAAAGAAAAATTAACCGGTAAGGCAGCGCGTTTGCTGCCTTACATCATACCTTTTTTTAATATACTTTGAGTATGTTAACGGATTTTACAAGTGTGCATTAGTTGATTTTCAGGAGTAACCGGGTTTGCCGGGCTCCTGATTTTTACTGCCAGTTACCTTCCGATAACAATTCATCACCCCTTTTATACATGAAATTTATTACGATCACACTTTTACTTGCCTGCGTTTTAAACTTGCCGTGTGTTATGGCGCAATCGCCGGTAGTAACGCCCGGAAATATCGAAACCGTTACCATTGGGCAACAGGAAGTTTCTTTAAAAACAACCAATGCTTACGGCAGCATATCTGTTTACAGCCCATCCATCGTTCGGGTGCGGTTGGATAAAAAGGTATTGGGCGACGATTTTTCGTACGCTGTAGTTGGCAAAGCGCATGCTGTAAAAGTGCAGATCAGCCAAACAGATAATGAGATTGATATCAGCACCGATTCGTTAAAAGCGGTAATCCAAAAGAAACCTTTCAGCATAACATTCTATACAATTGATGGCAGGATAATTAACCAGGACGAACCCGGTTTAACCACGTCATGGGTAAACGATGCGGTAATTACCTATAAAAAAATGCAGGATGATGAGCATTTTGTAGGCCTTGGCGAAAAAACCGGCAACCTTGACCGCAGGGGCAACGCCTACACCAACTGGAACTCGGATGTATATGGCTACAGTACCATGGCCGATCCGCTTTACTCCACCATCCCTTTTTATGCCGGCATTCACCATGGCTTAAACTATGGTATTTTTATGGATAACACCTACCAAAGCGATTTTAACTTTGGCGCCAGTAATAACCGCTTCTCATCATTCGGCGCGCACGGTGGCGAAATGAACTACTACTTTATCTACCATAAAAAAATGGCAGATATTATTGCCTCCTACACCTGGCTTACCGGCCGCATGCCTTTGCCCCCAAAATGGGCTTTAGGCTACCAGCAAAACCGTTACAGCTATTACCCCGAAGCCGAGGTAATGCGCATAGCCCAAACCCTGCGCGAAAAGCGAATCCCTGCTGATGGTATTACTTTAGATATTCATTACATGGACAGGTACCAACTATTCACCTGGAACAAAAGCCGTTTCCCTGATCCTGTAAAAATGACCGATGCGCTTAACAAAATGAACCTGAAGCTTACCGTTATTGTAGATCCGGGGATTAAAGTTGAAAAAGGCGCCCCCGCTTATGAAAGCGGCCTGAAACAGGATGTATATATCAAATACCCCGATGGTACACCATACACCGGCCAGGTTTGGCCGGGCTGGTGCAACTTTACCGATTTTACCAGCGATAAAGGCCGCGCATGGTGGCGTAACCAGGTCGATTTCTTCGCAAAATCGGGCGTGAGCGGTATCTGGAATGATATGAACGAAATATCTACCTGGGGCCAAAAAATGCCCGATAATGTTCTGTTTGATTATGACGGCCACCCAACTACCCATTTACAGGCGCATAACGTGTATGGATTAGAAATGGTACGTTCAAGCTACGAAGGCGCGCTCGAACATTTTAAAGAGCGCCCGTTTATTTTAAGCCGTTCGGGATATGCAGGTTTGCAGCGCTACTCGGCCATTTGGACAGGCGATAACCGTGCCGAGGAAGACCACATGTTGTTGGGCGTACGTTTAATGAACAGCCTTGGCCTAAGCGGCGTATCGTTTACGGGGATGGATATTGGCGGCTTTACCGGCAATCCCACCACGTCCTTATATACCCGCTGGATTGAGCTTGGCGCATTTATCCCCTACTATCGTAACCACACGGCCTTGAATAGCCGCGCTGCCGAGCCCTGGGCTTTTGGCGAGGATGTGCTGGACATTGCACGAAACTACATCAGCTTACGCTACCAGTTAATGCCTTATTTATACTCCAGCTTTTATGAGTCGACGCAAAACGGTTTACCTGTAATGCGCTCGTTGGCTATCAACTATACTTTTGACCCGAAAGTAATGGACGCCACCTTCCAAAACCAGTACGAGTTTGGTAACGGCTTTATGGTTGCCCCTTTTGAAAGCACCGCGGCTTTTGGCAAAGTATATTTTCCCGAAGGCAGCTGGTATGATCTTTATACCGGTGCCGCGCAAAAAGGCGCACAGGAGGTAACTATCCCGCTAACGGTTAGCAAACTGCCGGTTTACATAAAAGGCGGCAGCATTATCCCCATGCAGTCGCTTACCCAATCAACTGCCGAATTGCCTACCGATACGCTCGCCGTGCATGTATATAAGGGCAGCAAAGCCAATCATTTTGTGTATTACGAAGATAATGGCAAAAGCTTCAGCTACCAGAAAGGTGATTTTTATAAACGTACCATCAGTTTTGATCCCTATAAAAAAACCATCACATTTGATAAAGCAGAAGGGAGCTTTAAAACCAATTTTAAATACATCAGGCTGGTGCTGCACGGCTTTGAACAATCAACAGCAGTTAAAGCAGGCAACAGCAATTTAAAGTTACAGGATAGCAGCATCGCGTTTTTAGGTGCCGCAGCAAATACCGACCCGCAAGGGAGCATAAACAGGCCCGATAGCAGCCCTGTTAAAACGGTAACCATCAGTAATGCCCCAAATAACATCCAGATAAATTATTAAAAAGGAAGTGTGAGTATGATCATGAGTAACAAAAAAAACCAGATGAACAGTTTAATTCTATTTATAATGCTAATAGGCTCGCTACTGGGCTGCGGCAAAAAATCAGATCCCACACCCGATCCGCCGGTAAATCCGGTCAATACAGATCCGGCGCAATATGGTACCCCTTTTAGCGGCGTACCCGCAACCAAAGATATTGTGATGTATGAGGTGAATTTAAAAACTTACTCGCCGGTTGGCCTGAGCAGTGCCATGGCTCGTTTAGATTCTATCAAAGCGCTTGGCGTTAACGTGGTATGGCTAATGCCAACCTACCCGGTAGGCGTTTTGAAAGCTTCAGGATCACCCTATGCAGTTAAAGATTATACGGCCGTAAACGCCGATTTTGGCACACTGGATGACTTGCGGGCTTATGTTGCCAAAGCCCATGCGCTGGGAATAGCCGTTATATTGGATTGGGTAGCTAACCACACCTCTTGGGATAATGCATGGATCCAGAATAAAGACTGGTACCAGCAGGATGCATCGGGCAATATCATTATTCCGCCAGGCACAAACTACGCTGATGTTGCCGCGCTAAATTACAACAACACCAGCATGCGTGCCGCCATGATTAAGGCCATGAAATACTGGGTGTACACAGCCAACATCGACGGCTACCGCTGCGATTTTGCCGATAATATTCCTAATGATTTCTGGGTTCAGGCAATAGATACTTTAAATAAAATTACCACCCATAAACTGATCTATTTAGCCGAGGGCACCAAAGGCCCCGAAATAAGCGCCGGTTTCCAGATGAATTTCGCTTTCAGCTATTACGGTACGCTTAAAAATCTTTTTGCAGGTACATCCAGCCCATCGGCCCTGTTCTCAACAAACACTGCCGAAAAAGCTTCGTTACCGACCAATGGTATTAAGTTAAGGTATATTACCAACCATGATAATGCCTCGTCAGATGGCAGCACCATCAGCGAGTATAAAGGCAAGCAGGGTGCGCTGGCCGCGTTTGTTTTGGCAGCCTATATGGATGGTGTGCCATTGATATACAGCAGCCAGGAAGTTGGCTATCCAAATTCCATCAACTTTTTTAACAACGTAACGGTAGATTATACCGCCAACCCGGACATGATTGCCGAATACAAAAAGATTATCGCCTTCCGCCAGGCACACGAGGCTGTTAAAACGGGCACTTTGACGGATTATAATGATAATGATATTGTGTCGTTCGAGAAAAAGACAGCAGCGGATGATGTGTTGGTGCTGGTAAATTCAAAAAACAGCAGCGTTACCTACGCTGTTCCGGCAGCCCTGCAAGGTACCACCTGGACAAACGGCTTCACCAAAGCAAATATCACGTTAGGTGCCCAGCTTATTATTCAGCCATATCAATACCTGGCGCTAAAAAAATAGCTTCTTGTTTACTTTTTATATAAAAGGGGCAGCTTGGTCTCTGGTCTCTTTTGGGTTTGTAAATCACCGCGGGATGCGGTGATTTACTTTTTAAGCGCAATTTGTTCCGCCTATCTGGCCTGAAACCTAACCGTTGTTCTTGAATTACAACAACCCACCGGCAACTGTGATTCTTTCGCCTGTTACCCAACCTGCATCGTCAGAAGCCAGGAATACCGCAACTTTTGCAATATCTTCCGGCCGACCCGTGCGACCCAACGGCGTGTTGGCAACCATTTGTTTCTCCAAATCGCCTCCAATTATACCCGCACTACGTGTACCTTCCGTTTCGGTAACGCCGGGGGCAATAGTATTTACCCGTATTTTTCGTCCACCTAACTCTTTGGCCAATAGTTTTGTCATGGTATCAACGGCTGCTTTTGCCGCGCAATACACCACCAGGCCGGGCATGGGATTTTGGCTTACTGTCGAGCTGATGTTTATAATACTACCACCCTCCTCACCAAACAGGGCTACCGCGCTTTGGGTGCACAACAAATTACCCAGCACATGCGTGTTATATTGTGCATGAAAACTATCTTCGGTAACGGCCTCTAAGGGCTCAAAAGTAAAAACGCCGGCATTATTTACCACGATATCCAGCCTGTCAAACGCTGTTTTTGTTTCGGCAAACAACCTTTTCACATCTGCTGACCGTGTTATATCGCTCTGGACAGCGATGGCGACGCCACCATCTTTTGTTATTTCATCAACCACTTTATCAGCATCAGCCTTAGCTGATGCATAATTGACCACAACTTTTGCACCCGCTTTTGCAAATGCTTTTGCAATTCCGGCACCAATTCCTTTTGATGCACCTGTAACCACCGCAACTTTATCTTTTAACTTTAAGTCCATTTTATTGCTTTTAATGAGCTGCAATACTAATATATTTGTATACTTTTGGCAAGTATGTACTTATTTGTATGTTATATACCAAAAAGTATGTATAATTGATTATCAATATTTTATATAAAATAAAAATGAAAAATAAACGCGAAATCCCTGAGCAAATCCAGAATTGTGGCGTTGAATATGCGTTTAAACGCATCGGCGGAAAATATAAGGCGAGGATTTTATGGTATTTACACTCAAAAACTGTACTGCGCTACGGCGAACTAACCCGTACTTTGCCCGATATTACCACCAAAATGCTTACCCAGACTTTAAGGGAATTGGAAGACGATAAATTAATAACACGGAAAATGTATCACGAAGTGCCACCCAAAGTAGAATATTCGGTGAGCGAGACAGGGCGGGAATTAATTCCGTTTATTGAGCATTTACACAATTGGGGTAAAAAACAATTGCAAAATGAATTATTGGCAAACCAATAATAAACAATAAAAATATACAATAAAGGCTCTTAAAAAAATGCCCCCGGCGTAATGGCTTAATCGTGGTACTTTAAACCATTACGCCGGAAATTAAAACATTCCTCAATCTTTTTATTACACGGATATGTGTTTCTCCGTTCAGAAGCTAAACACAATTTACCTCAGCTCTCCACCCTATACTCCGGCTGGTTCAAAACCGGGAATTTAACCGAGTTGGCTATGAAGCACAATTTGTTGGCCTCGTGGTGCAGTTCATCCGCCCTGGCCTGCATGATGGCTTCTTTAAGGGTGATCATCGGCTTTAATATTACTTCGGTAAAATAACCGCCGCCGTCGCTGGTTTCAACCATCGTACCTTCTGCCCTATCTTCATACGCGGTTACCACCACACCCGCCACCGAACACAAGTGCAGGTACCACAACATGTGGCAGGCAGCTATCGATGCAAGCAACAGGTCTTCGGGACTATAACGGGATTTATCCCCCCTGAAATTTGGATCTGACGAACCTGAAATATCCTGCTTACCATCAATGCTGATGGTGTGGGCACGTTCATATGATCTATAATCTTTGGTTCCAGCGCCCGTATTACCTGTCCAGGTGATGGTGGTTTTATAATGATGATCTTTCATGATCTAATATCACCATAAAAATAAACACCATTAAATAAAATTACAGATTGGTCATTTTTAAAGATGCCTCATAGTAACGCTGACCGGTATCTGGATATTTTTTTAACAGCTCGTCTATCTCCTGCAAATCTACAGCCGATAACTCCACATCAACAGCTCCTGCGTTTTCCTGCAGGTATTTGCGCTTTTTGGTGCCGGGGATAGGAATAATATCATCGCCCTGAGCCAATACCCAACCCAAGGCTAATTGTGCTGGTGCAACATTTTTTTGTTGTGCCAGGACAGCAAATTCACGGGCCAGTTTTTGGTTATTGTCCCAGTTGTCCTCGTTAAAACGTGGCAATGTTTTACGAAAATCGCCGTCGGCAAGTCCTTCTTTATTTAAGGTATTGGTTACCAGGCCGCGCGATAGCGGGCTATAAGGCACTAATGAAATATTTAGCTCGCGTAATACCGGCAGTATTTCGTTCTCTACATCGCGGGTAAGTAATGAATACTCGCTTTGCAGGGCAGCAATAGGATGCACGGCGTGTGCTTTACGGATGCTTGCAGCCGATGCTTCTGATAAACCAAGGTAACGCACCTTGCCTTCCTTAACTAATTCGGCCATAGCTCCCACCATTTCCTCCACAGGCACATTGGGATCGATTCGATGGGCGTAGTATAGATCGATGGTATCGATATTTAATCGTTTGAGACTTTGCTCAACCGCAGTTTTCATATAAGCGGGCGATGCATCAAAATAAACATTGGCGGTGCCGCTACCCGCATAAGGGGCGTTGACATCCCTCACCCTGAAACCAAATTTGGTGGCTATAAATACTTTATCGCGGTTTTGCTTCAATACTTTGGCTATCAGTTCTTCGTTTTTGCCGTTGGCATACATATCCGCAGTATCCCAAAAGTTAATGCCCAGGTCAAGCGCCAGGTTAAGTGTAGCTAATGATTCGTCGTTATCTATCGGGCCATAGGCGAAACTCATGCCCATACAGCCTAAGCCAATGGCAGATAGTTTTTCGCCGGTATTCCCTAAATTTCTGTATTTCATAGGTATTATGTTTTTGTTGATACAAATTTAAACAACCTGCAAAGCGATGCGGTTATAAGTATCAAACTAAATATTACAAAATTCAAACAGCTAACGCTAAGTCAAAAGTATTTAGTTGCAAGTCTCAAGTCATTTTCGCTTGTTGCTTACTTCCGACTCAAACCACCAATCAACCACAACAAGGCGTTTAAAAACCTTGCTTTTGCCAAAAATTCTTGACCCAAAAAAAACGCGACCAGGCAAAGCCCGATCGCGTTTTTTTTACCAGGAGGTAAAAATTATTTTTTACCTGAAGCAGCTTCCTGCTCAGCCTGACGTAATGCACGTGAAGTAGTTACAGATACGATAGTATCTTCCTGTGCATTGGTAATAGTTAAGTTTGGCAATTTAATTTCGGCCACTTTTACTGATTTACCAACTTCCAAAGCTGCAATACTTACTTCAATAGCATCTAAATGATCTTTAGGTAATGCTTTGATGCGCAGTTTCCTTAGTTTTTGAACTAATTTACCACCCACTTTAACACCTGGCGAAGTTCCGGTTAATTTAACAGGGATCTCGATAGTGATAGGCTTTTTCTCGTCAAGCAATAAAAAGTCTACGTGGATAATTTGTTCAGTTAAAGGGTGAAACTGCAAATCTTTAATAATAGCCTGTGATTTAACACCAGCAACGTCAAGATCGATGAAATGAACAACCGGAGTGTAAACTACGGCTCTCAAATCAGCTGCGGACACTGAAAAGTGGGTTTGGGTTGGCCCACCGTAAAGTACTGCAGGCACTAAGCCTTGGTAACGCAGTTCTTTAGCGTCTCTTTTCCCTACGTTCTCTCTTGGAGAACCGCTAATAGCAATTGATTTCATTGTTTTTTATTTTATTATTTATTGTTAGTTCATGGTTCATAGATCATTGTTATGGCCTAATCCGCACAAGGTCTTCTTTTAGTTCATAGATCATTGTTCATGGTCTAATCCGCACAAATTTTATTTTCGTTCATGGTTCATAAGTCATTGTTCATAGCCTAATCCTTATAAGTTCTTCGTTCTTTTCAATCCCTATAGTTAATGTTTTACTATGAACCATCAACTATGAACCATCAGCCGCAATCAATCTACCCTAAACAACTGGCTTATCGAGCCGTGTTCATTTACATTGCTTATAGCTTTTGCAAACAATTCGGCAGTTGATAGTACTTTTATTTTAGGGCTTTCGTATTTCAATGGTATGGTGTCGGTAACTATTAGTTCGGTTAACACCGAGTTTTCGATAGTTTCGTAAGCTTTACCAGATAATACGGGGTGTGTACAAACCGCGCGTACGCTGCGTGCACCACGTTCCATAATTAAGCCTGCTGCTTTGGCCAGCGTGCCGGCTGTATCGCAAATATCATCAATCAATACAATGTCCTGGTCGGTTACGTCGCCAATCAATGTCATCGATTCAATCTCGTTGGCACGTTTACGACGTTTATCGCAAATTACAACCTCGGCATTAAAAAATTTAGCAAAGCTGCGCGCCCTGTATGAGCCCCCCATATCAGGCGATGCAATGGTTAAATTACCAAGACCAAGGCTTTTAATGTACGGCACAAAAATGATAGAAGCATCCAGGTGATCAACCGGAACATCAAAAAATCCCTGTATCTGCGCTGCGTGCAAATCCATGGTCATGATGCGGTTAATACCGGCTGCCACCAATAAATTGGCTACCAGTTTTGCGCTTATAGCTACGCGGGGTTTATCTTTCCTGTCCTGGCGTGCCAAACCAAAATACGGGATAACGGCGTTTACATAATGTGACGATGCACGGCGTGCGGCATCAATCATCATCAGCAATTCCATCAGGTTATCAGTAGGCTGGTGGGTACTTTGTATCAGGAATACATCGCATCCCCTTACAGTTTCATTAAAATGTGGTTGAAATTCGCCATCACTAAAACGTGAAAGAACTACATCGCCCAATTCGCGGCCATAGGCTTCAGCAATTTTTTGCGCCAGCGCTTTTGAGCCCGAACCTGCAAATAATTTAACCGGATTAAATTGTAATGGCATTTTTTTGAATTTTGAATTTCGGATGTCTGATTTCGGATTTGGTTAATTTTCAATTGCTTATCAAGCTAAAATAAAATAAACCAGGCCCTTAACAACCCCCTAAAATACAATTCGGACCTCGATTTTCTAAAACGGAATAAATCCGAAATCAAAAATTCGAAATCCGAAATTTCTTGTTGCCCGACCAGGATTCGAACCTAGACAAACGGTACCAAAAACCGTCGTACTACCATTATACTATCAGGCAATCTCCCTGGATGTTTTACTCTCCGAAAAGGAATGCAAATATAAGACGATTTTTTAACTCTCAAAACAGAATTTGAAAAAAGTATTTACAAGCCTGTTTTACAGCTAAAAACGATTAAAAAGAGTTAACGCAAAGCGTTTGGTTTCGGCATCATAATAGTTTTTTGCTAATTTCGGCTCAATTAAGCCTTTTGATATACGAAAGTACCTGACATGAACTACACTAAGATCAACAATATTTTTGGCTGGATAGCCGGTATTATCGCTACCATTACCTACATTTTAACACTTGAACCATCGGCCAGCTTTTGGGATTGTGGCGAATTTATAGCTTGTATCTTCCGCATGCAGGTAGCTCATCAACCGGGAGCGCCTTTGTTTACCATGATAGGTAAAGTATTTACACTGTTATCTATGGGCGATAATACCAAGGTTGCCTACTGGGCCAATATGGCCTCGGCATTGGCCAGCGGCGCAACTATCCTGTTTTTATTCTGGACGGTTACCGCGCTTGCTAAAAAAATACTGGTAAAAAAAGCCGAAGATATTAATATCGCCAGCCTGATTATCATTATAGGTTCTGGTTTGGTTGGTGCTTTGGCCTATGCTTGGTCAGATACGTTTTGGTTTTCGGCAGTTGAATCTGAAGTTTACGCGCAATCATCTTTATGTACAGCCATCGTTTTTTGGGCTATACTAAAATGGGATGCCCATGCTGATGAACCCAACGCCAACCGCTGGATTGTTTTTATTGCCTACATCATGGGCTTATCAATAGGCATCCACCTGTTAAACCTGCTGGTAATACCGGCAATAGCGTTAGTAATCTATTTCCGCAAGGCAAAAGCCATAACCGCCCAGGGCACGCTACTGGCATTTTTTGCGGGTGTGGTATCGGTAGCTTTTGTGTTATGGGGCGTTATCCAGTTTACAGTTAAAGGCGCGGCCTTCTCCGATCTGCTTTTTGTAAACACCCTGGGTATGGGCTTCGGCAGCGGTGCTATTGCTTTTTTTGCATTATTGATAGGCACCATTGCTTTTGGCATTTATTATACTATTAAACAATCGCAGCTTGCCATTATAGCTTCGGCGGTATGTTTTATATTGGCGCTGGGTATTAGTACCGGCATTATTGGTGCACTTATTGGCATAGGTATTTTGGCCTTGTTGGAGTACGTGATTAAAATTCGTGAAAAACGTTTTGCTCTCAATAGCTTTTTTGTGTGCCTGTTGTTCATACTGTTTGGCTACAGTTCATTTGTAATGATAGTAGTACGCGCCAAGGCCGACCCGAACCTGAATAACAGCGATCCGCAGGATGCTTTTGCACTCAACAGCTACTTAAACCGCGATCAGTACGGCGATACGCCTTTATTATACGGCCAATTTTTTGACTCTACGCCTACCGAGCAAACCGAAGGCGCTAAAATTTACCGCCGCGGCAAAACACAGTACGAGGTTGCCGGCAAAAAACTAACAACTGTTTATGATCGCAACACCATTTTCCCACGGATGTTTAGCGATAAGGGAGGCCATGCACAATTTTACCGCGCATGGAGCAAGCTGGCCGAAGGCGAAAAACCAACATTTGCTACCAACCTGGGCTTCTTTGGCACCTGGCAGGTTAACCAGATGTATACCCGCTATTTCCTGTGGAATTTTGTTGGCCGTACTAATGATCTTGACGGCCAAACCAGCAACAGCGGCGCAGATGGCAACTGGATAAGCGGCTGGAATTTTAACAAGCCTTTGCCTGCCGAGGTTACCCAAAGCAAAAGCTATAACCGCCTTTACTTTTTACCGTTGATAATTGGCCTGGTGGGCTTATTCTTCCACTTTAAAAACGACCAGCGAAACGCCGGTGTGGTTTTGGTACTATTCTTTTTTACCGGCCTTGCCATTGTACTTTACCTAAACCAGGATCCTTTACAGCCACGTGAACGTGATTATGCCTACGCAGGATCATTTTACGCTTTTGCAATTTGGATAGGGCTTGGTGTTATGGGCGTAGCCGAGCTTTTAAGGAAGGTAGTTAATGCCAAAACCAGCGGCATTATTGCTACCGTGGTTTGTTTATTAGCCGCTCCCATACTAATGGCCAGCCAGGAGTGGGACGATCATAACCGGTCGACCAAGCTCACGCCGCATGATATGGCCTATAACTACCTTAACTCCTGCGCGCCAAATGCTATTTTGTTTACTTATGCCGACAATGACACCTACCCGCTTTGGTATATACAGGAAGTTGAAAACGTAAGGCCCGATGTACGCATCGTGAATTTAAGCTTACTGGGTACCGATTGGTATATCCGCGGCATGAAACATAAGATGAACCAATCGGAGCCTTTGCCTATTACTATGCCCGACGATAAATTTAAAGCGGGTGTGCGCGATGTGGTTTATTTAAGCGATAAAAACCTGCCAGGCTCAACCGAGTTAAAGGATGTTTTTGATTTTATTACTTCGGATGATAAAGCTACCATGGCTGAGTATGGCAATGGCGATATAGGCAACTACTTGCCAACCAAAAAATTCAAAATAACGGTTAATGCAGACGATGTGGTTAAAACCGGAACAGTGCCTGCCGCCCAAAAGGACCAGATAGCGCCCGAAATGGATTGGACATTTAACGGCAAATACGTAACCAAGGATATTTTGGCTATGATGGATATTTTGGCCCACAATAACTGGAAAAGGCCGATTTACTTTGCTACCACCGTACCCGATGAAAACCTGATAGGCCTTGGCAAATATTTATATAGCGAAGGTTTTGCAAACCGCCTTATGCCATTAAAGGTAGATACTGCAGCAAACGCGGCCGATTTGATTAACACCCCGGTAATGTACTATAACATGATGACACAATACAAATGGGGCAACATGAAAACGGCCAGCTATCTTGATCATGAATCAAACACCATGTTTTATCCACTGATCTCGAGGTTATACTCCAGCCTGGCCGATAACCTGTTAAAAGAAGGAAAAACCGACCTGGCTAAAAACGCGTTAAAAAAATACGACGAGGTAATGCCGGAGACCATCCCAAATACCGAGATAGCCATCCGCAAATATTACCTGATTGAAACCGCCTATCGCCTGGGCGAAACCCAAATGGCCAACAAACTGGCCAACCTGGTTGATGCTTACGTAACCAACCTTCTGGCTTATAATTTAACACTGTTGCAAAGCGGCGATACCACGCTGGAGAGCCGCGATATCCAATATTCGATGTCGATGCTGAACGGGTTGGTAGAGTTTACCAAAAACTACAAACAACCACAACTGAACGCCAAATTTAACGCGCAGTTTAAAGAATATGAGAAGAAATTAGGCATGGGTACGGGGAAATAGAATTAAGAATTTAAACGGGCTGTCATGGTGAGCCCGTCGAACCATAGCGGGCAAAGGCCTCTCCGCGCGAGTCCGAGTCTTCGACAGGCTACCCATGACAAGTTAAAAAACGGAAGTCATCCTTGTAACTTGTTTCAGGATCCCACAGGACAGGTGACCCGCATGAAGTATACTTAGCACGTGGGGTGCTGAAACAAGTTCAGCGTGACATTAGGGCGAAATCATTGTCATTCTTCCTTCAGGATTTCGCGAAATTTTACAACTCAGACTGACAGGTCTCCCACCGAATACGTTAAGAATAGACGCTCTTGTAACAAAAAGGGTGATACTAAAAAAAGCGGCAATCGCCGCTTTTTTTTAGTATATGGTTATTAAAGTCCGAAAACTATTATTCGTTTACTACACCCATCGAACAGAATTTTTCGATGCGCTCGTTAACCAGTTCGGTAACGTCTTTTTCTTTGAGGATTTTAAGATCTTTTAGCAATTGCTTTTTAAGCGTGGCAGCCATAGCTACGGGATCCTGGTGGGCGCCACCAAGGGGCTCTTTAATAACCCCGTCTATCAGCTTGTTTTTTAGCATTTCTGTAGATGTCAGTTTCAAAACTTCGGCGGCACGTTCTTTATTTTCCCATGTTTTCCAAAGGATGGTTGAGCAGTTCTCCGGCGATATTACCGAATACCAGGAGTTATCCAGCATCATTACTTTATCGCCAATACCTATACCTAATGCGCCGCCTGATGCACCTTCGCCTATAATAACACAGATGATAGGTACTTTAAGTATCGACATTTCTAACAGGTTACGGGCTATGGCTTCACCTTGTCCGCGTTCTTCGGCTTCCAGGCCGGGGAATGCTCCGGGGGTGTCAATTAAGGTAACAACCGGCTTGTTGAATTTCTCGGCCATTTTCATCAGCCTCAGAGCCTTCCGGTAGCCTTCGGGGTTAGCCATACCAAAGTTGCGGTACTGGCGCTCTTTGGTGTTACGGCCTTTTTGCTGGCCAATAAACATCACTGTTTGGCCATTTAATGTTCCAAAACCGCCAATGATGGCTTTATCATCGCCAACTGTACGGTCGCCGTGCAATTCAATAAAATCATCGCACATCAGCTCAATATATTGCAGGGTATATGGCCTTTCGGGATGGCGGGAAATCTGTACCTTTTGCCAGCCGGTAAGATTGCCGTATATTTCTTTTTTGGTGCTTTCCAATTTGGCTTCCAGCTCTGCAACAGTTGCCGACATATCCAGCTTGTTTTTATCTTCAACCTGCTTCACCTTTTCAATTTGCTGCATCAGCTCGGCAAGGGGTTTTTCAAAATCAAAAGTTATTTTCATACACTTTATTTGGGGCCGCTAAATTAAACAAATCAATCGGCAAATTTATCAATTATGATTTTGCAAAGTTTCCAGCTTTTTTATCTGGGCCGGCGATAGCAGTTTCCAGGTATTGTAGCAGGCAATCAAAATGGCATCCCGCAGTTCGCCGTAGTACAAGCCCGACCGGTTACTATAAAAAATGATGCTGCCTTCGTCGGTTCCTTTGTTAAACAAATCATCCAGTCTCTTTTCGTTGATAACAATAAATCCCCCCATTTCAATTCGTTTGCGTTTCAGCTCTTTAGCAATAGCTTCAATCTTAGTAATTTGTATGGGGCTAAGGCCTGCCTCCTTTTTAAACTGCATAGCCACATCCGGCATTGGGTAATGGTTCAGCAGTGCCACCGGCGGCATATTATAAATATCATCTCCTTTTAACAATGCGGTATACTGCGCATCAGTTAAAGTTTTAACAGGCGATTTTTTCAAGGTACTATCGGGCGTCTGCGCCGCAATTCCACTATAAATAAACAGGGAAGCTATAAATACAGGTATTGTTTTCAGCATAGGTTGCAGTTTACAAAAAAGCCGCAACTATTAGGCCAATAAACTTCCACCTTTCTTAATTTGCGTAATAGTTATGAAATACGATACGCCAAATAATCAAAACGAATCCTACTTAATATCCCTGACCTATGCTGCTTTACCTTCATGCCTAAAGATAGAAGCCTGAAACCTAAATTAATAATTGATTGTAGAAGTTATGCAAACGAAAGACCCATTCCGGCGGGTGAGTCTTCCGTTTCCACTAATCCTCGAACGAATACTTTATTTAACGACAGTTGCTTCCAACTCAACTTTTAAAGTTTCGAATAGGCTTTTCACCTCCAAAAGCGTAAGTGCTTGTTTGACGCCATTCCTGACGGCCCAATCTTGAAAAATCTTAAAATTCGACAAAAGCTCAGAGGTCGATGTCGTATAAATATTTAAGCGGACGATCCCTTCAGGTTTGTACCCTGCCTTGCTGATCACAGTCTCTAAATTCTGCAATGCTTTGGTCAGTTGAGTTTTCATATCGTCATTACTTGATATTCCGTCATCGCTTATAGCGGTTTGTCCCGAAATGTAAAGTGTGCTTTCCACATGTCTTGCTTCAACAGCCTGTACATAACTGCGTTCGTCCTGCCACCCCCAGGGATTGATTATCCTTTTTTCCATCTGTGCATGTTTTGAAGTTTGCGCCCATGCAGGTGCAGTAATTGTTAATAATAGTGTTGCCAGTTTTGCGATCTTTTTCATAATTGCAGTATAAATTTACAGTGCAAAAATCCGGATAACATTCGGGATCAAGCCTTGATATACCTCACCATTATCATGTGAGGTATATCACACTATTAATTAAAACGGCTCAAAGTTTCACGGGATACTCCCAGGAATGCAGCCAGCTGACTTTTCGGCACCCGCTGAACGAGTGAAGGATATTGCTTAAGAAGTTGTTCGTAACGCTGTTTTGCATTAGAGGTTAACAAAGAGACGATGCGCCTTTGTGCACCAAGAAAGCCGAAGTTGGCTTTTTCGAGAAAAAATTTTTCCATCTTTTCCATTCTATCACAAAGATTGCGGTAATTTTCCAGCGTTAAGCACAGTACTTCTGTATCTTCCAGGCATATCAGTGACATGGTCGATAGGGTCTGCGTATAATAGGCCAGAAAATCGCTTTCCCACCAGTCTTCCATAGCAAACGAGACAATATGCTCCTTTGCCGTATCGTCAGTATACACCAGCTTTAAAAGCCCGGACAGAATAAAAAAATTGTGTTTTACAGATTCTCCTTCCTGAATAAGAAATTGATGTTTTTTAAATTTTTTAGCGGTGAAATGACTTAATACAAATTCATACTCATCATCGTTGAGTAACACGATCTTTTCTATATGGTTTCTTAGTCTTTGATCCATGCTCCTTTTTTAATGATTTCTATACTAATAAAGATAATTATCTCCACCTTAAAAAACGCGGGGAGTATAAAAAAGGGTTTCCGATGCATACTAAACCCGAATGGTTATTGGGGTCGGCACTCGGCTTTCATTATCTTACCACTCTTCGATTTCATAATATAAAATAAACATTTCACTAAACAAGGAACAGAACGCTTTCTTATTCCACCTTTACCACCTTTGTCCTTGCCGAAATCCCGTTTTCATTAAAGGCCTCTATCTGGAAATAGTAAGGTAAATCCCTATCCATCCCGCTAAAATAAAACTCGTTTTTGCCGTATACCATCATGTTGTTGTACAGTTTATCGGGCGCTATGCCAAAATAAATGGTATAGCCGGTGGCGTTATCATTGGGTTTCCATTTAAGCCAGGAGTTACGGCGCTCGCTGTCGCCACGCAGCACAATCAGGTTTTGAACGGTATCAGGCTTTGCGCCTGCACCCTTACCAAATACCCGGAAGCCCGATAACGCAAACTTTCCTGTTGGCATATGCCGGTTTACCATTTTCAGGTAACGCGCTTTTACAGGTGTTTTTAGTTCGATATAATCATGTGGAACATCTTTTTTGTTTTGGCTTTTGTCAATCAAGACCTTCCATGTTTTGCCATCTACCGATGAATAAACTATATACTGATGATAAACGCCTAATGATTTACCCATAAACGTTGCATCCTGGTCGGCATAGTTAATTTGCACCGAGTTGATGGTGCTGGTTTCGCCCAGGTCGGTTTTAAACCATTCGCCTTTGCTGGCAGTTTTAGCGCTCCAATAGGTTTTAATATCCTCGTCAACCGCGTTATTGGCGTAGTAAGCGCCCAGGGTCGACGATACTTCTACCGGCTTATTATAGTTCAGCAGCATCCAGCCGGTAAAGTTACTTTGCAGGTGGTCTTCGGCGCCGGTGGCCAAATATTGGGGATAATCACCATAGGCGGTGTTGCAATACAGCGTTCCGTCTTTATCAAAACCGGCAGGCCAAAAGCCAATGCGGCGTTCAAAGTTATTTTTTACCGAAATACCCATGGTGCTGATATGCCAGTAGTTGCCATACTTATCGGCCCAGGTTGCTCCGTGCCCCGCTCCTTTTGCAAAGCCGCCGGGCTTGTACGAGAACGGATTATGTTTTTGATAGGTAAACGGACCAAGTGGCTTATCGCCCACAAAAACGCCATCGCCATAGCCGCTTTGTTCGGTACCGGGCGCACCGAATTGCAGGTAGTATTTGCCGTTATGCTTGTTCATCCACGAGCCTTCAATAAAGGGCAGCAGGAATACATTATCATTATGTTCGCCGAAGCGCTCCCAGCCATGCTTTTCGGGATCCAGCTTAACCATTTCTTTTTTGAGGCCGATGGGTTCAAATGTTTTCCTGTCTATCTCCTGCCCATAAAGCGGCAGGGTATTGCTCGATCCATGATAAATGTAAACCCGGCCATCATCATCGGCAAACATGCCAGGATCCCAGGCGCCTACTTTAAAATAGTCTTTAGCCGCTTTCCAGTCATCTTTGGTAGGGCTGGTGCTCATCCAAAGGGTAAAATCCTTATTATAGGTCGATCCTATCACCAGCAAGGTATCGCCTAAAACTAATGTTGCAGGCGCGCAAAGTTCATCGCCGGCAACCTGGTTGTAGGGGCGTACAAATTTGCGGTATACAAAATTCCAGTTCAGCATATCATCACTCCACCAGTAGCCAAACTGGTTAGTACTGAACAGGTAGTACTTGCCTTTAAACAAGGTCATGGTTGGGTCGGCAGTAGCGCGGTGTTTGCCCCAGCTTGCAAAACTATCAAAAGGGGTGTAGCCGTAATCGAGGTTAAGCGGGTTGCAATAAGTTAACCTTTTGGTTTGCGCGCTTGCATCCTGCAGGAAAAAGCAAAGCAATAGTATCAGTAAAATACGGGCAGCTATCTTCATCATATATACACTGGTTTATATAGGTAATAACAGGATGCTAATATCTGTTTTTAAACAATAATTAAAAGATGACTTACTACTACATTTACTGCACAAAAGCGCCCGGTTTGACTAAAAGCTTGTCTAAACCCGGCAACCAATGCTTAAAAGCGTAAACTTTTTATCATTATGTGTTAAAAACACAATTAATTTGTAGATTCATGCCCGAAACCAATTTACACCAAAAACCAGTTTTATGAAAAAGAGATTCCTGCTGCTTTTCATTGTGCAATTATTTTTTTGCGCCACTTCATTTGCGCAATACCCCAAAATGGATAAGCTGCTTTACGGCGTAGCTTATTATGATGAATATATGCCTTACGAGCGCCTTGACAAAGATGTAAAGATGATAAAGGAGGCAGGCATAAACGTGGTACGTATTGCCGAATCGACCTGGAGCACCGTTGAGCCACAAGATGGTGTTTTTGATTTTACCCATATTGACAGGATGCTGGCGGCCATGCAAAAAGGCGGCATTAAAGTGATAGTTGGTACGCCTACCTATGCCATACCTACCTGGATGGCCAAAAAACATCCCGAAATTTTAGCTATTACACCACAGGGCCAAAACCAATACGGGCCAAGGCAAAATATGGATATTACCAATACCGATTTCCGGATGTATGCCGAGCGGGTGATCCGCAAGATAATGGAGCATGTGAAAGATAACCCCGCCGTTATTGGTTACCAGGTTGATAACGAAACTAAATCATACGGTACATCTGGCCCAAATGTGCAGGCGTTGTTTGTAAAATACATGCAGGCCAAATACAAAACGCTTGATAATATTAACCATATTTTTGGCCTGGATTACTGGAGCAACCGCATTAACGCATGGGAAGATTTCCCATCGATGAATAACACCATCAATGGCAGTTTATCATCTGAATTTGCCAAATTTCAGCGCCAGGTGGTTACCCAATATTTAGGCTGGCAGGCCGCCATTGTGCGTGAATACAAACGCCCCGACCAATTCATTACCCAAAACTTCGACCTGGACTGGCGTGGCTCTTCTTTCGGTATCCAGCCCGATGTTGACCATTTTGCGGCTGCCAAGGTCCTGGATATTGCCGGGATAGATATTTATCACCCCAGCCAGGATAAGCTTACCGGCGCCGAGATTTCTTTTGGCGGCGATGTTACCCGATCAATGAAGGGCGGTAAAAACTATTTGACCATAGAGACCGAAGCGCAGGGATTTGCTCAATGGACGCCTTATCCCGGTCAGCTACGATTACAGGCTTTCAGTCACCTGGCCTCGGGCGCCAATATGGTTGGTTATTGGCCATGGCATTCCATCCACAACTCGGCCGAAACCTATTGGAAAGGGTTGTTAAGCCACGATTTTGAGCCCAACCCGGTTTATAACGAAGCTAAAACCATCGGCAAAGATTTTGACCGGCTAAGCCCGAAACTCATCAACCTGAAAAAGAAAAACGATGTAGCCATACTATTCAGCAACGAGGCGCTTACGGGCTTTAAGGCTTTTGGCTTTGGTTGGGGTGTACGCACCGGTTATAATGAAGTATTGCGCCAATTGTACGACGGCTTATACCATATGAACGTAGGCTGCGATTTTGTTGACCCTACCAGCCTGAACATCGAAAACTACAAGCTACTGATTGTGCCAGTTTTGTATGCCGCACCCGATAGTTT
This sequence comes from Mucilaginibacter sp. KACC 22773, assembly GCF_028736215.1. Taxonomy (NCBI): domain Bacteria; kingdom Pseudomonadati; phylum Bacteroidota; class Sphingobacteriia; order Sphingobacteriales; family Sphingobacteriaceae; genus Mucilaginibacter; species Mucilaginibacter oryzagri. Next base: position 5,571,655 of record NZ_CP117883.1, read on the forward strand.
ATTGCAACGGCTTAACCGCTATGTTAAAAATGGCGGCCACGTTGTTTATACTTTTAAAAGCGGCTTTAGCGACGAAAATGTTAAGGTACGCACAACCCACCAGCCCGGCATTATTAACGAGGCTTTAGGAATTTACTACAGCCAGTTCACGGTGCCCGAAAACGTTGGCCTTAAAGGCGATGATTTTAACCTGAAACCGGAAGATAAAAAGCTTAATACGTGGATGGAACTCATCACCCCTACCACTGCCAAAGTACTGGCCTATTATGACCACCCGGTTTGGGGCAAATACGCGGCCATTACCGAAAATACATACGGCAAAGGCCTGGCAACTTACATTGGCTGCGTTACTACAAGCGCCGTTACCGATAAAATACTGGCCGACGCGGTTAAAAAGGCAGGCCTTTGGGGTACCGATCAGCAGTTGGCTTTCCCTGTAATTACCAAGTACGGCGTAAACCAGGCGGGTAAAACGGTGCATTATTATTTTAATTACTCGGATAAGGAAGTAAACTTTACCTATCCTTATGGCAACGGGAAGGAACTGTTCTCAGGAGCAAATGTAAGCAGCAATTCGGCTATGCAATTGGAGCCTTGGGGGATGAAGATTGTGGAAGTGAATTAAGAGGATTAATTGATATTTGGAAGGCCTTCCGGGATTACTGGGAAGCTTTCTTGCTGGGGGCATTAAATGAGCTTTCATTTTTCCGGGCGTCATATCATAAGCTGCCTTGCGGTGAATTTGATTGAGAACGCTGGTGAGGTCTTTTCGTTGGTAAAAAACTGGCTTAAAATGCAAAGCGATCTACAGCTTGTTCGCTAAAATCTTTCGTTCGGCAATCCCGCTTTATATCCTGGATATTATCAATCGGTATTTAACAACTCATCATCACCTTGTGCGTAGCAGTCGATGACGTATCACCTATCTCCATCGGCAATTCGTCGGCTCCTCTGAGGGTGAACCTGCTCGCCTTAAATCCCTGATCCAGAAACTATTTGACTAATAAAGAAACCTGTTTTACAATCCATCGTATACAACTGTTAGGTATAGCCCCCTCAACTTTCGATGACTTTAAAGGCCAAACTATTACTTATACTGATGTTTCTGTTTGGCCTCCTGGCTCAAGGACAAAAAAAGGTAGTAGACAGCTTGCAAAAAAGACTTGAAAACTACCCGCAGAAAGATACTATCCGGGTAGATATTTTAAACGATTTGGCTTATGCCTGCTATAATAACAACGATGCAAAAAAAGTAAAGATTTATACTGTTGAAGCTGCTTCCCTGGCGCGGCAACTCAACTACCCCAAAGGCGAGGCTTTTGCTTACAGGAGGTTGAGCACGGTATACATGGACGATAATGCCAACCCTTTGGCGCTTGAGTATCTTAATAAAGCCTATAAAATTTTTAAACACTTAAATGATACCCTTAACTGCGCGCGCACATTAACCAATTTAGGTGTTTACTACCACACCATTAAAGATTATAAGCTGTCATTAATTTATTTTTCATCTGCGCTTGAACAAGCAAAAAAAATTGAACGCCATAAAATGGTGATACTGTTATTGTGCAATACCGGGGATATTTATGAAAAAAACGGGTTAATTAATAAGGCGTATATCAATTATAGCGAGGCGCTGGCCTTAACAATAAAAACAAATGATGCCGGTTATTTGAGCCTTTGCTATGCCAATTTAGCATCTATACATTTAAAAAAGAAGAATTATAAAACAGCGCTAAACTATTGCAATAAGGTTATTACGATGCTAACAAAGGATAGCAGCGGTACCGATTTAAGCGATGCATCTGCTGCTTGTGTTGTAAAAGCAAAGGTGTTTTATATTCAAAAGCGCTTTGATTTGTCGCGTCAGCTGCTAAACCGGGCCAACGTATTAAGCGAGCTAACCCGCAATTCGACAGACAGGCTGGCAATTTACCATGACTTTTTTTTACTTGATTCGGCCCAGCACGACTACGAGGCGGCCTTCAAAAGTAATTACCGGTTCCATAAGTTGAATGACAGCCTGGTTAATATTAATAAAAATCAGATAGCCGCGTTATACAATGTAAGGTTTGATTCGCAACTACGCGATGAAGAAAATAAACGCCTGCGGATATCTGAAGAAAGAAACCGGGCGATCATCAGCCAGCAACATACCGTTGAGGGTGCGCTGTTTATTGGACTGGCTTTCATTTGCCTGGGTTTTATCTACTTTCAGCGTATAAATGAACAGGTGAAGGCCAAAAACAAAATCATTGCCGAACAGAACCTGGTATTGGGAAACAGTAACATGGTTAAGGACAAGCTTTTCTCGGTGATATCTCATGATTTGCGCAGCCCCGTTACCCAGCTCATCTCTATTTTTAACATGTGGGAGAACGGCAATTTAAATAAAGAAGAACTATCAACGATTACCCCGGTGATAAAGGCAGATATCATTAACATACTGGAGTTGCTTGATAATTTACTCATCTGGTCGAAAAAACAACTGCAGGGTTTCCATTTCAGCCCCGAACTGTTTGACATATATCAACTGGCCAATGAAACCATTGCAGACTTAAAAAACAATATTTTACAGAAAAAAATAACGGTAGAAAATAACATAACACCAGGAACTAAAGTATATGCAGACAGCGCTATGATTAAAATAGTGTTGCGAAATTTAATGACGAACGCCATCAAATTCACCCCCCAACTGGGTGCAATCAGCGTGAGTTGTTATCCTGAAAAAGACAAACTGATCATCTGTGTAAAAGATACCGGCGTAGGTATAAAAAAGGCCGACCTGCACAAAATATTTTCATTGATAACGCACACTACCGCGGGCACAGATAATGAAAAAGGCACAGGCATAGGTTTGAGGATTTGCCAGGAATTTACAGAGATGAATAAAGGTAAAATATGGGTAGAAAGTGAACCCAATGCCGGCTCAACCTTTTGTTTCAGCCTCCCGCTGGAGTAAACCCGCAAGTGATCCCCGGTTCAGACTTCCGAAGTTTTTGAACCTTCGAAAGTCTTGTTCTCTTACAGCGCCCTCTTCAATGTAAAGGCAAACCGGCTCCCTGCCCCTATCTCGCTATCAACCATAATATGGCCGCTTTGGGCTTCAATAAAATCTTTGGCAATGGCAAGGCCAAGGCCGGTGCCGGTTTGGTCGGCGGTGGCGTTGGGCACTTTAAAGTAGCGCTCAAATAACCTCGACAGGTATTGCTCTTCTATGCCTTTACCATGATCTTTTACCGAAAATTCAATCTCGTCGTTCTTATGCTTTTTAACGGTTAGCTCCACAACTGATTTTTCGTGGCTGTATTTTATGGCGTTTGATAACAGGTTGATAAGTACCCAGGTAGTTTTATCAAGGTCGGCATGTACCTCGGGGAGGGTATCATCGCATTTTACTTTGATGTTTACATGCTTTTGATCGGCTGTGAATTTAATGGCCTTTACCGCATAATCAACAATGTTACGGGGGTGTGTACTGCCAAAGTTAAGCTGTAGTTTACCGGTTTCAACTTGTGCCATATCCAGCAGTTCGCCGGTTATTTGCAGCAGGCGGCGGGCATCATCATCAATATTTTCCAGCAGTTGCCTTTGCTCGGTGTTTACATTACCTATGCGGTCGTCCTCAAGCAATTTCAGGCTCATTTTTATGGACGATATCGGCGTTTTCAATTCATGCGATATGGTGGCAATGAAATTGGTTTTGGCTTCATCCAACTGCTGGTACTCGGTAATATTTTTAAGGATAATTACCTTACCTATCACTTTACTTTTGCTGCTCACAGATAATGAATCGCGGCTGTAAAAGCTTTCGCGGTTATCGGCAAAAATCTTTAACCGTGGCTGTTCATTTATAAGCAGGTTGCGCAGCAGGTCGTTCTCCAGCGCTATGTCTGGCGCGTACCGGCCGGTAAGCTGTTCGGTGGTCATGCCTATCAGGTTACACGCTACTTCGTTGGCAAATATGATAAACTGCTTTTCGTCTAAACCAATAATAGCATCGTGCATGGTATTAATAATAGTCTCTATCCGTTTTTTCTCAAACAGGATGCTGGCCAGGTTACTGTTCTCGTACTCATCCAGTTTCCGGGTCATATTATTAAAAGCCTGCCCTAATTCGCCAAACTCATCATCGGAGTGAAAGTCTATCTGCTGGTGGTAATTACGATTTGATACCTCTTTTATCCTTGCTGTTAATTCTTTTAAAGGATCGGCTATATAACCCGGAAAATTTACCGCAAAAGTGAACGCGATAGTAAACAATAAAAAAGCACTGACGGCCACCAGCACATTTGCCCTGCTTGCCGTATCAGTGGCGATGGCATTTTTTCGAGAAATTGCATCCATATTCAGGTGCATGATACCATAAATAAGCCGGCGGGCATGGCTCCTTAAAGGCAATTGCGCTGCTATATTGTTATTATGCTGCTTTATCTGCGTGTAAACAAGCGTCAACGAATCTGTTAATTCCTGCTCGCCCTTTTCTGTAACATTATGTTGCTGCAGTTTAAGGTTATTGTCGATAACCGCAATTTGTTTTGGCGAAAGCGCCTTATCATTCGCATCGATAGCATCCTGCATGTTTTGGGTAAACTGCAGGGTTTTATAATTATCCTTAAGTATTGCCCCGGCATCGGCCGACAGGCGGTTAAGGAAGTAAACAGATAATCCGCAACAGGTGAGCGCCAGTACAAACAAGAAACCGATGCCTGTACGGAGTTTATTTTTAATAGTCATGGTTATGATAGTATTACAAGGTCTATATCAGTTTTTGACATTTTATTTAACAATTGGGTAAAAACCGCCGTTTTCATAATAACCTGGTAAAATTTAAAGCGTGGCTTACCCAGGCAGATAGTGGTAATGTCGTACTTTTCGGCCGTTTCCCAAATGGTTTGGGCTATACGGTCGCTTTTTATTTTAATTACTTCGCCGCCCAGTTGTGTAGCCAATTTCATGTTATTAATGAGGTGGCGCTGCGAAGCCAGGTTTATTTTATCGCTGCTCTCTCTTGAGGTTTGCACATACAAAACAAAAAATTTAGAGCGGTAATATGATGACAACCTTGCTGTTTTACGAATAATTATTTTAGCCGATTCGTCATTGGTACTAATGCAGGCCAAAAAAAGCTCGGGCCTTAGTTTAATGGTTTTGGGTATCTCAATATCTATCTTCCGCTCTACCTGGTGGGCTACTTCGCGCAGGGCCAGTTCGCGCAGCTGTAGAATTCTATCGGCCTGGAAAAAGTTGTTGAGCGCCATCGGCACTTTTTTCTCGTCGTATATTTTGCCTTCCTTTAAGCGATCTATCAGTTCGTCGGCAGTAAGGTCGATGTTTACTACCTCGTCTGCCAGTTGCAACACCTTATCGGGGATCCGCTCGTTTATTTTGGCCCCGGTTATCCGTTCCACCTCTTCGTTCAGGCTTTCCATATGCTGGATGTTTACCGCGCTGATCACATTGATACCCGCGTTTAATATCTCCAGCACATCCTGCCAGCGTTTTTCGTTGCTGCTGCCTTCAATATTTGTATGTGCCAGTTCATCAACCAAAACCACCTCGGGACGCAGGCTAATGATGGCTTTCAAATCCATCTCCTCCAGCTCCTTACCTTTGTAAAACAGTTTGCGGCGGGGTATTACCGGCAAACCTTCTAATTGGGCAACGGTTTCTTTGCGGTTATGCGTTTCTATGTAGCCAATTTTAACGTCGATGCCGTTACGCATCAAAGCCTGGGCTTCCTGCAGCATGCGGAAGGTTTTGCCCACACCCGCGCTCATGCCTATGTAAACCTTGAATTTCCCGCGCCTTGATTTTTTTATCAGCTCCAGGAAATGCTCAACCGATCGTTCTTTTTCGCCGTCCATATTTCTATTAAGTTATTGTCATTTCGAACGAGGTACGAGGAGAAATCTTCGACACCTTACAATTCGACTATTCATATCGATAACCTGGCGTCGAAGATTTTTCGCTACGTCCAAGAGATAGTTTCTCTTTTGCTCCCCCGCGCTTTACCTCTCCGGCTCTTTCGAAATGACAAATTTCATTTGATTAAGTATGTAGATAATATACTTCTCTCTTAAACTAATAAAAGGGAGAGCCCTCGCGGCCCCCCTTTTAAGGTATGAATGTTTCTCAAACTAACATATAATTAAACCAAAATTAACTATACAACCATTCATACATATCTTTATTAAATTAAAAAGCGTACACCGCTGCCAGCACAAATTGCGAGGCAGTTTTAGTCGGGTCGCCCGAGTTATTTTTAAACGCGTTTGCCGATCCATTGTCGACCCTAAACTCGGGTATCAATGCCAGCGGACCAGCCTTAATATTTGCTGTAAAAGTTACTGCTGTTACATTTTCGCCGGGGGCAGGCGCGGCTGTAGAGGTATAGCTGCCGGTTTTTGTTTTAAAGTACTCGCCCCTAAGGCCTAATGTTACATCTTTTGAAACCGCGTATTGCGGATACAACGCCACCCCGTTAAAACCTCCTGTTATGCCATTGTTAGCTTTATAGTCGGCAGCGTTTAAGCCTAATTTAAAGGCATCTGTTATTTGGTAGGCTGTGGTCAAATCAAATTCTGTCCCCTGTAAACCACCTGTAATAACATTCAGATAAGCTGTCCACCCCTTTACCGGGATAACCGTTAGCTGAGCGCCAAAATTGTTAACCCTTTTGGTAGCTTGGTAGGCATTCCAGTTATCGTTAAATGCCCCAACCATCAGGCTTATTTTATCGGTAAAAGCATAGGTTGCCTTTACGCCAGCATTCTGGAACGGGCCATTAGTGAACAGATACGATGTGGAATAGTTAAAATTACCAACAGGGCTTATCACCTCATAGCCAATAAAAGTTGCCATATAACCACCGGTAAGGGTTAATTTATCGGTTACATCATACGCTACATATAGATTTTGGATATGATACGAGTCGCCGTTTGGCCCGTTAGGTACGGATTGCGCCTGCCCCCTTGGGCCAAAAGACATTTCGCCTAAAAAGGCAGCTTTACCAACTTTCTTCTTAACCCCCAGGTCTATCATCCCAATCGAAACTGAATTTTGGTCGGTAGCAAAACTGGTAGGGATCTGGCTGCCTTTATCAGCAAAGTCGTATTTATAATAAGTATCAACCGATCCAAAGATCACCAATGGCGCATCGGATGTTGTTTTAACAGTGTCCTGGGCTTTGGTTATCAAAGCGCTTAATAGTAAAAATGCAGGTATTAATATGAAGGTCTTTTTCATTTATGTATAAAAATCATTTACTTTTTCAGTTCCCCTCTCGAGAGGGGGTGCGTTGGGATTGTGCGGTAGCAGGGGTGTGTTATGCCATTTCGCGGGTTAAACACACTCCTCCCCCCTCTCAAGAAGGGAATAGCACTTGGCCCCGCTTTTTTTAACTACTTAAAGAGGGCTATTTCTTTAGCTCGTCCAATGCTACATTCAACTTCAGTACGTTTACTTTTGATGGGCCAAATAAGCCAAATAATGGTTTTTCGGTATGCTCATCAACCAGTTTGGTTACAACATCGGCAGATAGGCCACGTACTTTGGCAACACGGGCTACCTGTACCTTTGCGCCTGCAGGCGAAAGATCAGGATCTAACCCACTACCCGATGCGGTAACCAGTTCGGCAGGGATCTGGGCACGGGTTACACCGGGATTATGCTTTAAAAAATCCTGGATGCGGCCATCAACCTGTTTCAAATAATCGGGGTTTGAAGGGCCTTTGTTTGAACCTCCCGAACCGGCAGCGTTATAATCAACAGCCGACGGGCGGCTCCAGAAGTATTCGTCCTTAGTAAATTTTTGACCTTCGTTGGCATAACCAACTACGCGGCCTTTGTATGTTACGGTTTCCCCATCGCCATGGCCGGGAGTCAATTTACCAACACCGGCTATAGCTAATGGATAAATACCGGCTGTAATTACTATCAGGATGATAGTTAACTTGATTGATGGCAACAAATATGTTTTCATTTTCTTTTTAGATTTGAGATATGAGACTTGAGATATGAGATTTCCTTATCTCACATCTTTTAAATTGGATCTGAGTGCTTTGATATGAGATTTTCGACATTCTTTTTTTGTCTCAAATCTCATATCTCACCTCTCAAATCTCTTCTATATAAATACGCCTACGGCAAGGTCAATTAATTTAATACCGATAAATGGTATCAGTATACCACCAAGGCCGTAAATCAACAGGTTACGGCGTAGCAACGCACTGGCACCTATCGGTTTATATTCCACACCACGTAAGGCCAACGGTATCAGCAACGGGATAATGATGGCATTAAATATCACTGCCGATAATATGGCCGATTCGGGGCTGTGCAATGCCATGATATTAAGCGCCCTTAATGATGGTATAGATACCATGAATAAGGCAGGAACAATAGCAAAGTACTTGGCTACGTCATTGGCTATCGAGAAGGTAGTAAGCGTACCGCGGGTCATCAGTAATTGTTTACCAATCTCTACAATCTCAATCAGCTTGGTTGGGTCGTTATCCAAATCAACCATGTTACCGGCTTCTTTGGCTGCCTGGGTACCGCTGTTCATGGCTACACCAACATCGGCCTGAGCCAATGCTGGGGCATCGTTTGTACCGTCACCCATCATGGCTACCAGTTTGCCGCCTTGTTGTTCTTTTTTAATGTAGTTCATTTTATCCTCGGGTTTAGCCTCGGCAATAAAATCATCCACACCTGCTTTTTCAGCAATAAATTTGGCAGTTAAAGGGTTATCACCGGTAACCATTACCGTTTTAACGCCCATTTTACGCAGGCGGTCAAAACGTTCGGCAATGCCGGGTTTAATAATGTCCTGTAATTCAATTACGCCCATTATCTTCTCATTTTGCGATACCACCAGCGGTGTACCACCATTCGACGAGATTTTTTTAACGTTATCCTCAACCTCGGTTGGGAAAGCGTGACCAGCCTTTAAGGCAATGTTACGGATAGAATCAAAAGCACCTTTACGGATGCGTAAACCATCGGGCGTATCCAAACCGCTTGAGCGGGTTTCGGCGGTGAATTTTATAAATACCGAATTTGCAGGGGCAACCACTTTAGGTAAGGTTTTATCCTCGTTGGCAAGTTCCACTATCGATTTACCTTCGGGGGTTTCATCGGCCAGAGAACTTAATACACATGCGGCTACAAAGCTGGCGTTGCTAACACCTGTGGCGGGGTAAAAATTGGTTGCCTTACGGTTACCAATAGTAATGGTACCTGTTTTATCTAATAACAAGGTATCCAAATCGCCTGCAGTTTCAACCGCTTTACCGCTTTTGGTTATCACGTTTGCGCGTAATGCCCTATCCATCCCGGCAATACCGATGGCCGATAACAGGCCACCGATAGTGGTTGGGATAAGACAAACAAATAATGAGATGAATGCGGCAATTGTTATCGGGGTATTTGAATAATCGCCAAAAGGTTTCAGGGTAACGCACACAATAACAAAGATGAGCGTAAAGCCTGCAAGCAGGATAGTTAAAGCTATCTCGTTTGGTGTTTTCTGGCGCGATGCACCTTCAACCAGCGCAATCATCTTATCCAAAAAGCTTTCGCCGGGCTGGGTGGTTACCATAACCTTTATCTTATCGGATAATACTTTGGTACCACCGGTCACTGATGATTTATCACCGCCAGATTCGCGGATAACCGGGGCAGATTCACCTGTGATGGCCGATTCGTCGATGGTAGCAATACCTTCAATAATCTCGCCATCGGTAGGGATATTGTCGCCTGTTTCGCATATAAACACATCGCCTTTTTTTAACTGGCTCGACATTACCATGGTTTCCTTACCGTTAACCAGTAAGCGGGCGGGAGTTTCCTCGCGGGTTTTGCGCAGGCTTTCGGCCTGGGCTTTACCACGTGCTTCGGCGATAGCTTCGGCAAAGTTGGCAAACAGCACGGTAAGCAACAGTACCAAAAACACGGTGAAGTTATAGGCAAAGCTGCCCTGTCCTTTATTTGCAAAGGAAAATATAGTTACAATAAGCATTACTGCCGTTCCTATTTCAACGGTAAACATAACCGGGTTACGGAACAGTATGCGTGGGTTTAGTTTGATGAACGACTGTTTAAAAGCCTCTTTCATCTGATCGCCCTGAAATAATGTATTTGAGGTTTTCATGATTATCTAAGTGAAAAATGTTCAGCAATTGGACCTAAAGCCAGTGCAGGAAAAAACGACAGGGCGGCTATAATTACAATCACCGCGAATATCATTAGCCCAAAAGTTGAGGTATCGCTTTTAAGTGTTCCGGCAGATTCAGGAATGTATTTTTTATTGGCCAATAAACCAGCTATAGCCAGCGGACCAATTATTGGTAAAAACCTGCCCAGCACCATTACAATACCGGTAGTTACGTTCCAAAAAATGTTACCATCGCCCAACCCTTCAAAACCCGAACCGTTGTTGGCCGCTGCTGAAGTATACTCATACAGCATTTCAGAAAAACCGTGGTTACCTGGGTTATTTAACCATGATGATGGTTTTACTGCCCAATCGGCACCAGGCATGTGCACCACCACGTATGATGATACGGCTAAGCCTACCAATATGATGAATGGGTGTAATAAAGCAATCAGCGAAGCTACCTTCATTTCCCGGGCTTCAATTTTGCGGCCCAGGAACTCCGGTGTACGGCCTACCATCAGGCCCGATATAAATACCGCGATGATGATAAAGATGTAAAAATTAAGGAAACCAACACCCACACCGCCATAAAAGCAATTAACCATCATACCCAGCAATTGCATACAACCTGATAAAGGCATGGTACTATCATGCATGGAGTTTACCGAACCTGTTGAAGTAACAGTAGTCATTATGCTCCAGTATGCGGAATTGGCCGGCCCAAACCTTACTTCCTTGCCTTCCATAGCGCCGGTAGGCTGGCTTACACCCATATGGGCTATAGCGGGGTTACCGTTTAGTTCGGCATTAATGGTTGGTATCATCAGCATGAGCATTCCCAGCGTCATCACCCCGAAAATTACGTAAGCAAATTTCTTTTTATTAAGGTAAAAGCCCAGGGCAAATACCAGCGCTATAGGAATAATAAGCTGTGCAACCAACTCAACTGTGTTGGTTAAGTAGTTAGGGTTTTCGATAGGGTGGGCAGAGTTTGCACCAAACCAGCCACCACCGTTTGTACCTAAGTGTTTAATAGCTACCAGTGCAGCAACCGGGCCGCGGGATACATGAACGGTATCGCCCTGCATGCTGATAAAAGTATCTTTACCTGCATAGCTGGTAGTCATGCCGTTAAAGGCGAAGATGACAGCTATTACAAATGAAATAGGCAATAATATACGGGTAATGGCTTTTACAAAGTAATCCCAAAAGTTACCCAGTTTATCGGTCACTTTATCTTTCAGGGCCCTGTACAGCACAACCAGCGCTGCAATACCGGTAGCTGCCGATACAAAGTGCAGGAACATAAACACAAAATGCTGTGTAAAGTAAGTGGCGCCGCTTTCGCCCGAGTAGTGCTGTAAGTTACAGTTTACCAAAAAGCTGATGGCGGTGTTAAAAGCCGTATCGGGCGACTGGCCAGGATTTGCATCCGGGTTAAGTGGCAGATGGCCTTGTGCCATTAAACAAACAAATGCATAAATAAGCCATACGCTATTGATAGTAAGCAGGGCAAATAAATGCTGTTTCCAATTCATTTCCTTTTTGGCATCAATGCCGCTGAAACGAAAAATAAAACGTTCGAGCGGGGCTAAAAAGTCGAGCCAGGTTTTTTCGCCTTTAAAAATGCGGGCGATGTAACGGCCCAGAGGGATGGCTACTGCCAGCGTGAGCAGGTAGGTAAAAATTACACCTGAAATTTCAGTGTTCATGGTTTAATAGTTTAAAATTTTTCGGGTTTAAGCAGCACATACACCATGTATACAAACACAGCCACTGCCACGATGAATAATGCGATCATGATGATTAGATTTTTTCGAAGTAATTAACTGATTTGAAGAAGATCCAGAAGATGACCACGAAAGTCACTATGTAAATTGCAATCTGTAAAATATCCATATTCTTATGTTTTTGCAGAGAGCTTTACCAAGTAGATGCCAATAAATGACAATACCAATCAAGTAACTGAATTTCAGTTAATTAACATTGAATAGCCGCGACGAAATGGATTTAATTGATGAAAATTGCCTATCATTTTGATAGATGATTATCAATCTGGGAGAAAGAAACGATATGTTGCGGAAAACACCCTTATCAAGGGCTGGTACGAGGCATCTATCAGCAACAAAAACTTGTGGCAGCGGTGGTACCACTCTACAAAAACGCCCCGGGACAGGTTGAACACGGAACATTTGACTATCAGGGATCTATATCTAATAATCAACAAACTAAATATTTACTTTTTACCAGAAGCTGTTGCTTAACCGGCAGATGGCTGGGTTATGTATTCTTTATAAATACCTTCAAACATTAGCTTATCTTCTACTGCCTGTTTAAATGGTTTATCTAAAAAGGTGTTACTGTAACCTATTGCCTTAGCCAGGTTCTTCAGCACCTTAAAATATGTAACCTCGATACCTTCAACCAGTTGCAGATAAAATACAATAAAAACATCACGCTCCATAGGCGTTTTTCCCGACCGGATGGCAGTTATATAGGCTTCAAGCGTCATGGCTTTCATGCCCAGTACGCTTATTTTTGATTGATCTTCGCCTATCGCGCTAAATATCCCGTCAATGTGTACCATCTGGTTTTCAGCATCATCACTGCAATCTTGTATGGCATTTTTTAAATATTGCAGTGTTGCCAGGGTTTTTATCTCCTCAAAAAAATGAATAAGATGCAGCTTGCCGCAATAAATGCTGTTTAAGTGTTCGAGGAAAATTTTTTTAAGATGCGCATCTTCAAACTTCACCTCCTGTGGCGATAGGTTTTTATCAGGGCTTGGGGTCATCGCTTAATAATTATTGGAAAATCTGTTTAAAGATACTATAATAATTATCATAAAAAGCAAATTACATCTCCATTAAAAAACAATAACGCAATGGCTAAAACAACTATATTTGCCATTATATTTTTAACATTATGCTACAACGAATACAAAGCATTTACCTGCTTGCAGCCAGCCTGGTTTTGTTTGCCCTTTACTTTTTTCCGCTGGCTCATAACGTTTACGTAAATAATGTCCCTGTAACTATTACCGTCACCGGCATTTTTCAGGATGTTAACGGCGCGCAAAAACATATCGAATCTTTTACGGCGCTTACGGCCATAACGGCTGTAGTGGCGCTTATACCACTTGTTATAATTTTCCTTTTCAAAAACCGCAAGCAGCAACTGGCTTTTTGCTATGGCGCTATATTGGTATTGTTTGGCTACAGTTTCTGGATGGCGCAAACTGTAAAAAAAGCGGTAGGCGAAGGCGTTCAATTAGATACGCATACAATGGGAATTGGTTTGTTCCTGACATCAATAAGCATTATTATGCTGCTATTGGCCACCAAGGGTATCAAAAATGATGAAAAGCTGATCAAATCTGCCGATAGGTTAAGATAATATTATATGAGCGAAGTTTTAACGAGTAATAGTGCAAATTAAAAACCTGTGCTTGGATAGCTTTGCTACAAAAGGCAAAAAAAAGCGACAACACCTGTTTTAATCCAATCCAAAACACGTCCGGCACTCCCGGAATAATCGGTAAAATTTACAAAATCCATAATTAAGTTGCTATTTCAAAGGCTATTACCGCCAAAATCAGAATAGATCACTCAAAAGCGATTTTGATTGCATATACTTATTGCTTTTATAAAATATTAGCGCTATCTTTGCGCCCGATTTGGCGATGTTGCCAAATTCGTTATTTTAATTCATGAACCCATTTATTGAACTGGGAATCCGTCATGATATTGTTAATGCCATCTCTGAGTTAGGGTTTGAAAACCCAACGCCAATCCAGGAACAGTCAATTCCGGTATTGTTAACAGGCAGCAACGATTTTGTCGGATTAGCCCAAACCGGGACCGGTAAGACTGCTGCCTTTGGCCTACCATTATTAGAGCTGTTGGATTTTGAAGAAAATCATCCACAGGCACTTGTTTTATGCCCAACACGTGAACTTTGTTTACAGATCACGAACGACATTAAAAATTACTCCAAAAAAATGGACAACGTTCACGTTGTGGCCGTTTATGGCGGAGCAAGCATTATGGATCAGTTACGCCAGATTAAACGCGGCGTACAGATCGTTGTGGCCACACCAGGCCGTATGCTTGATATCATTAACCGTAAGGCGATAGATTTTTCGAAGGTAAAATTTGTAGTATTGGATGAAGCTGATGAAATGCTCAATATGGGCTTTCAGGAAGACATTGATAATATCTTATCTACCACTCCGGACGAGAAAAAAACCTGGCTGTTTTCGGCCACCATGCCAACTGAAGTTCGCCGTATAGCGAAAAAGTACATGCACGAGCCATTTGAGCTTACCATGGGCACAAAAAACACCGGCAATGCCAACATTGAGCACGAGTACTACATTGTACGTGCCCGTGATAAGTATGCCGCTTTTAAACGTATTGTTGATTTTAATCCTGATATTTTTGGTATCGTATTTTGCCGTACCAAAATAGAAACCCAGGATATTGCAGAAGCCCTGATCAAAGACGGTTACAATGCCGATTCGTTACATGGCGACCTGTCGCAACAGCAACGCGATAAGGTAATGAAACGCTACCGCGAGCGCAGCCTGCAATTGTTAATTGCTACTGATGTTGCTGCACGTGGTATTGATGTTAATGATGTAACACACGTTATTAACTACTCGTTACCAGACGAGGTTGAAAACTACACCCACCGTAGCGGCCGTACAGCCCGTGCAGGTAAAACAGGTGTATCTATCAGCATTATTAACGCCAAAGAATTAGGTAAAATACGCCAGATTGAGCGCACCCTGGGTAAGCGCTTTGTTAAAGCCGAGATTCCAACCGGGTTTGATGTTTGCGAGAAACAATTATTCTCCATTGTTCATAAAGTACACAACGTACAGGTTAATGAGCAGCAAATTGAGCAATACATCCCGCGTATTATGGAAGAGTTTAAGGATATGAGCAAAGAAGAGTTTATCAAACGCTTTGCATCAATTGAATTTAACCGTTTCCTTGATTATTACAAAAATGCACCTGATCTTAACGCAAGCGTTGAAGAAGGTGGCCGCAGGGATAGGGATGACCGTGGTGAGCGAGGCGAACGTGGTGCTTCAAGCGGCCCCTCTGCTTACACCCGTTTATTTATAAACTTAGGTTCGGTTGATGAATTTAACCGCGGCGATTTGTTAGGTTACATTTGCAACACATCAAAAATTAGCGGCCGCAGCGTTGGTAAAATAGATGTTAAAGGTGTTTATTCATTCTTTGAAGTACCTAACGAAGATGTTGAAAAGGTAAGCGCAGGCTTTAAAGACGCCGAGTACAAAGGTCGCCCCGTACGGATAGAAGTATCTGGCGAAGGCACCAGCGACCGTCGTGAAAGCAGTGGTGGTTACCGTGGCGGCGACCGTCGTGAAGGTGGTTACCGTGGTGGTGACCGCAGAGAAGGTGGTGGTTACCGTGGTGGCGAAAGAAGCAACTCAGGCGGCGGTGATCGTCGTAGTGGTGGCTTCCGTGACTTCTCCGGCAAACCCCGCGAAGATCGCCCGGAACGCAAAAGAAGATTCTAAGTTTAGTATCAAGTAGTAAGTATCAAGTAGCAAGATAATATTAACTTATTGAAGCTGTCTTGATACTTGATACTAAATACTTACTACTGGATAAAAGATAGTTTTCATGGGCTTCCCCTGGTAAGGAAGCGAGTTTTAGTTTAGTTTTGTTAACAAAGCCTTCAATGCCGCCAGCATGAGGGCTTTTGTTTTTTGACATACCTCCCCACCGTAGCGACGCAACATTTTGCGTCTCCCGCCAGACAGGCGAATTTGCAAGTTGGATTTGCACACGGGAGACTACACGAAAAAAAGATCTCAACCTTCACAATAAAACCACTCACTATTCTCTACTCACCACTCACAGCCCCTACCTCGCAAACTCCACCAAATCCGAATCCGGGTAAAAGAGTGTGAGTTTATGATCATCCAGGTTTTTTATCAGGAATTTAGTATATGGCCTGCTACCCTGGTACGATGTAAAAATGGTATCTTTTTGCACAAAATAATCTTCAGTAACCGGTTGTCCATCATCGGTAGTAAAACCTTTTTCTGTTATCTCCAGTTTAGTGGCACCGTCTTTTGATACCCATTTGCCCATTAATTTTTTGTTAGCTTCGCTTTTTGCAGCCTGGTTACTGTTGCATGCAAAAGCAAACAACGTGAGGGCATAAACAGCGGGCATTACTAAAGCATATTTTTTCATGACAAACATGGTAAGTGCAGGCCTAAGCCTGCACTGTTAAGATACAACTTTTATTTTTCCGGCTTATCAATAAGCTGAGATTTTTTTATATAAACGCGGTGGCCTTTTTTGTTCACGTAATAGTATTTATCGTGCTCGTCAATATAAACCGTATGGTTGCCAGGTCCAACCTTTCCTTCGTACTTCTTATCAACTACAGCCGATGCGCCGTTGGCGGCAATCTGTGATGTTTTATGGCCAACCTTTTTAGCCGTTCTTGAAATTTTATGCCCAATTGTACTGTCTTTGTGGGTTTGTGCAAATGCCGGCGATATCATAAATGTACCGGCTGCAAACATTGCAATTTTGAATAAATTTTTCATGGTAGTAAATAAATTAAGTTAATGCTATTAGCATTTAACTCAATTTCTCGGCCAAAAGCCTCATTTCAACCACCGGTGAGTGTTTTTGATATAAAATAGCATAAACAGCATCGCAAATGGGCATGTTTACCTTGTACTGTTTGTTAACCTGCTGTAGGCAATTTACTGCATAATATCCTTCGGCTATCATATTCATTTCCAGCTGGGCCGATGTAACGGTATACCCCTTCCCTATCATATTGCCAAAAGTACGATTACGGCTAAACTGCGAGTAAGCGGTAACCAGCAAATCGCCCAGGTAAGCCGATTCTTTAATGTCCCGGTTAATAGGGTGCACTGCATCAACAAACCTTTCCAACTCGCGTATCGCGTTTGAAATGAGCACCGACTGGAAATTATCGCCATACCCTACTCCATGGCAAATACCACCCGCAATGGCATACACATTTTTTAATACAGCCCCCCACTCGGTGCCATAAATATCATCAGATACATTGGTTTTTATGTAACGGGTATTAATCATTCCCGCAAACTCCGTAGCCAAAGCAGCATCACCGGATGCAATGGTAAGGTAAGAGAGTTTCTCTAATGCAACTTCTTCGGCATGGCAAGGTCCGCTTATTACAATAAAATCTTCAAACGGAATACCATATTTTTGGTGTAAAAACTCGCCGATAATTAAATTTTCATCGGGCACAATACCCTTTATAGCCGATACAACTTTTTTGCCAGCCAAATCTGCAGGCCTAATGCCAGTTAGTGCTTCTTTTAAAAAAGCAGCCGGCACATTTAGCAACACAATATCAGCCACTTGTATCAATGATTTTAAATCTGTTGATATATTTTGTTTAGGCAGCTTTATTTCTACCGAGCTTAAATAATGGGGATTATGCCCAAATTTGTTTAGGTGCTCAACCGCCTGCGTATTACGCATCCACCAAAAAATTTCCTTTTCGGTAGTATTATCAGCCAACATTTTTACATTGGCTGTAGCCCAGCTTCCTCCGCCAACAACGGTTATCTTTTTGTTATACATTTAATAAATTAAAGTAGTAATGCCAGGTTTAAGTTTTAATTGACAAAGCAAATTAAGGAATTTTTATTCAGATAAGGGGAAAGGTTAAAGGCGAAAGGTTAAAGTGCTTGACGACTAAAATTAGTGGACTTTTAAAATGATAAACTAAATTGGTTAAGTTTGTTTATAGTGTCACTGCTATCAAGCGCTGTCATCCTGAGGAACGAAGGATCTGTTGGCCGACATGCATCGCCGCCTGAAAAGCGGCAAACAGATGCTTCGTTCCTCAGCATGACAGGGGGATAAAACTTTTTTTACCATATGAACCCATCACCCAGGAAAACATTTAACGCAGGCTTTACCGATGCCAAATACCAGGAATTTTTGAGCAAACTTAACGAGGGGCTGCACAGCCCTGTTCAATTTCGTGTGGCCGAGACACCTGTTTTTTTGACTGCCGATTTTCGCGACAGGCTGATTGCCGCCGGGAACGACATTGTAGATACCATCCTCCGACCCGGTTTTAAGGAACTTACTGAACGGGCAATTCCCGATAAATGGCGTGTTGCCAATGAGACTGGTCATCCTCATTTTATCGCACTTGATTTTGGCGTATGCAAAGATGAATACGGCAATATTGTACCTAAGCTGATAGAAATGCAGGGCTTTCCATCCTTATACGGGTTCCAGATTTTGCTGGGCGATGTTTATACGGATGTTTTTGATATTGCCGGTGATGAAACCGTTTATTTTAACGGATTGAACAAAGCCAGTTACATTGACCTGCTCAGGAAAACGATTATAGGCGATTGCAAACCGGCCGAAGTGGTTTTAATGGATGTAAATGCCCCGGAGCAAAAAACCGCAGTCGACTTTTATATTACTGAAAAATACCTTGGCATCCCGGTGGTATCTTTAACCGAGCTGGTGCAACAACAAAATAAGCTATTTTATAAAACAGATAGCGGCCTTCAATTAATTAAGCGTATTTATAACCGCTTAATTTTTGATGAAATTGATAACGATCCGGAGATTTTTGAAAAGGTTGTTGATATCAGGAAGCCTGTTGATGTGGAGTGGATAACACACCCCAATTGGTTTTACCGCATCAGTAAATTTACCATGCCTTTTTTAAGCGGCGATTACATTCCCAAAACACAGTTTTTGCACCAGGTAGATTACCTGCCGGCCGACCTGGAAAACTATGTATTGAAGCCATTGTTTTCTTTTGCCGGCCAGGGTGTAATTATTGATGTTACATTGGATGATATCCGCAGCATTAAAGAGCCCGAAAACTGGATATTACAGCAAAAAGTAAACTACGAGCCGATTGTACAGTCGCCAGATGGCGGTGTAAAGGTCGAAATCAGGTTGTTGTACTTATGGCCGGACGGAGACGAAAAACCTACACTGGCCATAAACCTGGCCCGGTTAAGCCGCGGAAAGATGATTGGCGTACGTTATAATAAAGATTTTGACTGGGTTGGCGGAACAATTGCCTTTATGCCACGTTAAACTATATACTATTAAAAGCGTCTGTACGTATATATTAAAAATTAAGTATTTTTGCACTATGAACATCCAGGTAATTTTAGTTATTGTTCTTTTTGCCGCTGCTGTTTTTTACATTGGCCGTATGATGTATAAAAGCCTCACCGCTAAAAAAAGTTGCGGTGGCAATTGTAAATGCGGTGTTGATTTTTCGGGCATCGAGCCCGGCAAAACAGACAAATAGGTTACAACATCCATTCATCATATCTTCATTTGTTACCTATACTTTTAAACCAGAAGTAATCTCACTTAATGGCTTCAAATAAGCAAATTTTTCAGGCAGACTCACCAAACAGATGGAACCGTTTTAAATGGCTCAGCCGCATACTATTTGCCTTTTTGGCAGTAGGTATTGTTGCCGTAATAGTTACCATTAAATCTACCTATTACCCCAGTTTGCCAAGCCTCGACCTGGCACCCAAAAAAAT
Source organism: Mucilaginibacter sp. KACC 22773 (assembly GCF_028736215.1). Classification (NCBI taxonomy): domain Bacteria; kingdom Pseudomonadati; phylum Bacteroidota; class Sphingobacteriia; order Sphingobacteriales; family Sphingobacteriaceae; genus Mucilaginibacter; species Mucilaginibacter oryzagri. The sequence continues at coordinate 5,591,412 of NZ_CP117883.1, forward strand.
GTCGAAAGAGGAGCTTGCGCAAATCAAGCGGTCAACCAAATACCGGTCGTTTAAAATACAAAAAGGCGAAATTGAGGCCCTTGAACGTGCAAAACGCCTGCATCAACGCAAACATCCTAATAATAAAGACCGCCTGAATGTGGCCTTTTACCGCCCATGGGAGCCACAGGCTTATTATTCGTTGCTGGATAACATGCCAAAGCTTGATATGGTGGTAAGCGAAGGTTTTTCTATCCTTCCGGGTGTCGACACTGTAATTACCAAAGTTGATACGGGGCTCATCAACGTTAATAAAAAATATAATAAGCCCATTGTACTCACACTATCAAACTATATAAATAAAAACAACCAGGAAGGCGGTTATGATAGCTATGATATTGAGCGCATTTTTAAAAAACCTGCTTTGCGTGCCGGTTTTATTAACAGTATTGTAAATGCCCTTACAAAATATAAGTTTAAAGGCATCAATGTAGATCTGGACGAAATTAAAGACCGCAACAGCAAAACTTATATTGCTTTTCAAACCGAGCTTTATAAAACATTAAAAGCCAAGGGTTTCCTGGTTACACAAAACGTAGTGCCCGAAGATGAGGCTTACAATATTATAAGGTTGCAGCATGTTAACGATTTTTTGTTCATTATGGCCATTGATGAGCATAATGAGCTAAGCAATCCGGGCGATTTATCAAACCAGCACTGGGTTGAACAGATACTGGATGATGTATGCAGCCAGGTACCCAGCGAAAAAATTATATTGACTTTTGCAGGCGGCGCTTATGATTGGCGCGAAACCAGCATCGGCAAATCCATAGGTTATCAGCAGGCTATTAGCGCTGCCGAAGAAAACCAAAGCAAGATCACATTTGATCCGGCTTCGGCAAATTCTCATTTTACCTATATGGATAAGGATAGCCTTGACCATACCATTTATTTTGCCGACGCTGCTACCAACTTTAACGTCATCCGCATGGCCGATGACTGGGCAACCGGCGGGGTGGCTCTGTGGCGCATGGGTACCGAAGATCCAAGGCTATGGTCGTTCTTCCAGAAAAACCTATCTATCGATTCGCTGCGTAAAACCGGTGTCGACTTAAAAAAGTTAACTTCTGTTGGTTTAAATAGCCGTAAAAACGTAGAGTATGATGGCGATGGCGAGGTGCTCGACCTGATAACCACGCCCCAAACCGGCGAGATTGATGTAAAACTGGATACAGGCAACTATACCATCACTGCGCAAACTTATAAAAGACTGCCCACCAAGTACATGATCCGTAAGTATGGGTATAAGCCTAAAAAGGTTGTTTTGACCTTTGATGACGGACCCGACCCGGATTACACCCCGCGCATTCTTGATATCCTAAAAAAAGAAAAAGTTCCGGCCTCCTTCTTCGTAGTGGGTTCCATGGCCGAAAAAAACATAGCCATCCTGAGGCGAATTTATGAGGACGGTTATGAAATTGGAAACCACACATTCTTCCATCCGGATATATCAACCATCAGCCTGCAACGCGTGGTGCTTGAGCTAAACGCTACCCGCAAAATCATCGAATCGGTTACAGGCCGCAGCACCATATTGTTCCGCCCGCCATTTAACGCCGATGCCGAGCCCGAAACGTTGGCCGAAGTAATCCCTGTAGCCGAAAGCCGCAGGCAAAGCTATATCACTATTGGCGAATCTATCGACCCATGGGATTGGCAGCCCGGCGTAACAGCCGACAGCATTGTTGCCCGCACCATCAGGCAGGCCAACAATGGATCGATGATCCTGCTGCATGATGCCGGCGGCGATACCCGTGAAGAAACAGTAAAGGCATTACCAGCCATTATACACTACTTTAAAACACATGGCTACCAGTTTACTACCATTGCCGATGTGCTTGACAAAACCAAAGATGACCTGATGCCACCTATAAAAGACGATCATACCGGCATTTTTGGCCCTATGTATGATGTCGCGGTACATGCTTATTACTATTTCAACTGGTTTTTGATATATGTGTTTTTGTCGGCTATATTCCTGGCCATAGGCCGTATTGTTTTGATTGCTATACTGGCGGTAAGACAAAACAGCGAGAACAAAAAGACCGTAAAACTGCGTGGCGACAATTTGCCACTTCCGCCCGTGAGTATTATTGTACCAGCTTATAACGAGGAGGTAAATGCCGTTGCCACTATCCAAAGTTTATTAAAAACCGAATACCCGGTTTTTGAAATTATTTTTGTTGACGACGGATCAAAAGATAAAACGTTTGAAGTAGTATCGGCTGCTTATGAAGGCCATCCGCTGGTTAAAATATTAACCAAGCCCAATGGTGGTAAAGCATCGGCCCTTAATTTTGGTATAACCCATGCCACCAGCGATTTTGTTGTTTGTATTGATGCAGATACGCAACTTAAAAACGACGCTATTTATCAATTGATGAGCTACTTTACCGATGAGGAAATTGGCGCTGTGGCAGGCACAGTAAAAGTTGGCAACGAAACCAATATTATTACCAGGTGGCAATCAATAGAGTACATTACCGCCCAAAACATGGACCGCCGCGCTTTCGACCTCATCAATAGCATTACTGTAGTACCAGGCGCTATTGGAGCATTCCGCAAATCGGCCATTTTCCGTGCCGGCGGCTTTACTTACGATACCCTGGCCGAGGATTGTGATTTAACCATGCGCATCCTCAAACAAGGCTACATTGTAAAAAACTGTGCCGAAGCTATTGCATATACCGAAGCACCGGAAACCATTAATATGTTACTTAAACAACGTTTCCGCTGGAGTTTCGGGGTTATTCAAAGCTTCTGGAAAAACCGCGACGCATTGTTCAACAAAAAGTATAAATTCTTTGGGATGGTGGGCATGCCCAATATCCTCATTTTCCAGATTATACTACCACTGTTCTCCCCGTTGGCCGATCTGATGATGATCTTCGCGCTGTTTGGCGAGAAGCCGGAGAAAATGCTGATATACTATGTGGCTTTTGTGGTTATCGATTTCATTGTGGGCATTATTGCTTTCCGAATGGAAAAAGAAGATTACAGGAAGCTTATTTACATTATACCGCAACGATTCCTGTGGAGACAGCTGATGTATTACGTACTGTTTAAATCGATGCGTAAGGCCCTTAAAGGCGAGTTAAGCGGCTGGGGCGTACTAAAACGTACCGGTAACGTAAATGTTAAAGGCGGTCAAAAGAAGAACAACTCGGCAATTTACATTATTGTTGCTTTGCTAATAATTGCTGCGATTGTATTCTGGGTGGTAAAAAAGTGGTATATGTAAGTTAAAGAACTGTAAGCAAGTCAAGGCAAAAACACCCCGCGTCTGGAATGTATTTTGTCTTGATTCCTTGCCTTTTAGGTTATTCTCTTTCGATCAAACAAACCGCATAAGCAACAACGCCTTCCTGACGCCCTATAAAGCCCAATTGCTCGTTAGTGGTAGCTTTTATAGATATATCATCTTCGCTGATAGATGCCGCTTTGGCTATATGCACCTTCATAGCCGGGATGTGGGGGTTTATCTTTGGTGCTTCCAAACATACCATGGCATCAATGTTGCCAATGCTGAAGCCCTTTTCTTTTATTAATTTAACAACATGCTGAAGCAGAATAAGGCTGCTGATACCTTTCCAGCGGTTGTCTGTATTGGAGAAATGAAAACCTATATCGCGCATATTAGCGGCGCCAAGCAAGGCATCACAAATAGCATGTAAAAGTACATCAGCATCTGAATGGCCATAAGCGCCCGAATGGTGCTCTAAATTAACCCCGCCCAAAACAAATGGGTGCTGCTCACGCAGTTGGTGAACGTCAAAACCAAACCCTACTTTAATTTTACCCATTATTATTTTGACACATTGGAGGTACCGCCAAAACTTGCCGACAAACTAAAACGCAAGGTATTGGCCAAAGGACTATTTTGCTGGCTGGCTGCCAGGTATGAGAAATCGAACTTAAAAATATCATATTTAACACCAAAACCGAGGGTTACATAACGTCTGTCGCTTTTGCTTGGGTTTTCATATAAATAACCGGCCCTTATGGCAAACTGGTTGTTGTACCAGTACTCGGCGCCGGGCGACAGGCTTATTTCCTTCATCTCCTCGCTAAAACCACCAGGGGCATCCCCAAATGACTGAAAAATACCCGATGGTACCGATACATCATCATTTTTGCCACTTATAATTGTGCCGTTGGCATCTTTTATAGGAGGAGTAGGTGTTAGCAGCTTGTTTATGTCAAAGGCAACCGTTATCTGGTTATTTTCGTCAAGGTTCCAGGTGTTGGCCGCGCCTAACTTTAAATTGGCAGGTAAAAAATATTTAGGCCCATTGGTAGTATAGCTAATTTTTGTGCCAATGTTGGATATGTTGGCACCAAAAGCAAACAGGTTATCATCGCCATAGGTCGATTTATAAAACATCGATACGTCCGCAGCAAAAGCATTGCCGGCCCTGCCTGTTTGGGTTGATCCCGCAGTGGCAAACGACACACTGGAAATGCTTGAATGAATGTAACGAGCGGTTAACCCCAATGAAAAATTCTCGCCAAACTTACGCGCAAAACTAACATCGAGCGAAAACTCATTTGGCGTGTAAGTACCCTGGTTATTGGATTGGTCGTCATTAAGCTGCAATGAGCCATAATTAAAATAGCGCAACGAAGCACCGAGTGTGTTACGATCGTCAATTTTATGGGCATAGCTTAGGTACGACAAACTAATGTCGGGCACCAGGTGCCTTAACCACGGAGAATATGACAACGAAAGTGCATCATTACTTTCAACAAAAGCAAGCTTCGAGGGATTCCAGAAATTAGCGTTAACATCCGGCGAAATAGCAACCCCCGCCTCGCCCATCGCACCCGAACGTGAATCGGGGGTAATGTTTAAAAACGGTACTTCAACGCGCGATCCCCTGTATGCGCTTCCGTCAGTACTTGTTTGCCCCACAACCGTAAATGGCAGTAAATACAATGATAAGAAGGTTATATTCCGAAATGTAAAAAACTTCATTGGGTGCAATTTAGCTTTATTATTTAAATTGATAAATATCCGCTCATAATTTATATCGGATTTTTTTGTGAAGACATTTGGTTGCAAACGACTAAAAAAAACAAAACATTGCAACCAACGTTGCACCATTTCCGTTAAAAGCATCAATAATTGTTTGATTTATTTAGAAGAAGATGCATTAGCGTTAGCATTATACTCATTTTTTTCTAAATTTACGTCATTAATATAATTGTAAAATTATGAAAATACTTTTTACTAAAACTGCTTTAGCCCTTGCGGCTGTATGTGCAATGGTAAGCAGCTGTAGTAAACCATCGGTATCGCAAAAAACCGGTTTAGTTTATAATAACAAAAATAATGGTGGCTATGAGCGTTACAGGCAAACACATCCCGCGCCAGGCCCGGGCCTGGTACCTATTGAAGGTGGTACCTTTGTAATGGGTGGCAGCGCCGATCAGGACGTTACTTATGATTATAACAATGTACGCCGCAGAGTAACTGTACCGTCATTCTATATGGACGAAACAGAAGTTGCCAACCAGGATTGGCTTGACTACCTGCATTGGTTAAGCATTACTTTCCCTCAAGACCGTGAATTGTATTACAATGCCTTACCAGATACATTGGTTTGGCGTAAACCATTATCATATAACGATCCTTACGTTGATAACTACCTGCGCCATCCCGCGTTTCAGGATTACCCGGTGGTAGGTGTTAGCTGGGACCAGGCACAAGATTATTGTGCATGGCGTACCGACCGTACCAACGAAAACATTTTGCGTGAAACCGGGCGTATGGTAACTTGGAAAGATCAAAACGCAAAAGGCAAAAACGGCGGCGCTACAGCAGCGACGGGAGCATCGCAGCCTTTTAATACCGATATATACCTGAATGGCCAAATGAAAGGTGCCGGAATAGACGGTAAAAAAATGATGCCTAACTTAAGCCCTAACGCTGCCGCAGGTACTGGCAAAAATGCTAAACCAGTAAGGCCCGTGCGTATGGAAGATGGTATATTGAAACAGGCTTATCGTTTACCATCAGAAGCCGAGTGGGAGTACGCGGCTTTGGCACTGGCAGGCAACACCCAATTTGAAAATATTGATGATGGTAAAATGTACTCATGGAATGGCATGGGGGTTCGTTCGGCAAAGAGCAAAACCCGTGGCTTAATTTTAGCCAACTTTAAAAGGGGTGCCGGCGACAACATGGGTGTGGGTGGTTATTTGAATGATAAAGCCGATATAACCGCACCTGTGCGTACCTATCCTCCAAATGATTTTGGTCTTTACCAAATGTCGGGCAACGTAAACGAGTGGGTGCAGGACACCTACCGCCAAACATCTTTTGAGGAATTTGAAGATTTTAACCCTTTCCGCGGTAACCAATATACCAACAAACGCCTGGTCGACCCATCTAAAGGCTTATACGCCAAAGATAAATATGGCAAGCCTATTAAAGATCCTGCCAAATCAAACAAAAAAATGAAGTATGCCGATTACCTGGCATTACAACAAGGCCAGGACCCGAATACTGTTAACAGTGCACCGGCACAGGGTACACCTGCCAACGGCGCGCCGGCAACTCCGGGGGCACAGCCAAATGCGGCAGCTCCTAATGCTACTGTTAGCTCATTGGTTAAAGATTCCGGCAAAAAATACAATCCTGATTTCAGGGGCGAAAAGGATACGGTAAATACAGCCTTATACGGTAACACAACATTGGTAAACGATCATTCGAAAGTTTATAAAGGTGGCTCATGGAATGACCTTGCCTATTGGATGAACCCGGCAACCCGCCGCTTTATGGACGAGGAAGAATCAAGTGCCGAGGTCGGTTTCCGCTGCGCAATGACCTTAGTAGGAGCCCCGGAAGTTTATCCTAACGGCAAGCCACACTACCCGGTTAAAAAAGCAAAGCCATTTAAGGCTAAATAAAATACCCAATTTTAAACTTAAGTATCAAGGCCGTTCAATTTGAATGGCCTTGTTTGTTGTGGTGGATTAAAGTGCCCGCACCGTTCGCAGCTCAGAAATAAGATCCGGACTCCGTTGATCCTCTGTATCAGTTGCAACTATCAAGCCATCAAAGCGCCATAAATTATTTTATATAGTCTTGTCAAGGCTATCACTGCCTGGAAACAGCCATATCATATTCCCTACAAATGCCGTAATGCAATTGTTAACAGCCGATGCCACAAACCCCATGGCATTTGGCATTGGCGTTGATGAGCCTTATATCCAGACATCTGGTATGTTCTATTTAATCGGGTTAGATTGGCCTCCCATGAGGTAAAAAAATCCCGGCAACATCAGCTACCGGGATTTCATTCTATATAGTGTAGTGCTTACTAATAACCTGGGTTTTGTACCAAATTAGAATTGGCATCTATTTCACGTTTTGGTATAGGGAATACCAATTTCGGAGAGTCCCAATCGAATGTCTCTACAGTGTTACCGTCACCATCTACCGATCGGGTAGTTTCTTTGTAACGTTTCAAATCGCCTAACCTAAAGCCCTCAAAAGGAAGCTCGACCCGGCGCTCCTGCTTCACAGCATTAAACAAAGCAGTAGCACTTACAGCTGCAGTATTAGCTAAACCGGCCCTGTTTCTAACCTTATTTATATCAGCAGCTGCACCAACAAGATCGGGAACGGCTTTCTTGATCCTGGCTTCGGCGCGGATAAGATAAATCTCGGCCAGACGAATAGTTACAACGTTACCGAATGCGTTATTAAACTTGGTTGTGAAGGGATCATCGGTAAACTCATTGGCCCTGTCGTCGCCTGCTTCGTACCGGTCAAAGTGTTGTTGATTGATATAAGTTTCGCCACGGCCAGCGTAATCAGAACTTGCGTAAACCTCATTCAATGCATTAAAACCCGATTGATTTGAGATTTGAATAGCAAAAATATCCTCGGCGGTATTAAATACGCGTGTAGCCTGATCCGGATGTTGAAACTCGTCGGCAAAGTGTTCAATGAGGCTGTACGCACCCCCATCTATTATTTTAGATGCCTCAACCTCTGCCTGGGCATAATTTTCCTGGGTGAGGTAAATACGTGCCAAAACAGCCGAAGCAGCCGCCGAGCTTGCATAAGTTGATTTATTTGGGAGATTAGCTTCAGCAATCTTCAAATCTGCAATGGCCTGTGCATATATTTCGGCAACTGTATTTCTTTTTACTTTTTGAATGCCGGCTATAGTCGTGGTTGGTGTTAAAACAAGAGGCACAGCAAGGTTAGTTGTCGGACTGCCATCATTCCACGCTCTGCCGAAAGCCCGGGCCAAATCAAAATAAGTCATCCCGCGTAAAAACCTGGCTTCTCCTTCAACACCTGCTTTATCTGTTGAAATAACCAGGTTTAGATTGGCTAAAACTGTATTACATACTCCAATGGTGTTGTAACCACTGTCCCATGCCCCTTCAACAAAAAAGTTGTTAATCGTAATCTTTTTATCGTTGAGTTCGGTGTAGTCAGAAAATGTCCCGAAATAAGAGAAATCTCCGTCATCGGCCAAAAAATCAGTAGTTGCTTGCAACCGCCCGCCATATAGCCCTCTTAAACCGGCTGCGGTATATGCTCCGATAAGCACCCCTTCCACATCTTTTGATGTTTTGAGAGCCTGGTCAGCTTCGACTGAATTTTGCGGTTTAATATCTAACTGCTTTTGACAGCCAGAGTTATACAGCATTGCTAATGTACTCAATGCTATAATTGAATATTTTATTTTTTTCATCTTCTTCAGCTTAAATTAAAATCCCACGTTAATACCAAATGTTATTGTTTTAGCCTGCGGCGCTGCATAAAAATCATAGTTCTGGGTAATATTGCCAGAAAACGCGTCCGAATTCAGCTCAGGGTCCCAACCTTTGTACTTGGTCCAGGTGGCTAAGTTTGTAGCTTGCGCGTAAATCCTCAAACTACGTAGTTTAATTTTTTCAAGTATACTTTTGGGGAAATTATAACCTAATACAATATTTTTCAAACGAAGGTATGATCCATCACTTAAGTACCTCGAACTTGGCGATACGCCATTGCCGCCAAATAAGCGGGCCTCAGGAACCATTGTAATATCGCCCGGCTTTTTCCATGATTGAAGCTGATCAAGAGTTTGATTGTCGGCACCGTTATTAAAACCAACCGACATGTACTGCCCACCACCATTATAAATCTTATCGCCATTTACTTCCTGCAACAGGAAGCTAAAGTCAATTCCTTTATAACTAACAGTGTTATTTAAGCCGGCAATAAATTTAGGGTTAGGGTCGCCAACTACAACAGGAGTTGCTGCATTATAATCATTGGTTGTTGTACGGTCTCGCTTACCACCGCCCAAATCGGTGTTTTTATAATAAAGTGCATCACCATTGGCCGGATCGGCACCCGCAAATTCAACAGTATAAAAAACACCCAATGGTTGTCCCTCAACTGCACGGTTTACGCCATCTCCACTTCCGGTAATAACCTGGCCTTTCAAATCGGTAATTTTATTACGGTTAACTGAAAAGTTAAAGCTGGTTGACCAGGTAACCTCTTTGCCCACTATGTTCTTAGAATCTATCTGCATTTCAAAACCCTTGTTTTGCAGCTTACCTAAATTTTGAGTAATTGTTGTATAACCAGAGGTTGCAGGCACTTGTACGTTTAACAAAAGGTCCTTAGTTTTTCGCAAGTAAACGTCAAACTGTCCGGAAAGCCTTCCGTTAAAAAACCCAACATCTAAGCCAATATCTGTTGTAGCCGATGTTTCCCACTTCAAATCCGGGTTTGGCAATTGGGTAGGCCTTGATCCCGCAACACCCGCATAACCAAATTCAGAAAATAACCCGCGCGACGGGAAGTTTCCAATCTCTGAGTTACCTGTTATACCGTAACTCGCCCGTAATTTTAAATCAGAAACCAGTTGTTGCTGTTTCATAAAACCTTCCTGCGAAATAACCCAGCCAACAGAACCTGCCGGGAAAAATCCATAACGGTGGTTTGCCCCAAACCTTGATGAGCCATCAATACGGCCACTTACCGATAACAGGTACTTTTCGTCAAACTTATAATTTGCCCTGGCAAAGTACGAAAGCAATGAGTACGCTGTTGATGATGATGATCCGGCTGTGATATCGGCGGAACTGATTAGCTTTTTATAAGCGTCACTCGGAAACTGGTCACCGCTGATAGAGTTAAGATCGTTTTGTTGACGTTGATAGGTCATACCACCTACCGCGTTGATATTACTTTTACCAAAGTCTTTTATAAACTGTAAAAAGTTATTGGTGTTAAAATTTACCGATGTAACGGACGAGTTAAAGCCAACCCCGTTTGGTGTACCTGAATTACGGGAGGTTAAACTACCTGCGTAACTATCTTCACTTGAATTCAATATATCCACACCTACTTCCGACCGGAAACTTAAAGAAGGGAGCAGCTTTACCTGCGCATATACGTTTCCAAGATTCCTGTAATCTATTGTATTAAAATATGCGTTTTGCGCATTTAATAATGGATTATAATAAATAGGAAAATTACTGTTTGGTGTACCTGTAGTAGGATCAAGCGCGCCACTTGTTAAACCTGTACGCGGATCGATAACGGGCGTGATCGGGCTTAATGCAACAATTTGCTCGGGGGTCGAAAACTGATCATCATTTGATAAACGATAATTTTTGGTACGCGATACACTTAAATTGGCACCCACTTCCAGCCATTTATTAGCCTGGTTACTAACATTGGTACGCAAACTGTACTGGTTTATAGCATTGCCTATCAGGAAGCCTTTTTGATTATTATAGGTGCCAGATATGTAAAACTTGGTTTTATCGGTACCTCCTGACAGTACAAGATTATAATTTTGCACGGGGGCATGTTGAGTAATTTCTTTTTGCCAGTCGGTATTTACAGCGTACGTTTTATAATTGTCACTGCCGGCAGCATACCTCTTTAACCGCGCCTCAACAGAAGTTGTTGAATACCCTCCGGCAGCGCCAGCCAATCTTAATAAAGTAACATACTGTTCGGCATTTAAAAACTCGCGCTCGCGTGTCGGTTTGCTAAAGCCGTAATACTGGTTGTAGGTTACTTTGGTATCGCCGGCCTTACCTTTCTTGGTTGTAACTAAAACCACACCATTTGACGCCCTTGAACCGTAAATAGCAGCAGCAGATGCATCTTTTAATATATCAATAGATTCGATATCATTTTGATTCAGATCGACCAACGGATTGGTTGACGCACCATTGCTTGAAAAATCATCAACAGTGATAGGCAAACCATCAACCACGTATAAAGGCTGGTTACCTGCTGATACAGACGAAGCACCACGGATACGCACCTGTATGCCTTGCCCCAGCTTACCGTTTTGTGCCTGGATATATACGCCCGGTGTACGGCCCTGAATAGCCGACTCTAAACTTGGTACAGGAATATTTTCAATGTCGGCGCCTTTAATTTTTGAAACCGAGCCTGTTAACGATGCCCTGCTTTGAGTACCGTAACCAACAACCACAACTTCGTTAAGCTGCTTGGCATCAACGGCCAGGCTCGCATTAACAGCAATACCACTTATTGCAATTTCTACCGGTGTATAACCGATAAATCTAAAGACTAAAACTTTGGCTGTAGCAGGTACCGAAAGTTTGTAGGCTCCACTTACATCTGTTTGAACGCCAATACTGGCGGCACCTTTCACGGTCACGCTTACCCCAGGTAAGGGCGAACCATCCTTTTGATCTGTTACCTTACCTGTAATAATCCGGTTTTGAGCAAAAACGAATGAAATGCAGGAAAATAACAACAAAATTGTTAGTAGATTTTTCTTCATAGAGTTAAAATGTTAATTTAAAAAAAGTAAGTTATTAACAAAAAGGCAAAAAAACAATTAAAGCAATTAAGATTGCCTGCGTTTTTACAAACACAATACAAAAATTACCGGAAAGAATAAGTGAATTTTAAAACTCGATCAGGATTTGCCCTTTTTCTACTTTATCCCCGCTCTTTATCCTGATTTTTTTTATAGTAACATCGGCAGGGCATTTGATAATGTTTTCCATCTTCATGGCTTCGAGTACCAAAAGGTTATCCCCTTTTTTAACTTTATCGCCTTCAACAGCAAATACTTTGAGTACAAGACCCGGCATAGGGGCCTTTATTTCGCTTAACTGGGCGCCGGTTAAGTTACTTAGTCCCAATTTATCCAGCAAAATATCAAACTGATCTTTTACCGTAATTGTATAGATATTGTTGTTTATCTTAATTTGGGCAGTTTTTTCGACGCTGTTAAAAGATACTACGTCGGCATTGTAAGATTGGTTGCCTTCTATAACATGATAGATGCCTTCGCCGATATGTTTAATATCGGCAGTGATAGCCTTATTATTAATAAGCAGGCCGCCATCGTTTCTCGCCGCCTCAAAGCTATACTTCTCATTTATTTTTAGCTTATACATGTGTTGCAGGGTTTGAGTTGCAGGATAGTGTAGTTTTTAACGTAATGACAAATTAAAGTTATGCAAATATCCCGACTACCGCCAGTGGCAAATTAAAATTTACTGTCAATTTAAACCCTCAGCGGATATATAACTATTGTGTAAAAACATACTGCACCATATTGGCACCCATTTTAAGCGCCTTAATACGGGTTTCCTGGGTATCGCCCGCGTAGGTGCCATAATCTTCCCAGCCATTGCCAAGGTCGCACTCGTAGTCATAAAAGCACACTAATCGCCCTTTGTATATCAGTCCAAAACCTTGTGCGCGGGTACCATCATGTTCATGTATTTTGGGCAAGCCATTAGGGAAGCTGTATTTTTGGTGATAAATGGGATGATTAAGTGGCAGTTCAACAAATTCAAGTTCTGGGAAAACCTTTTTCATTTGCGGGCGGATAAATTTATCCAATCCGTAATTATCGTCGATATGCAAAAAGCCACCGCCGGTGAGGTATTTGCGCAGGTTTCGGGCTTCCTGGTCGCTAAAAATCACGTTACCATGCCCAGTCATAAAAACAAAGGGATAATTGAATATAGATGCACTGCCTACTTCTACCACCTCATCATCGGTATCAAAATTAGTTTTCAGGTTTTCATTACAAAATTTTGCAAGGTTAGTTAAAGCAGTTCGGTCGCCATACCAATCGCCCCCGCCGGCGTACTTAAGCCGCGCCATTTTGTATGCTGGTGCACAAAAGCCACACATTACAACAAATGCGGTAAAAGCTATAGCAGTATACGTAAGTTTCTTCATAGCCGGTTTAAAAAATTAACCTCAAAGCAGGCCTCCAGGGCAGCGGTTTCGGTACGCAACCTGGCCTCACCCAAAGTTATCGGTTTAAAGCTGCTTTCCAAAGCCAGCTCAATTTCGGCAGGGCTAAAATCACCCTCAGGTCCTATCAATATTAAATAACGCCCCTGCGGGTTTATTACTTTACGCAAATCGAGCTTATCGCCTGGTTCACAATGAGCAATAAACCTTTGTCCATCAAAAGGGAGAGCTAATAGCTGGTTAAATTTAACCGCATCATTTAGTACAGGATGGTATGCTTTTAACGATTGCTTGATAGCAGCGGTAATAATCTTGTTAAGCCTGTCAACTTTGGCTTCCTTACGCTCAGAACGCTGGGTAATGATAAGCGATATTTCATCAATACCAATTTCGGTGGCTTTTTCTAAAAACCATTCCAGGCGCTCGATATTTTTGGTGGGTGCTACAGCTATGTGCAGGAAATGGTTCCTTTTGTTAAACTCCGGAGTAACGGATGTGATATTGAGGATGGTGCGTTTAGGATGTGCATCGTGAATAACCGCATTATAAAACCCTCCACGCCCGTCAATCAGTTGAACTTCGTCACCTGCCTCCAGCCGCAAAACACGTATAGCATGCTTGCTCTCTTCTTCACTGAGAAAATATTGGGGGTGCGAGGGGGCGATATCAGGTGTATAAAAAAGATGCATTGGCTAAGCAGATTAATGTAAATCTACAGCATCTTCTTCATTTATCAGCAATTCCAGTTTCACAGATTCAATATTCTGATCTGATTTGCGCAGCACCGTAATATTATAGCCATTTGATTCCTTTTGCTCGCCAACATCCGGAATTTTACCGAATATGTCGCCCAGCCAGCCGCTTACCGTATCAAAGTCGCCATCTTCGGGCAAGTCATGGGGTAGGTGTTCGTTTACGTCATATATGGGCGCAAGGGCATTTACAATAAACTCGCGCTCGTTAACTTTTTCTACAATTGGTTTTTCCTCATCGTACTCATCCTGTATCTCACCTACCAGCTCTTCCACAATATCTTCCAGGGTAACCATCCCTGCGGTTCCGCCAAACTCATCCAGTACAATGGCTATCTGGATACGTTTTTGCTGAAGCTCGGCCATCAAATCATTTATCTTTTTGGTTTCGGGAATAAAGTACGGCTTGCGGATTATATTTTTCAACACAATTTCCTCGTCGCGTGCCAGTAGCGGCAAAATATCTTTGGCGTGTACAATGCCTATAATTTTATCTATAACGTCGTCATAAACAGGCATTCGAGAATAGCCCTCATCAATGATCATATCCAGCAATTCCTGCCTGGTTGAACTGATATCGATGCCCGAAATTTTGGTACGCGGCACCATGATATTTTTAACTACACGTTCGTTAAAATCAAAAACGTTCTGGATCAGCTCATGTTCGTTTGAATCCAATGCGCCCGATTCTTTTCCCTGTTCAAGCAGGTATTGTAATTCTTCAGAACTGTGGTGTGCTTCACCTCCCTCTAAAGTATTTATACCTAAAAGTCCCAAAATAAAATTGGCAAAGCCGTTCAGTACCCAAATCAAGGGTTTAAAAAACACAAAGAAAAACCGTAGCGGCAGCGAAATGGCCAGCACTGTACGTACCGACTTTTGAATGGCTATTGATTTGGGGGCAAGCTCGCCAAATACAATATGCAGTACCGTAATAAAGGTAAAGGCAAGGATGTGGCTGGCTGTAATAAAACCGGGCGAAAGTGTTATCCCTACAGCTAAAAATGCCCGGATGACAATATTGGTGGCAACCTCTTCGCCCACGACACCAAGAGCCAGTGAAGCAATGGTAATACCCAGCTGCGTAGCAGCCAGGTATCCATCAAGATTGTGTAGTATGCCGCGGGCAACTTTGGCAACTCCGCTACCCGATTTTGCTTTAATTTCAATTTGTGAACCCCGTACTCTCACCATGGCAAACTCGGCGGCTACAAAAAAACCGTTGAGCAAAACCAGGAATACGGTTGCAATTAAATAAAAAGTACTTATTTCGTAATGCGCGGGGTCCATCTAATATTTATTGGGTTACCGGAAAAGTAGACTTATACAATTCCAAACTCTCATTTATTACTTTATGCGCATAACGAACACCTAATAAATGCTCGATAGTTACGTTTTTGCCTTCCAGTTTTTTGTAATCTTTAAAAAAACGTACAATCTCAGTCATGGCGTGTGGCGGCAATTCATTCAGGTCGTTAATATAGTTAACCGACATATCGTTTTTTGCAACAGCGATAATTTTATCGTCCTGCTCGCCATTATCAACCATGTGCATTACCCCTACTACCTTTGCCTCAATTATTGACATAGGAAACACATCGATTGAACAGAGCACCAATATATCCAACGGGTCTTTATCATCACAATAGGTTTGCGGTATAAAGCCGTAATTAGCAGGATACATCACTGATGAAAACAACACGCGATCTAATTTTAATAAACCAGAATCCTTATCAATTTCATATTTGGCTTTTGAGCCTTTAGGTATTTCGATTATAGCATTAACAATTTCGGGAATGTTATCGCCAGGAGAAACCTGGTGCCATGGATGTTGTGTACTCATTTGGTATTTGTAGTATATTTATTATCTAATATTCTGTTCTTTATTCTCTGCAATTTTCTTCCGTACGTACGCAACAACAAGGGGTATGGTAGTAATTACTATAAGCCCTAAAACTACATACTGCATGTAATCCTTCAGCTGCGGGAACCGTTTTCCTAAAAAAAAACCGCCCAAGGTAAAGGTGCACACCCATGCTACGCAACCAACAAGGTTGTATAAAGCAAACTTTTTAAGATCAACTTTAACAACACCTGCAAATATAGGGGCAAATGTCCTAACGATAGGGAAAAATCTGCCCAAAATCAAAGCCATACCGCCGTATTTGTTATAAAAGTCGCTGGCCAGTATCACATATCGCTTCTTAAAAAACAGCGAGTCGTTTCTATTGAACAATACAGGCCCCGTTCGATGACCAAACCAATATCCCGTAAAATTTCCTAATATGCCTGCTGCAATGAGCGATAACACCAATGTAGATATATTTACGTCAACCTTGCCTGCAGAACACAACAAGCCTGCCATAAATAGCAAATAGTCTCCTGGTAAAAAAAAACCAAAAAACAACCCGGTTTCAGCAAAAACAACAATAAGCAGGAAATAAAAACCTCCCCTACTTATGATGGATTGAGCGTCCGTTAAATTTTGAAGGTAATCCCAAAAACTTTCCATTCACTATATCTGTAAAACTACAAATATTATATCAATTTGCAGTACCCAGTTACTATTAAATGAAATAGGAAATAAAATCAGGGTAAACACCGATGACGATAGTTGCCAATGCCGAAATAGCAAAAACAATTTTATAGTAAGCCGGCACTACCAGCTCGGCCCTATCTGCCGCCTTGAAGTACATAGCCACAATAACCCTGAAGTAGTAGAAAATACTGATGATTGCGTTTACAACAGCTACTATAACCAGCCAAAACTGGTATTTAGCAAGTGCACCGGTAAACATATAAAACTTGCCCATAAAACCTGCAGTAAGCGGGATACCGGCCAACGAAAGCATGGCAACAGTAAGTACTAATGCCAGAAAAGGGCTCTTTTTTGCAAGGCCATTAAAACTCTCAAAATTGTCGCTGCCGCTTTGTTGCTGCACTAAAATAAGGGCACCAAAAGCTACAATGGATGCAACAGAATAGGCAGTTGCATAAATAAACACCGAATTGGCCGAACTTGCACCTAAAGCCACAATTGCAAAAAGCAGGTAACCAGCATGCGAAATGCTTGAAAAAGCAAGCATTCTTTTAAAGCTTTGCTGATATAATGCGGTAATGTTGCCTATAAACAATGTTGCTACAGTGATGACAAGTAAGATTGGTGTCCAGAAATCTGATAGTGGTGCGAAACATACCGAAAACAAACGAAGGAATGCCGCGAAACCTGCAGTTTTTACTACTGTAGACATGAAAGCGGTTATAAGGGTTGGCGAGCCTTCGTATACATCCGGTGTCCAAAAATGGAACGGAGCAGCGCCCACTTTAAAGGAAAGGCCCACGATGATAAGCCCTATGCCTGTATAAAACATAGGATCGGCGTGTGGATGCGCGACAACCCAATCATTAATAACCTCGAGGCTAAAAGAGCCTGTTGTGCCGTAAAGCAAAGTAATACCAAACAATAAGAAACCTGTTGAGAACGCCCCCATCAGAAAATATTTTAAAGCAGCTTCGTTTGATGCAAAATCGCTCTTCTTGATGCCCGCCAGGATGTATAAACTTACCGACATGATTTCAATACCAATAAACATCATGGTTAGGTTGTAGTAAGAAACCATTACAATAATCCCTGTCAATGAAAATAGGATAATAGCGTAATACTCGGCAACGTGGTTACTTATCTTCTCAAAATATCCCGCTGATAAGAGCAGGATTAAAATAGTTGTTATTATAGCTATTGATGAAAATACAACAGAAAAATTATTGAACATCATCATACCATGAAAAGTAGGAATTGTGGTATCGGGCCTTTTGTATTCGCCCACAGCGCAAGCCAGCGCAGCAAGCAAACCAACAATGGTAACAGGTAATAATGCCTTTGAAGCCTTGTACAAGCCAAGGTACAGCAACACTATTGGTAAAACAGATATGATGATTAAAGTAGTCATGTTTTTAATAAATTCTAAAAGCCAAATTCTAAACTCTAAATGCGCGCAGCCTGCATTAAAAGGCTGGTTTTGTATTCAAAGTATTTATCAAATTAGTAACAGCCGCCTCAGATATGTGCAAAATAGGTTGCGGATAAATACCTATGCCAATTATTAATATGCAGATAATACCAAGCACCAATTGCTCAGATCCGCTGATGTCTTTAAAATTACTGGTCAACTCATTGGCTTCGCCCTGCATTACATTTTTGTACATGCGCAGCATATAAACCGCACCTAAAATAATGGTTGTACCGGCAATAACAGCCAAAGCAATATTCATGTAATGGAATGCGCTATACTGAAACACCCCATCTAACAGTAAAAACTCGCCTACAAAACCATTGGTTAACGGCAAGCCTACAGTACCCAATACAATAATTAAAAACGCTATGGAAAATTTAGGTGCTACTTTAGCAATACCACCAAGATTTCCTATCTCGCGGGTGTTTAAACGGGTGCTGATGATATCCCAGATAAAAAACATACCAACAACGTTTATACCGTGATTAAGCATCTGCACCATCGCTCCTTGTACACCCTGCTGGCTCCATGAAAATATCCCTGCGGCAATTAAGCCAACGTGGGCAATAGACGAGTAAGCCACCAAACGCTTGCCATCAGTTTGCTTAAAAGCGATAATTGATGCATAAACAATACCTATTACTGCTAACGAAGTGATAATGGCCTGCCAGTGGTCAAGACCTGCAGGTGCATTTGGGATCATCCAGCGAATAGCGCCATATACACCCATCTTAAGCATAATACCTGATAGCATCATGGTACCGCCGGTTGGGGCTTCTGTATAAGTATCGGGCTGCCAGGTATGGAAGGGGAATACAGGCATCTTAATGGCAAATGCCAAAAAGAACGCCAAAAACACCCATGATTGCTGCTGAGTGCCTAATTTTAAAGTGTAAAAGGCATGTATATCAAACGTTTTCGTTGGTGATTGCAGGTACAGGTAGATGATGGCCACCAACATAAACAACGAACCTGCAAACGTGTAGATAAAGAACTTAAGCGT
Organism: Mucilaginibacter sp. KACC 22773; assembly: GCF_028736215.1. Taxonomy (NCBI): domain Bacteria; kingdom Pseudomonadati; phylum Bacteroidota; class Sphingobacteriia; order Sphingobacteriales; family Sphingobacteriaceae; genus Mucilaginibacter; species Mucilaginibacter oryzagri. Next base: position 5,610,450 of record NZ_CP117883.1, read on the forward strand.
AATGCGGATACGATTTTCGCCACCCCAAAGGGCGCATATAAAGTAAATTGGAATTAATGCAGCCTCCCATCCTACGTAAAACAAAAAGCCATCCATCGCAGTAAACACCAACAACAAGCCAGCCTGCATAAACAAAATCAAGCCGTAAAAAGCACCCGCGTTTTTGTACTCATGCTTAAATGTACTTAATATGATAAGCGGAACAAGCAATACCGTAAGTAACACTACAATCATGCTAATCCCATCAATACCCGCTTTAAAATAAATGCCTAACCTTGGTATCCATGGGGCATCTATAACAAACTGCGAAGTTGCATCGGGTACAAACTTGCTTAAAAACAAGCCCGCTACTGCCAGCTCGGCTATTGCAAAAAATAAGGCGGCATATTTAGCTGTGTTGCCTTTTAAAAAGGCTACTATAACTGCAGCAATTACCGGTAAAAAAATTAATATACTAACGGTCATTTTATGTTTTAAACGCTATCGTTTATACTTTAGTTAATCCAAATACGGTATACAGCAGCACGCCTATAATACCCAGTACCATTACAAATATGTAAAAACCTACATTACCTGTTTGCAATAAGCGCAAGCCTTTACTGGTTTCAATTGTACCCTTGCCTATGCCATTAACCAGGCCATCGATACCTAATTTATCTACCACGTTGTAGAAGAAGGTTGACAGGAAATCCAAAGGCTTACGGAAAAGAAAGTCATACAGCTCATCAACATAAAATTTATGGTATGATAAGCTGGTTAGTGCAGGACGCTCCTCGGTATCAGCCACCGGTACGCGGCCGTTTTTAACATATTTAACATAAGCATAAATTAATGCTGCAAATGCTAAGGCTACCGAAATTATCATCAATGCTTTTTCTGTACCTGCAGATAATTCATGCATTGGCAACGCGGCAGTTGATGCTTTAAATACCGGCGCAAGGTATTGCCCTAACTCATGGTGGCCGCCTAATACTTCGGGCACACCTATTAAACCACCCACCATGGACAATATAGCTAATACAATCAAAGGAATAGTCATGGTAGCCGGCGACTCATGCAAATGATGTTCCTGCTCATGCGTTCCGCGGAATTTACCCCAGAAAGTAAGGTACATCATCCGGAACATATAGAAAGATGTTAGCATCGCTGTAAACACACCAATTACATAAAACGTAGTGCTATGTTCGTAGGCGTGGGCTAAAATTTCGTCTTTTGAAAAGAAACCTGAGAATGGCGGGATACCAGAAATCGCAATGGTACCTATCATCATAGTCCAAAAGGTAATCTTTATCTTACCTCTCAATCCACCCATCTTGCGCATATCCTGTTCGCCGCCCATTGCATGAATAACAGAACCCGCACCAAGGAATAATAAGGCTTTAAAAAAAGCATGGGTTAATACGTGGAAGAAAGAACCTGTGTAAGCGCCAACGCCCAGACCCAAAAACATATAGCCCAATTGCGATACGGTTGAGTAAGCCAACACCTTTTTAATATCGGTTTGTGTAAGGGCAATTAGTGCGGCAAACAATGCTGTAGCCAAACCTACTATTGCCACCACTTCCATAGCAAATGGCGATAATGTATAAATAATGTTTGAGCGGGCAATCATATAAATACCGGCAGTAACCATTGTTGCAGCGTGTATTAATGCCGAAACCGGTGTGGGGCCGGCCATCGCGTCCGGTAACCAGGTAAACAACGGCAACTGTGCCGATTTACCCATTGCACCTACAAACAGCAATAAAGCAATAGCTGTAAGCGGCGCGGCGCCAACTTTCATTGCCGCTACTTTAGGGAAAAGGGATGCGAATTCAACGGTGCCAAAAGCATAGATGATGAGGAATACACCCATCAAAAAGCCAAGATCGCCAATGCGGTTCATAATGAATGCCTTTTTAGCGGCATCCGCGTAGCTTGCATTGGTATACCAAAAACCTATCAACAGGTATGAGCATAAACCAACACCCTCCCATCCTATAAACATGATGATGTAGTTTGAACCCATCACCAATAAAAGCATGAAAAACACAAACAGATTTAAATAAGCAAAGAATTTACCGAAGCCTTTATCATCATGCATATAGCCAATAGAATATAGGTGTATAAGGAAACCTACCCCGGTAATAATCAGCAGCATGATAGAACTCAATTGATCTACAAGAAACGCGAAAGGCACTTTTACAGGGCCTGCGTTAATCCAATCGAAATAATTAACGTTAATTACCCCGGTGGCTTTTACCTGGAAGAAAACGGCAATACTTAAGGCAAAAGATGCCAATACCAGCGCACTGCCAATAAAGCCTATTACGCCTTTTGATAATGAATTACGGCCAAGCCCGTTAATAACAAAACCGGCTAACGGTAATATGGGAATAAGCCAGATATATTGATTCATGTTTTGAGTTATACGTTTTACGTACTACGTTATACGTTTCTATTTATTTAATCGTCAGTTGTCAGAGTAAAACCCTCTCCTCAATGCAAATCCGGTTTGCCTATCGGGGATTGCTTTGTACCTCGCAATGACGGTTTGTTATGTATTTTTTCTAATCCCTTAAATCCGAAATCAAAATTCCGAAATCCGAAATGGCAACTACCACTTCAGCCTGTTCAGCACGTTAATATCTATCGAATTGGTGTTTCTATAGATCATTACGATAATAGCCAAGCCTACTGCAACTTCGGCGGCGGCCAGCGCCATAATAAAGAATACGAAAACCTGGCCAGTAGCATCGCCCCTGTATACAGAAAATGCGGTTAGCAACAGGTTTACCGAGTTCAGCATCAACTCAACCGACATAAATATCACAATGGCATTGCGGCGGATTAATACGCCCATTACGCCAATCGAAAAAATAATGGCACTTAACAATATGTAATGATTAAGCGGCACCGCGTGCATGGTATTTGTTAAACTTTCCATTATGTAGTTTTAGGGTCTTTTGTAGCCAGTAAAACAGCGCCTACCATTGCCGATAACAGCAATACAGACGACACTTCAAATGGCAATAAAAATTCGTTAAACAATACTTTACCCAGGTTTTTCACCAACCCAAGGTCGGGGTTTTGCAATACCACCGGGTTTGATGTGGCAACCAGTTTTAATGACGATGCTATGGCAACAGCAAGAATGCCCCCGCCAAATACACCGGCTATCTTGATCATAAAAGGCTTAACCGGCTCGCTTTCCTTATTAAGGTTAATGAGCATCAGGGTGTACAGGAACAGCACCAGGATAGCCCCCATGTATACTATAAAATTCACGATAGCCAAAAACTGGGCATTCAGTAAAATGTAGTGAATGGTGAACGTAAAAAAGGTAAGTATAAGATAAAGGATACTATGTACCGGATTTTTGGCCGAGATTACCAATATCGAAAAGAATATGGACAAAAACGCGATGAAGTAAAATGTACTCATGTTTATATTTACAAAATACCCTTGCCCTGCTTTAAGGTTGGGCAAAGGTATAAAACTTCTTTATTGATTTAAGGGTGCCTCTACTAATTTGTCTTTACCGTAAATAAAATCCTTCCTTAAATAGTCGGCAGGTACAATATCTCCGTCAAGGTAAATGGCCTCTTTAGGGCAGGCCTCTTCGCATAAGCCGCAAAAAATGCAACGCAGCATATTTATTTCGTAAACAGCGGCGTATTTTTCCTCCCGGTACAGGTGCTCTTCGCCTTTCTGGCGCTCGGCGGCTGTCATGGTAATAGCTTCAGCAGGGCATGATAAAGCGCACAAACCACATGCGGTGCAACGTTCTTTACCATCCTCATCACGCTTAAGCGAATGCATGCCGCGGAAGTTTTCAGAAAACTCACGCTTCTCTTCAGGATAACTAATTGTTACCGGTTTTTTGAAAAAGTGCTTCATGGTAGTAGCCAAACCGCCAACAATGGCAGGCAGGTAAGCACGCTCCAGAAAATTGAGCGGCTTTACTTCCAATACTTTTTTCTTATTGCTTAATGATTCCATTTAATTAAAATCCAAAGTGTTTAAGTGCTGTACTCACCACACCGGTAAGCACTATGTTGGCAATAGCCAATGGTATCAATATCTTCCAGCCCAAATCCATCAGCTGATCATAACGGAAACGCGGAATTGTCCAGCGTACCCACATGAAGAAGAAGATGAACAGGAATATTTTTGCAAATAGCACAACTGTCCCAATCAGCGGGCCAATTGCAGGGCCTACATGTGCTGTAACCCAATCCATACCAGGATAGTTATAACCGCCCCAATAAAGGGTAGCCATCACTGCCGATGAAATGAACATATTGATATACTCTGCAAACAAATAGAAACCTAATTTCATTGATGAGTACTCCGTGTGATAACCACCTACAAGCTCGGTTTCGCACTCGGGCAAGTCAAACGGGGTACGGTTGGTTTCGGCAAATGCGCATACGATAAATATCAAAAAGCCCAGCGGTTGACGCAGTATATTCCAGTTCCAGCCGTGCTGCTGCTCGGCAATCTCTTTCAAACTTAAAGTGCCGGTAAGCATCAATAAGGCGATGATGGATAAGCCCATCGAAATTTCGTAGCTGATATTTTGCGATGCCGCGCGGATAGCGCCTAACAATGAGTATTTATTGTTTGATGCCCAGCCGCCAATCATTACGCCATAAACGCCTAATGATACTACGCCGAAGATATATAATACACCAACGTTAATATCGGTAACCTGCAAATCGACAATATGACCGCCAATAACCATTTTTTGTCCCCATGGAATAACTGCCGAGCCTATACAGGCTGTCAGTATAGCCAAACAAGGCCCCACGATGAACAGGAACGAGGTAGCATTTGTAGGGATGATCTCTTCTTTCAAAAACATCTTGCCACCATCGGCAAGCGGCTGTAAAATTCCCCACGGACCGGCACGGTTAGGGCCTATCCTATCCTGGAAAAACGCCGCTATTTTACGCTCGGCATAAGTTGAGTACATGGCTACAACCAAACTGATCAGGAAAATAACAACGATCAGTACAATCCTAAATATTAAATCGGTTCCCATTATAAGCGTGTATCCCTTTCAAATTGTTCTTTATTGGCTTCCAGTAATACCGGGTTGGTTTTAACAACCGGCAGCGGCGTAAACTCGTAATGATTTGAGCTGATAACCGATTTGTGCGATATTTTACGCGGGCCTTCAATTACCCAATCAGCCGTTTTCTTTTTATCAAAGCGGCAGGTATTGCAGATAAATTCTTCTACCTCGCCATAAACATCTTTACGGCCGGTTACCCTGATCACATCCTCGCCCTTATACCATAAAGTTACTTTACCACAGCATTTATCGCAATCGCGGTGTGCATCAACCGGCTTGGTAAACCAAACACGGTTTTTAAAGCGGAAGGTTTTATCAGTTAACGCGCCTACCGGGCAAACATCTATTACGTTGCCCGAGAAATCGTTATCAACAGCTTTGCTGATGTAAGTAGATATCTCAGAATGATCGCCCCGGTTCAGGATACCGTGTAAACGGGTATTGGTGATTTGGTCGGCAGTGAAAACACAACGGTAGCAAAGGATGCAGCGCGTCATGTGCAGCTGAATTTTATCGCCGATATCAATTTTTTCAAAAGTACGGCGGTCAAATTCGTAGCGGGTTTTAGCCGCGCCGTGCTCAAAGCCTAAATCCTGCAGGTGACATTCGCCGGCCTGGTCGCAAACAGGGCAATCCAGCGGGTGATTGATCAATAACATTTCAACCACACCTTTGCGGGCCTCAATAACTTCGGGCGATGTAATATTTTGCACTTCCATGCCATCCATAACACCGGTACGGCATGATGCTACCAGTTTTGGCATAGGGCGTGGGTCTTTTTCAGATCCTTTGGTCACCTTAACCAAACAGGTACGGCATTTACCACCGCTGCCTTCCAGTTTGGAGTAATAGCACATAGCAGGCGGAACAATGTCGCCACCTATCTGCCTCGCGGCATTAAGTATGCTTGTTCCTGGTTCTACTTCAACGGGTATTCCGTCAATCGTTACTTTCATCGACATTTATATATATAACGTCCTCGTATAAACTCTAAATCCTATTATCTAAACTCCAAAGTTTAGAAGCATTTTATTTTCCGATATGTCATTGCGAGCGTAGCGTGGCAATCTCGTCGTATGCATAGTCGTCGCCCTTTCTATGAGATTGCTTCGTTCCTCGCAATGACATAGTGGGGCGGTGTATTATGTTATGCCAAAACCTCTGGTTTCGGTAATGGATCTGCGTAGTGTGCCAAACCGAAATTACGGGTCACTGCTTCTGCTCCATTAGTTACATGCCATTCAAACTCATCCCTGAAGTGGCGGATAGCACTGGCTACCGGCCATGCTGCCGCGTCACCAAGCGGGCAAATGGTATTTCCTTCAATCTTTTTAGATACATCAACCAGCAGGTCCATATCGCTCATTTTACCATGGCCATGCTCTAAACGGTGCAATACTTTTTCCATCCATCCGGTACCTTCACGGCATGGCGAACATTGTCCGCAGCTTTCGTGGTGATAAAAACGGGTAAAGTTCCAGGTATTACGTACTATACATTGGTCTTCATCATAAGCTATAAAACCGCCCGAGCCCATCATGGTACCACTTACAAATCCGCCATCGGCCAATGATTCATAGCTCATCAGGCGCGGTTCGTTGTTAATGGTTTTCAGGAACAGATTTGCCGGCAAAATAGGGACAGATGAACCGCCCGCTACAACCGCCTTTAAACGTTTGCCGTTGGCGATGCCGCCGCAATATTCGTCGGAGTATAAAAATTCCTCAACAGGCAGGCCAAGGTCAATTTCGTAAACACCTGGTTTTTTCACGTTACCACCGGCCGAGATCAGCTTGGTACCGGTGCTGCGGCCAATACCTATTTTAGCATATTCGTCGCCACCTTCGTTGATGATCGGCACTACGGCAGCAATTGATTCCACATTGTTTACCACTGTTGGGCAGCCATACAACCCAGCAATAGCCGGGAATGGTGGTTTAATACGCGGGTTACCACGCTTGCCTTCCAATGATTCTAACAGGGCGGTTTCCTCTCCGCAGATGTATGCACCACCACCCGGTTGTACATACAGCTCCAGGTCGTAGCCCGATCCTAATATATTTTTTCCTAAAAATCCTTTTGCCTTTGCTTCCGCGATGGCCCTTTCCAGGATGCGGATCTGCGGCATCATTTCGCCACGAACGTAGATATATGATGTTTTGGCACCCAACGCAAAGCTGGCTACAATCATCCCCTCAATTAATAAGTGAGGGATGTAAGTCATCAAATAGCGGTCTTTAAAAGTACCAGGCTCCGATTCATCGGCATTACAAACCAGGTAACGTTCTACCCCTTCGGGTTTAGCCAAAAAGCTCCATTTCATGCCGGTTGGAAAACCCGCACCACCACGACCGCGTAAGCCTGATTTTTTTACCTCTTCCACAATCGCCTCAGGCGTCATGGTTTTTAAAGCTTTCTCTACAGATGCATAACCACCCTTTTGGCGGTACACATCAAATGTATTGATGCCGGGTACGTTTATATGTTCTAAAAGTAATTTGCGTCCCATTGCTTTAATTTTTTGCTTTTGCCCTTAAATCTCCAATCAGTTTATCAACTGATTGGTTAGTTAAATTCTCGTAAAAGGTATATTCGGGGCCAATTTGAAGCACGGGGCCGTAACCACAGGCTGCAAGGCACTCTACGCCTCTCCAGCTAAATAAGCCATCGGCAGTAACTTCGCCTTCGGGTACACCAAGTGTTTGCTCAATATGATCCATGATCTTATCGGCACCAACTACACCACATGGGCCTGTACGGCACACTTCCAATACGTATTTACCGCTTGGCTTAAGCAGGTACATGGTATAAAATGTAGCTACTTCGTAAACCTCTATCGGCAATATATCCAAATAGGCTGCTACCTTATCCATAGCCTGCGGGCTTACCCAGCCAAACTCGGCCTGTACATAGTGCAGGATAGGCAACAATGCCGATTTTTGCTTACCTGCAGGATAACGGGTAACCACATCAGCAAATTTATTCAGCAGTTCCGGGCTAAACTCAACCGAAACCTGAGTATCTTCAACTCTAAGCATCTAACTCTCCGGCTATAACGTTTAAACTACTCATATTAATAATCGCGTCTGATAATAACATACCGCGGCTCATTGGCGCGTACATCTGGTAATTGATAAAGCTTGGCCTGCGGAAATGCAAACGGTATGGGCTGCGCCCGCCATCATTCACCAAATAAAAACCTAATTCGCCATTGGCACCTTCAACCGAATGATAAACCTCGGTGTTAGGGGTTGGTATCTCGCCCATCACAATTTTAAAGTGATAGATCAAGGCTTCCATGTTATTATAAACTTCTTCTTTTGGAGGCAGGTAAAACTCCGGCACATCGGCGTGGAAAACATCCGATGGCTCTTTGTCCAGTTTGGTTAATGCCTGGTCAATCAGGCGCAAACTTTGCCACATTTCTTCATTACGTACCAAAAAGCGACTGTAAACATCGCCATTAGTACCTACCGGTACTTCAAAATCAAAATCTTCATATGACGAGTATGGGTTCATGGCCCTTACATCGTAATCAACACCGGCGGCACGCAATAAAGGGCCTGTCCAGCTATAGCTCAAAGCTTCTTCGGCGGTAACGGCAGCCACGTCTTTTGTCCTATCGACAAAAATGCGGTTACGGTTAAACAGCGATTCAAACTCCTTTAATGTTTTAGGGAAATCAACCAAAAACTTACGCAGTTTGGCGAAAGCGATAGAATTGAAATTACGTTCAAAACCACCAATACGGCCAATGTTTGTAGTTAGTCGGCTACCGCAAACCTCTTCATAAATTTCATAGATAGCCTCGCGGAATTCCATCATATACAGAAACCCGGTAAAAGCGCCGGTATCTACACCCAATACGCCGTTACAAACAATGTGGTCGGCAATACGGGCCAGTTCCATCACAATTACACGCAGATAGTCAACACGCTTTGGTGTGGTGATGCCTAACAGTTTCTCTACCGTCATGTGCCAGCCCATGTTATTGATGGGTGATGAACAGTAGTTAAGCCTGTCGGTTAACGGGGTTATCTGGTAAAAAGGGCGGTGTTCGGCAATTTTCTCAAACGCCCGGTGAATATAGCCTATGGTTGATACGCCGCTCACAATTCTTTCTCCATCCAACTGCAGCACATTTTGAAACACACCGTGGGTAGCAGGGTGGGTTGGGCCGAGGTTTAAGGTTGAAAGCTCGCTTTGCGGATCGTTATCTGTATATACAGGATGGTTTTGCATCAGTATAATTTATATTTCTTTTATATAGTGATGCCGCGTAAGGTTACCCTGTGCGGCATGTATTTATCTTCCAAAAAAGTAATCCTTCTTATCCACACGGTTAGGATCTTCCAACGGGAATTCTTTCCGCATCGGGAAAGCTGTCATATCGTCAACATTTAAAATACGACGCAAGTCGGGATGACCATCGAAGATCACTCCAAAAAAGTCGTAAGTTTCACGCTCCATCCAGTTAGCGCCTTCCCATAGTACGGTGGCAGTCGGGATATGGACATCGCCATCAGCCAAAAATACCTTTATCCTGATACGGGTGTTGGTAGTAAGGCTGTGCAAATGGTAAATAATGCCAATTTGCTTTTCCTGCTCTGGGTAGTGAATGCCGGTAATATCTGTTAAAAATATAAACTTAAGGGCCGGGTCTGTTTTCAGGAAAGTTAACAGGTCAATGATCTGATCGCGGCTTGTTTCTACAGTCAGCAAACCATAAGGCTCACCCACTAAGGTAACCTGCTCGCCAAATTTCTCGCCGATTCTTTTTAAAAGCTCTTCGTTGGGTATCTGGGCCATTACTATTGAATTCCGTATTTAGCTAATAATTCCTGGTATTTAGGCTCATTTCTTCTGCGCACAGTTTCAGTTTTTACCAGTTCCTGTATGTTCATAAAACCATCAATGATAGCTTCGGGGCGTGGCGGGCATCCTGGTACATAAACATCTACCGGGATAACTTCGTCGATACCCTGTAACACAGAGTAAGTATCAAAAATACCACCGCTTGATGCACAAGCGCCAACAGCCATAACCCAGCGGGGCTCGGCCATTTGCAGGTAAACCTGGCGCAGTACCGGGGCCATTTTTTTGGCTATAGTACCCATAACCATCAGCAAATCTGCCTGGCGTGGCGAAAAACTTAAACGCTCGGCACCAAAACGCGAAAGATCGTAGTGAGAAGCCATTGTAGCCATAAATTCAATACCGCAGCATGATGTGGCAAAAGGCAATGGCCATAGTGAGTTAGCGCGGGCCAAGCCAACCGCCTTATCAAGCGATGTGGCAAAAAAACCGGAACCTTCAACCCCCATAGGGGCATTAACTATTTGAATATCACTCATTGAATAATGTTAATAGAAAACATTACCTGCCTTAACAGGTAACGAGCGCAAAATTACATAAATAACGATGTAAAAGGTACACTATGCGTAGCCGATGGCTATATTTAGAATTGTTCTAAACTAATCCCAGTCTAAAGCGCCCTTTTTAATAACGTAGATAAAACCTAATAAAAGGGTAGCCATGAAGATGAACATCTCAATCATTCCCTGTTCGCCCATAGCTTTAAAATTAACCGCCCATGGGTACATAAAAATAACTTCCACATCAAACAATACAAACAGGATGGCTACCAGGAAATACTTGATAGAAATAGGCGTACGGGCATTACCCACAACCTCAATACCCGATTCAAAAGGTGTAAGCTTATCTTTTGTTTTACGTTTAGGACCAATTTTATGCGTTACAAACATGGTAGTAACAACAAACCCTAATGCAACCAGCATTTGAAATATGATGGGCAGATAGCTACCCGGTAAACTGTGTGCTTCCATGCTGCAAATATACTAATGGATTAATAATAAAAGAATCAAGAGTCAAGAATCAAGAGTTAAGACGAAAAAATATCTTCATACGGCCCGTACACCTTTGAAAATATGAGGCGACGATCAAACTCGCGAAGTTTTTAAACTTCGCAAGTTTCCACATAATAACCGCGTCGCCTTTTGATATTAAATCTTAACCCCTCTTGCGGCCCGGCGCAAAAAAAGAGTCAAGATAAGGAAAGCATTGCTTTTCCTCGTCTTGACTCTTGATTCTTATCTCTTGATTCTAAAAGTTATTTGCTCTTACCGGCTCCGCCTGCTTTGCGGGCGAAGAAAGCTACTACCTGCTTATTATTGGGGTCGTTGTCCCTTGCTTTGGTGTAGTTATCGGTAGCCTTGGCCAAATCTTTTTCCTTAAATTCGGCGTAAGTACCTAAATAAACATAGGCTTCTGCAAGGTTCTTTTTAGTTTTATCATCTGGTGCTCCTTTAGCAGTTGCAACTTCAATGTATTTCTCATAAAACGGCTTGGCATAGCCTACAATGTTGTTACGGTCTTTATCTTTCAACTCGTTAACACGTGCACGGTAAATGTATGCATCTGAAGTTGTGGGCGCTTTTTGAGTAACATAGCTAAAAGCCGAATCAGCTTTAGCAATTACCGAGTCAGCACCTGGCTTCTTTTCATCGTAACCGTAGTAATAGCTAATACCTTCGTAAAAATAGTCGGTAAGTTTCACAGCACGGCCACCTTTTACGGTAACTAACTTATAAGCATCACCAGCCTGAAGGTATTTTTTCTGTTGGAATAATGACTTCGCAATTTCTCCATACACATCTGTTTGTGTTGAATCCATTGTTAACGCTTTTTTCAAAGTATTGATACCTACCGAATCTGTACCTGTTTTCATCTGTAAGCGACCCAGGTATAAATAATCGCGGGGTACAATCCTTTTAGGATCTGCTTTTGTCATCCAGGTATTCATGGCTGTTAAACCGGCAGGATAATCCTTATTTTCATAAGCGGCATAAGCCTGATAGCGATAAGCCCTTAAGTTTGAATTTGCGTTTTTAACCAAATCAGAAGCAACAGGCTGTAATTCGGCATATTGGCCTGCGCTGATCAGGAAGTCGGCATAGCGCATTTGCGATTCTGGTGATTGATCTGTCAGGCTTATATATTTTTTATATTCCTCAACTGCTTGTTTAATTTTTACTGACGCCATTTTAGGGTCAGTTGTTGCCCAACGGTTATCTGTTTCGGCCCACTCGCGGTAAGCCGGACCATAGTTAGGGTCGATGGCTAAAGCATCCTGGAATTGCTTTTCAGAATCCTCAAAGTTATTAGCATACCTCCATAAAACGCCGGTTGCAACTTTAGCAGCAGGGTTTTTAGGGTCGATGGTTGATGCATCAGAATAAGCCTGGTAAGCTTCATTACTTTTTATTTGCGAAGCATAAGCATCACCTAACGTAATCAATAGTTCTACATCCTTAGGGGCAACAACCTTACCTTTTTGCAACACCGCGATTGCAGCGCTTGCATCGTCAACAGATACTTTACCATCTGTAGTTACCGGCAGCAAATAAGCTTTACCCACAAATACATAAGGCTTCGCATTTTTACCTGCAAGGGCTACGGCCTGGTTAAAGTTTGTTGTAGCACCTGCTTTGTCTTTATCCAAACGGGCAACAGCACCTAAACCGGCATAGTTTAAACCAGATTTTGGGTTTACGGCAATACCTTTGTTAAAGGCCGCCTTAGCCGAGTCGGAGTAATCCTGTTTGATGTACACCCAACCCAGGTAAAAGAAATTCTCGTCCTTGTCGGCCTGCGTGGCCGTAAGGTTTTTAAGCATCGATTTGGCTTTCTGATATTGTTCGGCGTCAATAGCTTTTTTGGCGTCGGCTAGACTTTGCGCAAAAACTGATGATGAACCTATTAATACCAGTCCTAATGTTGCCTTAGCTATTTTACTGATCATTTTCATCTTATTTTAATTATTTACTTTTTAAAATTATCTCCCGTGGCGGTATTGAATCGGGGAGCAAACCAGATCTCAATATGATCCGTTGCCCTACATCGCTACCTAAAAAGGTTGCAAAACCAATTGCTAAACCAATCTTACTCGAACTATTAACCAGGTACAATCCCCGGCTTAAAGGATACTGTTTTAAGACAAGCGATTCCTGTGAAGGTTTAAAGTATTGACCGGAATACTCCTTACTGGCCTCATCCTTAACACTAACTATTTTAACATTGTCCACATAAGCGGCAATATCCTTTCCCGGATCGTTCAGCCAGCTAAAACCTGTAATGCCAAGGGCGTCCGGGTGTTCGCTAACGTACTTTATAACTTCTTTATTTGATTTAAGCGCGTAAATGTTTTTCTGCTTAAATTCCTTGTTACCCGAAAACTCCTTCAAATACCTTACCAAACTTGAGTTAGGGTTATCAAAAACAATTGTTTTATTCGGATCACCTTGTCCGTTGAGCATTTTTTTCAAGATGCTTACTGTAATAGTAGTATCATTAGAAGCATGGTTTACAATTAACGCCACGGCGTCAATTGCAAATCGTTGTACCTCAACACTCAAACCACGCTTTATCAGCACATTGCGTTCAACGGTATCCAAATTACGGGCCAATACAGCCATCCGCACGCTATCATTAAGCAACATATTAATGGCCTGGTTTTCTGATCTATACAAAAAAGTAGGGTTAGCATCAGCGTGCCTACTTTTAAATACATATTCTTCCTGCTCAATAATTGGGGCAAATGATTCGTCCGCGGCAAATTGTGCTTTTCCCGAATCAAAAGTGTCGCTTCCTGAGTGAGTAGAACGATTAGGCTCACACGCCTGCAGCAACGCTGCTGCAAGAAACATAAAAAAAGCGCATTTTTTAGTGTACTTATTCATCATACTTATCTTTTTTGAATACCCTTGAGAAACGCAAAATAGCGTAGCCTATTATAAAGGCTCCAAAAAGTTTTCGCTGATATGGCTGTAATTGTAGTGGGAGTGCATCCCAAAACATAATCATCAAGCCTAAAACTATAAAACAAATAAATGCGGCTGTTCCTAAAATAAGCAAAAACCGCCTTTTGGGCGATTTTTGCTCTTTATTGAAATTAATTGACATTATCCTAATTATCGGCAGCTAATGCAAAGCTTACCGGTACGCTATATTGTACACGCACTGGCCTGCCATTCTGAATACCCGGCTTCCATTTCGGCGATGATTTCAACGCGCGAACAGCTTCCGCATCGGTACCAGGACTAAGGCTTCTTGAAACTTTGATATCAGTTAACGAGCCGTCACGTTCCACAACGAAGGTAAGAATTACACGTCCTTGTGTACCGTTTTCACGATCGACAGCAGGATAACGGATAGTTTTACTCAAGTAAGCAATAAATTTATCCTGGCCACCTGGAAACTCCGGTAAATTTTCAACAGATGCGAAGATCTTATTAGGGTCTTCCTCAACAACCTGTTTAATATCCGAGTTACCTACAGGCTCATCAATCCTGATCTCCTGGTTAGGATCGCCTTTCTGATCTTTCTGACCAGGGTCAGCTACCTGAAGTTCCTTCACAGTTGGCGGATCTTTTTCCTTAACCTCATTATCCGGTTTTACAATCGGAGGAGGGAAACGCACCTGGTCAACTTTTGGTTTCGGTGGTTCTGGCGGCGGCGGAGGTGGTTTTTTGGTTTGATCCACCGGTGGTGGCGGTAACAGCACTACGTCTGTTATCTTCACTTTGTCATCAGCTTTCGGGATAAGTCCCCTGATCTTCGCTATAATAGTAGGTGCAGAAACAACAAGCACGAAAAACACAATGGCGTAAATAAGCGCCCTTGATGTATTTTTTGAGTTATCCTTTCTAAGTTCATAAGCCCCGTAAGACTTATTCCTAAGATTAAAAACAACGTCGATCCATTTCTGATCTAATATGTCTAATTTTGATCCAAACATTTTTTGTCAGGCTTTAATAGTAATTAACGTTATTTATTATTATTTGTTATCGTTGTAAATGTTCTCTCTTTTCAGCAACTCTACTTCGGGTGCTGTGATATCAACAATACCATACATTGTTATGTTAGTGATAGCCATCTCATCCAAAACACTTACCATGTTTTTGTATTTTGATTTATCACTTGGTTTTATTACAACAAACATAACCTTACCCGTTTTTGCCTGTACATCTTTGCCTTTTTCAATTAACAACTTACGCAAGCCATCGGGCCGGTAATTGGTAACTTCAGGAGCCGATTTACCAGGTTCGCCCAGGTACCACTCCAGTTTGTCATCGCTACCTAATAAAAGGGTCAATGAACGTGAAGCGGCAATTGGCAACTGATCTTTGGTCTTTTCATCTTTATCAGGCATTGCAAGGTCCATCGCTTTTGATTTGGCCAATGTAGTAGTCATGATAAAGAAGGTGATCAGCAAGAATGCAAGGTCAACCATCGCGGTTAAATCTACACGGGTTGATTGCTTTTTACTTCTAACCTTCCCGCCTTTATGTTTCCCTCCCCCGGAGGTGTCTAATTCTGCCATGATTCTTTATTTTTTTGGGGCAGTACCACCGCCACCAAGATCTGTTATTAAACTAAACTTGTTAACTTTTTGCTTTTGCAAAATACCTACAACATCCTTAATAACCGGGTATTCTTCTTTGCTATCACCTTTAATTGCGATACGCATTTGCGTATTATGCAATGCAACAGTTGCTTTACGGGCTTCACGAATCCAGTTAAATAATTCGTTACTCACAGAATCTCTTGGGATACCTGGTGCAACAAACTTCTTTTGCTGATCTGCAGATAAAGCAATAAACTGCTTTAACTGGCTCATAGGCACGCCTACAGAGGTGATTGTAGAAAACCTGTTTTGCTCCTCAGGGGTGAAAGTAATGTGATAAATATCACCCATTTGAGTTAAAAGCGCCTTGCGAATGTCAGTCCCTTCAACGCCGAAGAATGCTTTCTGAGACCCTACAGATACTGTCCCAAAATCCGACTCAGGCACAGGCTGCTGGATGGAAGATTTCGGAATATCGATTGGAACCGGGTCTTCCGTTTTTGGTTTTGCAGTTAATATAAAGAAAGTTAGCAACAGGAACGCCACGTCGCACATGGCGGTCATGTCGATTGCTGTACTCTTTCTTGGAACTTTTATCCTTGCCATATTAAAATTTTTTAAAAATATATAGTGTATAATGTGTTTTAACGCTGCCGGCGTTAATTACGCAGCAGATGCACTACTATATTTTTATTTGTTTTTATGTGACGAAGCAAATGTTTGCACGATGCTGAAACCAGTTTCGTCGATAGCGTAAGTCAGTTTATCAATTTTTGACGTAAATACGTTGTACATGATAATTGAGATAGCTGAAGTACTGATACCAAATGCAGTGTTGATCAAAGCTTCAGAAATGTGAGCAGATAGTTCAACCTGGTTAGGCACACCTGAAGTTGCTAACGCCGAGAACGCACCAATCATACCCACAACCGTACCTAACAAACCTGTTAATGTACCGATAGATACTAATGTTGCGATGATAGTTAAGTTTTGCTCCAACATAGGCATTTCTAAAGCTGTTGCTTCTTCGATGTCTTTTTGGATGGCTAAAGTTTTTTGGTCAACATCAAGGTTTGGTTCTGCTTCCATTTCGCCATATTTTTTCAATGCCGATTTGATAACGTTTGCTACTGAACCTTTTTGTTTATCGCACTCAGCTGATGCTGCTGCAATGTTACCAGCGTTAAGGGCAGCCTGGATCTTTCTAACAAAAGAATCTACACTACCAGTACCTGATGCTTTACCAATTACCACAAAGCGCTCGATAGAGAAAACAATAACCATTAATAAGAACGACATGATCAAAGGTACGATAACACCGCCTTTGTGAACTGTTCCATAAATGTTTGCAGGGTAACCATTAGCTACATCACCACCTTTAAAGTTGCTTGGATCACCAAGTATAAATACGAAAATACAAATTGCTACTACCAGGCAAATTGGAATAGTTAAAGAAGCAAATATGCTTGATGCACTTGAGCTTTCTTTTTTAACAGGAGTAGTTGGTTTTGTTGGTGCGTTTGCCATTACTTTTAAATTTTTAGTTTTAGTTTTTGTTTATGTTATAAGTTAGTTAAATGTGCTACTTAAATGCGAATAACAAAAATAGAATTTTATTGAAATAAAAAAACCATTTATATTATTCTTTACAATTTTTTAATACCAAATTACATTTTGTGTGCAATTGGATATAAATAACGTAATACCGATAAATTATTGTGTGTTGCCACTACAATTATTTGCAATGAAAACCATTTTTTTTAATATTATCAAGCAATAGTGATAAAATTTATGCTACTATTTCGTTACACACATGTTATGTGCTTTATTTGTTATGGTGCAATCACCGGTTTATAATGATGTTTTAGTGTATAAAATACGCTATGATACTGCTTAATGCATAGGCTATGAAGCACTTATAAACTATCCGCCTGCTTTTTTTACTTTGTATCCGTCGGTTTGTAAGAGTATCAGTATTTTATCCCTGAAATCGCCTTGTATCAGTACTTCGCCATCTTTTACCGAACCGCCTACCCCGCATTTTGTTTTTAATTTTTTGCCAATGGCCTCCAAATCGGCATCTGTACCAATAAAGCCGCTTACCCTGGATACCAGTTTGCTGCCGCCTTTACGGTCAAGGTATATTTTGAGGTTTTGTTGTTGCGGAGGCAGCGTTTGCGCATTGGGCCCGCCATTCTCCTGGTATTCAAAATCGGGATCGGTTGAATAAACCACCCCTGTAAAATTCTTTTTTGCCATGATTATTAATCTTTATAGCCTGCCCCTACAATAACTTTTAATGACTTTGGTTCTATATTAATATGTAAATCTGCCTGCATTACCTGTGGCTCGCCATCCAGATGTATCGCGCCCGGGCCTACTCTTTTAATATGAATGTCCCTCCCCTTTATAATCTCAATATATGTCGACGCCTCAATTGTTTTCAGCATTAATCGCGCGCCAATCTCGGGCAGGCGCCAAGCCGGAAATTTGCTGATAATGCAAACATCCAGCAAACCATCCTGTACCGACGCCCCGGGAGCGATATGCACATCATTGCCCCATTGCGATGAATTGGCTATACTTATTATAAAAGCGTCGCGTTCATGTTTTTTGCCATCAATTTCAATCCAATACTTTTCAGGCCGGTAACTCATGATCTCCTGCATGGTTGATTTGATGTAGGTTAAAAAACCCCGCTTTTTGCCATGCGAAAATACTTCGGCTATATGGGCATCAAACCCCATGCCTGCCATATTAAAAAAAGGCTGGCCGTTCATCAAACCCGAATCGATGGTTTCAACCCTATAACCACCCAACGTTTTTATAGATGCCGCGGTATCCATAGGGATGCCCAAAAAGCGCGCAAGGCCATTACCCGAACCAAATGGCACAATACCCAACGCTGTAGTGCTGCCTACTATGGCCGACGAAATTTCGTTAACGGTACCATCCCCGCCCACAGCAGCTACAATATCAACTTTACCCGCAGCTTCCGCAGCTATTTGTTGTGCATGCGAAACACCATCGGTAAATATTATATGGTAATCAAATACATTTTTGTCAAGATGTTGATCAATCAGCTCCGGCACACGATCCTTCTTTTTGCCCCCTGCTATGGGGTTTATTATAAACAACGCTTTACGTTTCAATTATCTGTATTATTTAAAGTATCAAAAGTAAATGTATTTTCGGCTTTGTAAAATTTGTTTTATTTTTGCCACCCGAAAGTGGACTGATTTAACACCCTTTATCGAAAGGAAAGGATTGCAACCACGTAAAAAAGTGCTAATACCCATGCTTCTTTTTACTACGATCCCTCATAAATCCCCCGCTCGGCTGTTTCACATTAATTGTATAAAAAGTTTATATGCCATATTTATTTACCTCTGAATCCGTATCAGAAGGACATCCGGATAAAGTTGCTGATCAGATCTCAGACGCGTTGATTGATCATTTTTTAGCATTCGACCCTAACTCAAAAGTAGCCTGCGAAACACTGGTAACTACCGGGCAGGTAATTTTAGCCGGCGAAGTTAAATCAAAAGCCTATTTAGATGTACAGAAAATAGCCCGCGAGGTAATTAATAAAATTGGTTACACCAAAGGCGAATACATGTTTGATGGCAGTTCATGCGGTGTACTATCGGCAATTCACGAGCAATCGCCGGATATTAACCAGGGTGTTGAACGCAAAGCGCCCGAAGAACAAGGCGCCGGCGACCAGGGTATGATGTTTGGCTATGCCA
Source organism: Mucilaginibacter sp. KACC 22773 (assembly GCF_028736215.1). NCBI lineage: Bacteria > Pseudomonadati > Bacteroidota > Sphingobacteriia > Sphingobacteriales > Sphingobacteriaceae > Mucilaginibacter > Mucilaginibacter oryzagri. Next base: position 5,629,684 of record NZ_CP117883.1, read on the forward strand.
CCAACGAAACTGAGAACTATATGCCACTGGCATTGGATATTGCCCATGCTTTATTAATAGAGCTTGCTGCCATCCGCCGGGAAAACAATGAGATCAAATACCTTCGTCCGGATGCAAAATCGCAGGTTACGCTGGAGTATAGTGATGACAACCAGCCACAGCGTATTGATGCCATTGTAATATCAACCCAACATGATGATTTTGACGAGGAGGCGGCTATGCTGGCCAAAATCAGTTTGGATATTATCAGCATCCTTATCCCTCGTGTTAAAGCAAAGTATCCAAAATACGCTCACTTTTTTAACGATCAGATTAAATACCATATTAACCCGACCGGTAAATTTGTTATAGGCGGCCCACATGGTGATACCGGCTTAACCGGCCGTAAAATTATTGTGGATACCTATGGTGGCAAAGGCGCACACGGTGGCGGGGCTTTTTCTGGCAAAGATCCATCAAAGGTCGATCGCTCTGCTGCGTATGCAACCCGCCATATAGCCAAAAACCTGGTAGCTGCCGGCGTTTGCAGCGAGGTTTTGGTACAGGTATCATACGCCATTGGCGTTGCCCAGCCAATGGGTATTTACGTAAACACTTACGGCACTGCAAAAGTTGCTTTACACGATGGCGAAATTGCTAAAAAGGTAGAAGAGGTATTTAATATGACCCCATATGCCATTGAAACCCGCTTTAAACTGCGCAACCCTATTTATAGCGAAACTGCAGCTTATGGCCACTTTGGTAAACCCAACGAAACGGTAACAAAAACTTTTATTGCCCATGATGGTAGCCAGCTACTGCGCGAAGTAGAGCTTTTTACCTGGGAAAAGCTGGATTACGTTGACAAAGTGAAAGCCGCTTTTGGCCTGTAATCTTTTAAATAAAATTTAAAGTAAAAGAGCGACTGGTGTAAACAGGTCGCTCTTTTGTTTTTAAGCCCGGGGATAAGTGTAGCCAAAACCTCCGGGTACATTTTCTTTTCCGGTATCCAACATTTCTACAGAATCAATCCGGTAGATTGCATCAAATCAATTAATCATGAAAAGCGCTAAACTCATACTTGGATTGGCCTTTATGGCTATTTTTATATTAGCTAAACCAATTTATGCCCAGGCCCAGCAAAAAACAGGCTTACATATGTTAAAAAGCTTCCCGATAAAAAGCACGGGGGGTTGGGATTATATTACGGTTGACGGGGCCAATAAACTCATCTATACGTCGCACGGCAACCAGGTAAATATATTATCAACCAGCGGCGATTCTGTAAGTTATATCCCCAATACACCCAGCGTACATGGAATAGCTTTGGTACATGCTTTAAATAAAGGCTACATCAGCGCCGGCCGTGTTAATAAAGTGATTGTTTTTGATTTAACCACCTTTAAAGTTTTGGGCGAAATTGCCGTTGGCACCAATCCCGATGCTATATTTTATGAGCCTTTTGCAAAAAAGGTATATACTTTTAATGGCCGAAGTAAAGATGCCTCGGTGATTGATGTGGCTACCGATAAGGTGATTGCTACCATCCCGCTGGACGCGAAGCCAGAAACGGGCGTTTCTGACGGCAAAGGAAAAGTATTTGTAAATGCCGAAACTACTAACGAGGTGGTTGTTATTAACGCCACTACCTTAAAAGTAGAAGCCCGTTATAAAATTGAAGGCGGCGATGAACCGTCGGGTTTAGATATCGATCGTGCTACCAATCGCCTGTTTATTGGCTGCGGTGGTAACAGCACCATGGTGGTAATGGACGCCGCCAATGGTAAAAACTTAGCCAAATTCCCGATAGGCGGTTGCGACGGGCTGGTGTTTGATCCTAAACTAAAATTAGCCTATGCCTCAAACGGCGAAGGAACCATCAGCGTGGTAAAAGAGCTTAGCGCCGATAAATTTGAATTTGTCGAAAACATCCCGACCGAACCCAGCGCCCGTACTATCGGCATCGACTTGCTTACTCATAAACTATACCTGCCCGCAGCTAAAACCGAACCTGGTGTGGTAACGGCCGAAAATCCTAAACCCCGCCCAAAACAGGTGCCTGGGTCATTTCATATTATTGAGGTTGGCAAAAATTGATTTTTAGAAACAAGGAGCAAAGAATTTTAGATAAAGGATAAGATCAAACACAGGACGGAGCACTCATTAATTATGTGCCGCATCCGGCGTTTGCGGCTTAAAGCTTGCTACTGTCTGTATTACCACCGTAGTTTGTCGCTTTTTGCCCTTTTTAATCAGCCGGGCGTTAACCATTTTTGTGTTATCAAAACATACAATAATGGAAAACATCACGTTCAATGTCGAGATCAATGCATCACCCCAAAAAGTTTGGGACGTACTTTTTACCGATGCCAATTACCCAACGTGGACCGCAGTTTTTTGCGAAGGCTCGCACGCCGTTACCGACTGGAAAGAGGGCAGCAAGGCTTTATTTTTAGACCATAAGAAATCGGGAATGATAGGAGTCATTGATAGGGCTATTCCAAATGAATTTATGGCGATTAAAGGCATTGGCGAAATAATTAAGGGAATCGAGAATTACGATAGTAGCGGTGCCAAGATGTGCAGTGGCTCGTTAGAAGAATATACTCTCAAAAACACCAATGGCAAAACCTTGCTTACAGTTCAACTTAGCGGCGGCAATTTCCCCAAAGATATGACCGCTTTTTTTAAGAACGTATGGCCAAAAGCACTGGATACTGTAAAAACGATAGCTGAAGGAGAATGATATTGGCGCGGCGGGGAATAGATAAGGCGGCCTGTATTTTTTGATTCCCTGAGAAGCAATTTAAACGCTTTGAGACGTTACCGCTTTAACTGTTGCACCAAAGCCTTATAAGTATCGCCAATGGGGAGTTCTATTTTACCTATTTCCACGTCGTTAATTGATTCCGGATCGGCAGACGAGCAAAAACGAGCAGGAAGTTAAACCCTGGATCATATCTGCCTGATATAAGTAAGCTTCATGATACCTCCCTGCTGTCGCTGCGGAATTCCGAATGGAGTTTTATAGTAATTATTAACGCTGTTTATCACCAGGTAAATGAACGATAGCGGCCTGTACTCCCAGGAGAAGCGGGCATTTAACGATCCGTTACGGGCATCGGTATTGTATTGGTAGAAGGCCGAGAGCAACATTTTGGGATTTGCAGCTACCCGCAATTCGGGTGCCAGCAGGTGGGTAGTGGTTGATACCTGGTTTATACCCACATTTTTAAAATCGTTGCGGGTATAGCTCATTACCAGCGATAGCTGGGGTACGGGAGCAGCACGTAACGATAAATAATAACTATTAAGCCTGCCATTATAGTAGCCGCCTGTACTCAGCCGGGTTTCGGCACTAAAGGGGGCTGCGGCATTGGTAATGCCATAAAACTCGTACCGGTTAAAGTGATAATTGGCCGCAGCTATGTCAACATTCCGCACCGGTTGAAAATTATCTGTCAGGTTCTCCCAGGAACTGGTGATACTAAAATCAAGGTGCGATTGATTGGTAAAAAACAATTGCAGCGGCATCACCACCACACTGGCCTCCTGGAATTTGCCGCTTGATGCCTCATGGTAAATATCGGCAGTAAACTGCGGGCTGAAAAATTGTACATTTTTGGGGAACCATTTTTTATGCATAAAAATATACAGCGTGGGTTGTGTATTGATAAAATTGTCCCTGGCGGTAAAGCCGGTTTGTGCCTGGTAGCCTTTAGATACAGCCGTTTGAAACCAATCGATAAAAAAATGAGTAGCCGAGTAGTTAAATTCGGCAAAGGCGGCCGGCCCCTTTTGCCCGCTTAGCGAGTTGCCCGAGTAAGATGCCATGCCCCTTATAAATAACGGCTGGCTTACCTGCCAAAAAGCATCCACCACCTCGACAGGGTTAACAGAAGCAGACTGATTTAGGCCGGCAAAATTTTGCCTCAATACCTCCATGGCGCCCAGTTGCAAGCGCTGGCTAACACTTCTTTTGTACCTAAAAACGCCAAACAAAGCCCCGTTTTCTGTAGTATCTCCATTTTGTTTCATGACCAGTATTCCGGCCGATTGTTTATTATCCTGATGGATAAACCTTAAGCCGCCATTGATGGTTAAAGGCGATCCATTATCGCTTAACCCTATCCTCCTGCTAAAAAACGGCTGAATAATACTGTTTTGACCTACAGAAAACAGGCTTGAATTTTCTAAAAAGAACTGCCGTTTTTCGGGAAAGAAAACGCTCGACCTGCTCAGGTTAACTACCTGCTTATCCACATCGGCCTGGGCAAAATCGGTATTGATGGTACCCTCAAGCAGGGTGTTGGAGTTAATGGCATACTTAATTTCGCCGCCAAACTCGGGTTTGTAACGCGGCTTGTTATTATCCGCACGACTGACATTTACCAAAGCATAAGGCTCAACCCGTAAATTGAAGTTGGCGTCAGGGGGTACCATGTTGGTAAGGATACCGCCGTAAGCCAGCTGGGTTTCGCTAAAAGCCTGCGGCCAGGGCGACCAGCCATTGGTTTCGCCAATAAACCGGATGTTACGGGCAAAATTAATGCTCCACTCTGTTGAGTTTTTTGGATACCGCAATGAGGTAAACGGAATAGCCACTTCGGTTGTCCATGAATGTTCCTGTATTTTGCTGGCGGCCTGCCATACCGCGTCCCATTTATAGTCGTAACTAAAATCGGCATAGTGCATAATATCCATTTGGGTGCCGTAGGGCGTTACACAAAATGTCATTACCGGCATGCGCGGATCTTTAAAAGGATCAATCAGGATCTCAAAAAGCTCGTTATTGCTGTAACTGAAATCGCGGCGCAAATCCTGTACCTGGAGGCTTTTCTTCCCCGGCGGAAAATCGCAGCGGGCGCTGATGTAGATATTTTTGTCGTCATATAACAACCTTACTTCGGTATCGTAGGTAGCCTTATCTCCCTGCCGTGGGTAGGCCGTGGTAAAATGAGCAGCTACCGGCGCGTTATTCCATGCGGCCTCATCGGGGATACCATCTATATTTATTGGCCCGGTAACACGTGTGGCCTGCAAATGCGGGCGGCTTGCTACCGGCAGCGGGGCAAACGCTTCCTGTGCGTATAACTGTTGTAGCCCGGTTACCATAAATACCACCAATAAACATAAACTCCTACTAAGTTTTGCAGCCTTAAAAATTTTCATACCCCAAATAAATGGAGCTAAAAGCTTCTATTTTGTACTTTTAGATGTACTACCGCTTACGAGCCGCCGATGTGCCTTTCCCTGGCTTAAACCCGTTAAAGGTGGCAAACGTATAATTAACGGCGTAAAAAAGGGTATTTGTCGAAAAAACAGGTACAAATAGCTTAGAATGTTCAATTTTACAACATGCAAAAAAACAGGCAGATACCATACCGGGCTATAACACTGCACCTGCTGTTCTGGCTGGCGTATATCCTGTACCAATGTATAAACAACGGCTGGCAGGATAAGGATGTATTTGCATTTAAACTCGATCCTGAGCTATCAACAGAGGTACCTATTGGTATGCTCATCTCCTACTTAAACTTGTATATGCTGATGCCGTTGTTCTACTATCCTCAAAAGTACTTCGGCTATGTAGCAGGCTTGTTATTATTATTACTGCTGGGCGGCCTTTTACAGCGCTTTTTTGCTTATGCGATATGGGTACCCTGGGATAAGATGCATGATCCGGGGATGTACCGGATGGAAAAAATAATCTTCTGGATCCCGGTGCGGATATTTAAAAACGCGGCTAATATTATCCCCATAACCGCAATAACCATGCTTATTAAGCTAATGCGCAATGCTTTTAAACATGAAAAAAACATGCGAGAAATGGAGAAGGAAAAATTTAATGCCGAAATGGGGCTGCTAAAAGCTCAAATAAACCCGCATTTCTTTTTTAATACCTTAAACACCTTGTATGCGCTTACACTAAAGGGCAGCGAACAGGCATCAAAAGTGGTGCTTCGCCTGTCGGATTTGATGCATTATATGTTGTATGAAGCAAGCGAAAACAGGGTATTGCTACAGGACGAGATTAAACACCTAGAAAGCTATATTGGCATTGAGCAAATGCGCTTTGCCGACAGGCTTGAATTATCGTTCCAATACTCCGGCGATATTACCGGCAAAATGATAGCCCCGCTTTTGTTACTTCCTTTTGTTGAAAATGCATTTAAACACAGCCTTGCCGAAAGCGACGGGTGGATAACCATTAACATTAAAGTTACCGGGAACCGGTTGTTTTTAAAGGTAGAAAACAGTTATCAACCATTACCCAAGCCAGCTAATTATGGCCTTGGGCTTAAAAATGTTAAACGGCGGCTGGAACTAACTTACCCGGACCATTATGAACTTGTACTGAACCAAAACAATGGCATTTTTGAGGCCGACCTGAAACTTGACCTATGAAACCTATAAACTGCATCATAGCCGACGACGAGGAGCTTGCCCGCGAAATTATGCAAAACCATGTAAGCAAGCTCCAAAACTTAAACCCGGTTGCTATTTGTGCCAACGGCATGGAGGTTTACAACGCACTTAAAGCAAACAACGTGGACCTGGTGTTTTTAGATATCCAGATGCCTCAATTAACCGGGATAGAGTTATTGCGTACCCTAAAAAATCCGCCGCCGGTTATCATGACAACAGCTTACCGCGAGTTTGCGCTGGAAGGTTACGAACTTAATGTGATTGATTACCTGCTGAAACCCGTATCATTTGAGCGCTTTTTAAAAGCTGTTGATAAATTCATCAACGCCAAAGCGCCCGAAGTTATAAGCCTACCCGCACCCCTTCAGTCATCAAAGCCCGATCAGCATGCTTTTATTTATGTAAAGGCTGATAAAAAAATGGTGCGGTTGCTGCTCAAAGATATCCTGTACATTGAAGGCCTGAAAGATTATGTAAAAATACATACTACAGATAAACCCGTTATCACCTACCAAACCCTTAGCTACCTGGAAGAAAAACTTTCTGCCAATTATTTCATCCGCGTGCATCGTTCTTACATAATTTCCATCAACCATATTAATGCCTACACCGGCAGCCATATTGAAATTGGCCGCCAAAGTATTCCAATCGGTAGTTCATATGCCAAAGAGGTGTTGGGCAAACTGGAGGGTTAAACGCCTCCCTAAATTAAAAACCGGCCAGGCAATCAACCAACGCGTCAAGTTCATCAACGGTATTATAATAATGCGGCGATACCCTGATAGCCCACTCTACCTGTTTTTGGTCAAAATCGATAACTGCAAATTCACGATAGGATGATACCACATTGATATTGTGCTGTAAAGACTGTTTCACAAGGTACTCAGCCGATGAGTTTGCAACCGTAAAGGTAACAGACGAACTCAATTCGGGCCCCTGATCCAACACCCTGACATTTGGTATTGATGCTAAACGGCTGCGCAAATAGGCAGATAGCTGTTTAACCTGCTGCCAGATCCGGTCTTCGCCAATGGCCAGGCAGTACCTGATAGCTTCGGCGCTGCCAACTACCGTAGCATAGGCAAACTCCCAGTCTTCAAAACGTTTGGCATCGGGCTGTTGCACGTATTGGTCTTTTTCTGTCCACCGCGCGCCGCGCATATCAATAAACAAAGGTTCAAGTTTGGCCTGCAAAACTTTATCGGAGATATACAAAAAGCCCGAACCACGCGGCCCCCTTAAAAACTTACGGTTAGTTGCCGATAAAAAATCGCATTGCAGCTGCTGTACATCCAGCTTCATTTGCCCTGCCGATTGGCAGGCATCTAAAATATACCATGTTTTATCACCGCTTTCCTGGCTATATTTGGCGTAGATAGCTGCAATCTGGTTAACTGGCTGTACCATGCCCGAATTGGTAGGGATATGGGTTATAGCCAGCAAACGGGGCTTAAGCTCATATAATTTAGCTTCCAGGTCGTCAAGGTCGACACCGCCTGTGGCGACATTTTTTATGTGGACAATATCAACTCCAAACCTTTTTTTGAGCGATAGAAAATGGAGTTGGTTTGAGATGTAGTCGTCGCAATCGGTTAAAATAATATCTCCCGCTACAAATGGAATGGCAGATAAAGCCCTGATGTACGAGTCGGTAGCACTTGCCGTAAAAGCGATATTACCGGGTTTACTGTTGATAAGCTGGGCGGCCAGCACATAAAATTCGGCAATGGCACCGGCCTTTGCGGCAGCGGCCTCATATCCGCCTATCTCTGCTTCCAGCTTAATATGGCCGGTAATGGCATCGGTAACTACATTGGGCATCAATGCCGCCCCGGCGTTGTTTAAATGGTTAACATAGGTACAGCCGGAGGTATCGTTTCTGAACTGCTCAATTTCGGCCTTGGTGAATATGCTGTTGGCTAATAGTTTCATAAATATTTACCTGTTTGTTTACTGTGGATGATAATTCAAAACTACCAACAAGCCCTTGCATAAAAATCGCTTATTGGCCGGCATTGCGCATGTTTTATTTAATTTAGCCCTTAAAACGGGTAAATTATGTACATGCTTGACGACTACGATAAAAAGCTTCTGCGTTTATTACAAAAAGACAACCGCCTTACCGCCCAGGCCCTGGCCCAAATGGTAAACCTTAGCGCATCGGCTGTACAAAGGCGACTGGCCAAACTCCGTGATGAAAAAATTATTGAGGCCGATGTAGCTATCATCTCGCCCGCGGCGGCTGGTGTTGGGCTAACCTGCATAGTAGATATCTGTATGCAGGAAGATGGCTCGCGCACCATCGAAAGGTTTAAGGCCGAAATTGAAAATTGCCCCGAAGTATCGCAGTGTTACTACGTAACCGGCACCTATGACCTGGTGCTTATTGTTAACACCAGGGATATGAAACACTACGAACAATTCAGCAAAAAATATTTTATGGATTGCCCCGATGTGCAGCGCTTTTATACCCACGTAGTAATGGATAGATTAAAAATGAGCTACGGGGTTTATATATAGGCCCCTACTGCAAGGTGATAGCTATTACGGATAAGTGAGCTATTTACCAGGCAGGCTTGCCCTTATTTTTTTCACTTCAGATGCGGTAACCAGGCTGCTGTTGTTGCCAAAATTGCTCCTGATATAGGTTAGCACACTTGCTATTTCGGCATCGCTCAAAAAATCATGCTTTGGCATTACGCTATTGTAGGGCTTGCCGTTAACGGTAACCGGCCCCTCCAGGCCGTTTAATAAAACCCTTATAGCAAGTTCCTTTTCCATGTATTTGCCGCCTGTTACCCACTCCGATCCGGCCAGCGGGGGGAAAAGGTTACCATCTCCCTTGCCATTTTTTTGATGACAGTTGGCACAATGCGTGGTGTAAATTTTTGCGCCGCCTTTAAGCATCCCGGTAGCAAAATTATTGCGTGCCTGATCGGGTATTTTAAAGTTGGGCAGCTTTTTACGCAGTTCCATTTTGGCCAGCATGGTGCTGGTAAATTTAGTTTTATCGCCCTGATAAAAAATGCGCCATACCCTTCCTAATTCAGTATCGCTCACGTACAATGAGCCATCGGGCCCTGTGGATAAACCCATGGGGCGGCAAAGCGCATCGCTTACGCTTACCACGGTGTTACGGCCCGCAAAACCATCGGCAAATATCTCCCACTTACCCGTCGGCACGCCATTTTTAAACGGTACAAAAGCCACAAAAAAGCCGGCCTGCGGATACGGCGAGCGGTTGGTTGAACCATGAAAAGCCACAAAAGCCCCATTCTTATACCTGGCCGGGAACTGGTTGCCGGTATAAAACAACAAATCGTTGGGTGCCCAATGCGCCTGGAAGGCAATCAATGGCTGGGCATATTTTGCGCCGTCGCCCGCCTTTATGCCATCGCCGCCATACTCGGGGTTTAACAGTTTTTTATGTTTAATGGGGTCGTAATAGTAGTAAGGCCAGCCAACGTCTGTACCTTGTTTTATTTTTAAAAATTCCTCTGCAGGCGCTACGGCGCTTTGCCAGGCGCTGAATTTTTTGGGGAACAACAACCGCAGGTCGTCGCGGCCGTGGGCTACAACATACAGGCAATTATCCGCCGTGTTCCAATCCATGGCTACCACGCTGCGTAAGCCAGTAGCATAGCGGATGCCATCTTTTTGCTGCTGGTTGGGTTTGGCTTCATCAAACTGCCATATGCCGCCGTACTCCTGCAACAAGGGGCAGCCTTTTATCCCCGGCGAACCGGGAACCCGGTTTTGCTCCTGGCATGCGTTGGATGGCGCGCCAAAGGCCACGTACATATGCCCGGCATCATCAAAAGCCAGGGGCTTGGCGTCGTGCTCGTGCTCGCCGTGGGCATCATGTAATATTAATTCCAGCGGACCATCGGGCACCAGCGTATTGGGGTTTAATTTGGTGCGGTAAACGTTTACCTCCGAACTGAAATACAGGTAGCCCTTATGCACCCGCATACTGGTACCATAAGGCCCTTTATCATCATAGTTGCCAAATTTTTTTATCGTATCTACCTTGCCGTCATGATCGGTATCCCGTGCCGCAATATTGCCGCCGATAGAATCGGGAAACCTGAGTTTTACATAAATATCGCCATTGGTATTTACGGCCAGGTGGCGTGCCCTGCCGGCCAGGCTGTCGATAGCGATGACCGCTTTGAAATTACCTGGCAGGTACAACCCGCCGTTGTTTTTATCGGCAGTCAGCGTTTTATCAGAATGTTTGTTTAAAACAAAAGCGAGTGTTATTGCCGCAATTGCCGTGGCCAAAAGCACCGTAATCGTTTTTCTTGCTCCTAAAAAAATATTTTTCTTCATCCGGGAATTATATGCCGACTATGGATCGGCAGCAGGTATTTGCCGGTAGTAAAAGGAATTTGAAGGGGAAATGTTTAAATAAAATTCAAGATGCATTCAAAACGAAGTTTTGGCCACCTATACAAAATTACTACGGCAGTATTTAATAAAAACCCTATCTTATCATCCTCAATTTTATTAACTGCAATGCCCAACTCAGAAAAAAAATTAGGCTTATGGACAAGCACCTCCCTGGTGGCGGGCAATATGATAGGTGCAGGTGTTTTTTTACTACCCGCCGCTATGGCCAGCTTCGGAAGTATTGGTTTGTTGGGTTGGATATTTTCGGCAGTGGGCTCGTTTTTCCTGGCAAAGGTTTTCAGTAACATGAGTAAGCTATTGCCACATGCTACGGGTGGCCCCTATGCCTTTACACGTTATGGATTGGGCGATTTTGCAGGCTTCCTGGTGGCCTGGGGTTATTTCTTATCTACCTCATGCGCCTGCGCAGCCATTACCAAATCGCTGGTGAGCGCCTTAAGTACATTTTTCCCGGCACTGGCAAGCGGCCTTCCAGCAATAGCCACCGGCCTGTGCGCTATATGGCTGCTTACTTATATCAACACACGCGGAGTTGTAACCAGCGGCAAATGGCAGCTGGTTACAACTATACTTAAAATTTTACCACTGGTGCTTGTGGCATTTGGCGGCCTGTTTTTTTTACAGGCCAAAAACTTTAGCCCGTTTAATAGCAGCGGTACAAGTACCTATAGTGCAATAAGCACTACCGCAGCCATGACCCTATTTTCTTTTATCGGAATTGAATGCGCCACTATACCCGCCGGGAGTGTAGAAAATCCACAAAAAACGGTGCCGCGTGCAACATTACTGGGCCTGCTAATTGCTACATTGGTGTATATTTTAGGTAGTATAAGCGTAATGGGCCTTATACCCGCTGCCGAGCTGGCAAAATCGCAAACGCCTTACGCCGATGCCGCTGCTATAATTTATGGCAATAACATTCGCTACTGGGTAAGCGCCGGTGTTGCCATTGCCGCTTTTGGTGCGCTTAACGGCTGGACACTAATGCAGGGGCAAATGCCCTTTGCCGTTGCCAGGGATAAATTGTTCCCCGCCATATTTAGCAAGCAAAATAAAAAAGGCGTGCCTTACATGGGAATCCTGCTTAGCAGTACACTGGTTTCTGTTTTTATGAGTATGAATTACTCCAAAGGATTTGTTGAACAATTCCGGTTTTTACTGATGCTTTCGTTGCTGTCGATGCTTATTCCTTACCTGTTATCGGCTGCGTCCTATCTTATTATCAAGGTAAAAAACAAGCAGGCAAATGGCTGGCTTGGGGCGGTGTTTTTGGCTATAGTAGCATTTGGTTATGCGCTGTGGAATATTGTAGGCACGGGCAAAGATGCCGTGTATTACGGTTTTGTTTTGCTGATGATGAGCGTACCTTTTTACGTTTGGGTAGCCTACCAAAAAAACAAGGAGCAGTAGGTGATATTTTCTAACTTGTTCAATCACCAACAATATTTCAATCTTAAGTTCAAGGTAAAAAGCAATGCCAAGTTATAATTTTCCATTTTACACTATTGGCTTGCATAGCACCATGCTTTATACATTTATCCCTTTGCTATTCGCCGCTTATCTTTCGGTATTTAATATAAAATGTAATAATATTATTACACTACAAGCCCATATTTGTTTACTAAGATGAAAATCAATTGCTTGCATACTTTAAAAAATTCATAAATGTTAAATTTTTGGCTTTAAATGTTAAATATACAGGTGCAAATGTTAAATCGTTTTGATTACTAAAAACTTAGTTATATCTTGGTTTCCATAAATAACCTTATGAAAATCACAATTACTGCACTAATAATACTCCTGCTTGGTACAGCTTCTGTTTTTGCACAAAATACTTATTCCATCAAAGGCGGAGTTGCCGATACGGCTTCAAATTCTAAATTAACCAACGCTACTGTTGCTGTTTTAAATGCCAAAGATTCTATCCTGCAAAAGTTTACCCGGGTAAACGACGGTCAGTTTGCCATCAATAATCTAAAAAAAGGTAAATTCATTTTGCTGGTAAGCTACTCTGGCTATGCCGATTTTGTAGAGCGTTTTACACTCGATTCGGCACATACCACGCACGATTTTGGCCGCATAGGCATGATACTTAAAACACAGCTGCTTAAAGAAGTTATTATAAAAGCCCAGGTAGCGGCGGTTAAAATTAAGGGCGATACTACCGAATTTAATGCCAATGCATTTACTGTACAACCGAACGCAAAAGTAGAAGACCTTTTGAAGGAGCTTCCAGGCATCCAGGTGGATAAGGATGGTAAAATTACCGCCCAGGGCCAAACCGTAAGTAAGGTTTTGGTTGATGGCGAGGAATTTTTTGGCGATGACCCAACCCTGGTTACCAAAAACCTGCGTGCAGATATGGTAGATAAAGTACAGCTTTACGATAAAAAAAGCGACCAGGCCGCATTTACCGGTATTGATGACGGGGTGAAAAATAAAACCATCAACATTAAGCTTAAAGAGGATAAAAAGAACGGCTATTTTGGCAAACTGGATGCTGAAGGCGGTACCGATAAATATTACCAGGAACAACTGATGTTTAACCGCTTTAAGGGAAAGCAAAAGTTTTCGGTTTATGGTACTATAGGCAATACCGGTAAAATAGGCCTTGGCTGGAGAGACGAAAATAAATACGGCGGCACCGGCCTGGAGTTTAGCGACGACGGCGGCTTATTCTTTAACGGAGGCGGCGACGAGAGCGACCTTGACAGCTGGAATGGCAGGTTTGAAGGCGAGGGTATCCCATTAGCACGCACCGCCGGTGCACATTATGATACCAAATGGAATGCTGATAAACAATCAATCAACGCCAATTATAAAATAGGCTCGCTTGATGTGGATGGAACAAAAAACATCTTAACCCAAAATACACTGCCGGGCAATTTTATCAACAGCAACTCCGATCAAACCTTTCATAAATATATGTTTCGCCAAAAGCTTGATTTAACGTACCAGGTAAAACTGGATACGTCATCAAATTTAAAGCTGATGGTTGACGGAACTGATAAACACAGCAAGGTTGATAATACTTACACCTCGACAAGCTTACGCCAAAACGGTACTAAGCTAAACACCAATAACCGGACAGTAAACAATGATGTTACCGACAAAATATTTCATGCAAGCGCTTTTTACACCAAAAAATTTAAAAGAGTAGGACGCACATTATCGGTAAACATCAGCGAAGCTTACAATGAAAGCGATGCGAAGGGCTTTTTGAAATCAAACACGGCGTTTTTTGATACGCTGGAAAATGCAACCAGTACGCAGGCCATAGATCAGCGTAAAACCACCCAAACTAAAAATAATGTATTAAGCTCCACTGTAACCTATACCGAGCCGCTATCTAAAAAGTTTTCGGCTGTTGTAAATTACGGCATCAACGTGAACAACGGAACCTCAGACAGGCGCTCCTACAACCAATCGGCCCCGGGTGTTTATAACGTACAAATTGATTCGCTGAGCAATAATTATAAGCTTAATCAGCTTTCTAACCAGTTTGGCTTAAATTTTAATTATAAAAGTAAAAAGGCCACTTTCAACTTTGGCTCAAAAGTAGCGACGGTTAATTTTAAACAGGTTGATTTATTTAACGATGCCAATTCCCGGACCCGCAACTTTGTAAACTGGTTTCCGCAGGCTACATACCAATACCGGTTTTCGCAGCAGCAATCTATCCGTATCAGTTACAACGGTAATACTTCGCAACCAAACATCGACCAGATTCAGCCGGTAAGGGTAAATACCGACCCGCTCAATGTTACATTGGGTAATCCTAACCTGAAGCCATCATTTACTAACCGGTTTTCGTTATGGTACAACTCTTACCAGGTTATCAGCGATCAATCGTTGTACGTAGGCGGCTCATACAGCAGCACCATGAACCCTATTGTAAGCAATGTGGTTACCGATACGCAAACCGGTAAAAGTGTTTTTCAATCTTCAAACCTGGATAAGCAAACTGTTAATATGTACGTTAATGTTTACTACGGCCGCAAAATCCCGATTGGCGATATCAACGCCGGTTTAAGCGCCGATGCTAATGGAAATACCTATTATAACCTGTCAAACAACAAGCTCAATAAAACTACCTCGTACACCTACTCGGCCAATTTTAACTTATCAAAATACAAGCAAAAAAAATATAATGTATGGGCATCTGCCGGCCCCGCCTATACGCTTAACTCATCATCGCTTTTACCAAATGTAAACAATAACGGCAGCGGGTTTAATGCCAACGGCGGGTTTAATATTTATTTACCGGCAAAATTCGGTATTGGCTCCGATTGTAATTACCAATACAACGCCAAAACGCAATCTTTTCCTGAAGATTTTAAGCGTACCACGCTAAATGCCAACATAAGCAAGGCGTTTATGAAGGACGAAAGTATTAAAATAACTTTAAGCGGCAACGACTTGCTTAACCAAAATAAAGGGTACAACCGGTCAGGATCTGCCGGCATACTTACTCAGGAAAGATATACTGCGATTAAAAGATATTTTATGTTATCCCTTACCTGGGATTTTAACCATGTTGGCGGCGGGGCAGCACCTAAAAAATAAGCACTATGAAAAACCTTATAATACTTACCACCTGTATAATTGCCTTTGGCAGTAGCGCCGTGTTTGCTCAAAACAAGCACTTTACCATGAATGGCACCATCGAGTTTGAAAAAACTGTGAACATGTTTGCTTTTTTTGAAAAACAGATCAATAAAAACAATGAAGACTTTCTTCGATCTGCTTTTGACTCCTATAAAAAAACACAGCCACAGTTTAAAAAACTTAAAAGCACGTTAACATTTGCCAATAACAAAACATTGTTTACGCCTATCGAATCTGATGCGCCCGATAATGGTTTCTTTGGCGAAAGCCCCGTAGTAAACCAGGTAAATACCATTGCCGACGATTTAACCACGGGCTTAAGCATCAACCAGAAAAAGGTTTTTGAGCAAAACTTCCTGGTAAAAGACACCCTGCGCAAAATAAACTGGAAGATAACCAGTGAAACCCGCGAAATAGCCGGCTTTACCTGCCGCCGTGCCAACGCGCTGGTTATGGACTCTATTTATGTGGTAGCGTTTTATGCCGACGACATTGCCGTACCTGGCGGACCAGAAAGTTTCACAGGCCTTCCCGGGATGATATTGGGCCTTGCCCTGCCGCATGAAAACGTAACCTGGTTTGCCACCAAAGTAAACGAAGTGCCGGTGGATGACAAAGCGCTTATGCCACCCAAAAAAGGAAAAGTGGTAAACAACCAGCAACTGACCGCTACGCTAAAAAATGTAATGAAAGATTGGGGCACTTATGCAAACGCCTATTTAAAAGCCTTTATCCTTTAACCTATCATAAACTTAAGCAACACCCTGTTATGCCCGGCATAGCGGGGTGTTTGTGTTTTAGGGGTAAATATTTGAACGCAGGCAAAGACTCACCCGGCATCGCTGCGCTCGTCCCCCTCTCTTCTGCTGTGCAGGAAAGATGGGGCTTGAACGAGGCTTAGGGTTTGCGAAATAAAATTCAAATTTTCGAGCGTCTGTACACTGCAATCGCCCGAGAGCGGTGCAGTTCGACTACTGCGAACAGGCGGGTGAGTACTCCGCAATTTCGAAGAATCAGGGATGCTGAACTCACTTTTTAATACAATCAGCATACTTAATGACTAATATCCGGCATCAAAAATATTTTCAATAATCTGATTAACAACCCGCTTTGTTCTCGGCACAGCGTCTGTTTTCAAATATTCTTGAACTCTTGCAGCAACAATTTCTGGCTTTGGATTATCAACAAGCCTTGGCTGAATTTGTCTCATCCAGGGCGATTGATTTAATCGTTCTCCAATTGACGTGCAGAACACCAATGCATCAAGGCTTATTAAACTCAAGGGCCTCCCTTTTGTCAACCATTTATCTGCCTTATTCCAGTTAAAATAGGAACTGGCTGCAAGGTGCCCCCAACTGAGATTTACATCAGTTATTCTATGGGCACTCATTTCAATCCAGTCTAAAGCTTTTTCATGACGTATAAAATTCAGAGCTGTAATGTATTCGTTAAGATACCTGGTTTCGCAATTGTCTATTTCAGACGAAATAAGTATGAAAGCACTGTCTCGATCACAAGTTTTAATAGTTTGTTCAGAGCGAAGAAAAAAATCGTCTATTTTATTTTGATCGTACATTCACCGTTGAAATGCGTTTACCCCAAATATACCCAAGTTTGCAAGTAATTAAAGGTATAAAATGCCCGATAACTACTTTATTCCATTAATTATAAACCTGCTTTATCCACCTTCAACGATGCCGGATGTTTATCTAACAGTGTAGGTCGCAATTCGGATGCTGCATTGTGCACATATTTTTTGAGTGGGGTGTACCATTGAAAATCAATTCCAGCTCCGGAGTTTCTTGACTGCGGATTCTGTCACTCGCTATGACAAAAGAGAAGTTTAAAGAATATGTCATGGGCAGGGAGTTGCACAAATGTTCCATTGAACGCCCATGCGATACACGTTATTTTAAGCTTACACGTGTAACCCCACCATCGGCCACACAATTTGCCTGATAAACTGCGGGTGAAACAGCAAGGGCATTGGTGCTATCACCCAAAACAATGTCCATAAACGGGCGGTGAACGGGTGTTTTAAAAAAGCAGCCCCACCATTTGTCAACACTTTTTCCAGCAGTACCATAGCTCCCTGGATAATAAAATATATCATAGGCAAACCATATCCGCTATTTACCGGTACACTAAGGGCCAGTTCATGCAGCAGTCCCGAGAAACCGAATGCGACCATTAACGCGGCAGCCGGCCCTATTTTATTACGCAAGGGGCGAAAGATGGTTATGGAGGTCATTTCGCTAAAGGCCATGTTCCAGCGTTTACCCCAAAATTCAGTAATGCTCATGGCCCTGGCAGGTTGTTTGAACAGGTAATAGGTATTTACGCCTTTAAGTCGCCACGTACCTGCGCTAATACTCAACAGTCCAAAGTGAAGAATAAGACTTAGCCCAACCAGTAAAAAAGCGGTGGTTAACAGGTAAGCCGGCTTCGGCCCCAAAGGCAGCAATACAATTTGGCGCCCCAGCAGAATAAATACCCCGCCGGCTATTACCCGGCCCAGGCCAAACCAAATCATTGCCCAGGCATTGGTTAAGGGTGCATGCCCAAGGTTTTCAAAAGGTTCGGCACGCATGCCGGCCCAGCCGCCTGCAAAAACCAGCCATTGATTAAATCGAAGGGTAAGTTTTTTGCTTTTATAATTTTGAGCCACAGCAATAACCTTCATGGCGGTAAAGGTTGTGGCAATAATGGCCAGCATTCGCAATATGGGGTTAGCATGTAAAAATATAAGATCAACGATAAGGATGCTCACAATCAGCAAAACCCAGCTTTGCCACACCATTTTATATTTTATAAAAACATAGCCCAACAGTACAACAACAGCGTTTGTGATGCCGAAATATAACAAGGGTAATAGTACCGTCGTGGTGATCATGACTGCATATAATTAAAGTAACAGGCCCTGCTATAAACAATACTCAGGAAAACAAAAAGAACAACCAATACCGCCTCGGCCAGTTTATGCAATTTACCTGAAGGGAAATTTGCCCTGTCGAAATAAAGAAACTGGATCAACACCCTGGAGATCCAGTAGGCGGCGATAAAGCCGGTAAGCAATGTTGCAAGCCGTGTTCCGTTAACAAGGTCATTAGATGCCAGTGCCGAAAGCAGCCCGAAGCAAAGGTTAATAACCAGGATGTATGCGGCATAAGTCCAAAACATTTGCTTAATCAGGGGCTGCACTTTTAACAGCTCGGGCCGCCAATTTAAAACCCGGGGAATGGCCAGGCTGCCAACCGCCAGCCCAACCTGTGCCAGCCCCGCAAACCAGATCAATTGCTGAATACTAAAACCTATGGTTTTCATTTTACAGGCTATTTATTTTTATCAGTTTCGATAGTACAAATCTAAGTAAAATATTGAATTTTCAAAATATATTGAAAATAAAATAATAATCAAAGAACAACCCGGCCAGGCGATTCAGCAAGTTCATTTTTTATGGATGTTTGTTTTGGCCAGATTACTTACTGCTCAGATCCCATATCTTTAAACTTTTCACCAGCGATTGTCCTTCCGAAAATATGGTATTGTCGGTGGCGTTTTCGCCGGGGTATATCATGGTGGATATTACCTTTTCGCCGCCGTTACCAAAAACCTCCAACGAGGATCTGTCAAGCAAAATCTGGAGCCTTACAGCCCCATTTACCGGCTTTAACGGCGCGGTCTGGATAAGGTTTACGGCATCCTTATTCGCCGTTTCAGAGGTTGTACAATCAATAAAAAGCTCCTGTTTTTCAGCATCATATCCTACTACCACTTTTTTTGTTGTGCCGCGTTCCTGGGCTAAAATAAAGCCTACTTTTTTGGCATCATTCAGCTGAAAATCAACGTCAATCCACATTGATTTACCAAATACCCTGCTGCCTTTTAACGACATCGTTCCGTCAAGTACGTGACTACCAAACGAAAGCGCCTTCACTTCCTTTGAAATTGCCTCATTAACAACAGCTGATGGTGCCTGAACAAGCCTGATGCCCTCATCGGTAGTTTTTAAGAATAAGTCATGCGGGATTGACATCTGCCCTTTCCATGGATAGGTTTCCTTGCGGCCGTTTACCAGCCAGCCTAAAAGCACTTTCCTGTTGCCAGGTGCATTGCGCCAGGCAATAGCGGCATAAAACGAGTCGCCATAATCAACTTTGAACAGGCTACCGGCATCATTGCTGTTTTTAAAGGTTAAGCCATCAAAGTCGCCAACGTAATACTGCATCATTGGGCTATGCTCGCCCCAGCACGATACAAACAGCACCCATTTTGTATTGGCCGCATCGCCATCAACAGTTAAAGGCAGCAGCGATGGGCATTCCCAGCCGCTTTTAGTATAACCAGCAGGGCCAAAATCGCTGAGTTTTGTCCACTCTTTCAGGTTTTTAGAGCCGTAAATCCTTACCATATGCTCGTCAACCATGGCTACAGTCATAATCCACTGTTTGGTTGGTTCGTGCCAGAAAACATTGGGGTCGCGGAAATCTTTTTTATTCAAATCGATAACTGGGTTGCCGGTGTATTGGGTATAGCTTATGCCTCCATCGTTACTATAAGCTATATATTGCGATTCTTTTTTCTGTTTGGGCTGATCGGCTGTAAAAATGGCAACAATAGGAGCTTTACCATTTTTACCAAAACCACTGGTATTATTTTTATCCACCACTGCCGAGCCGGAGTAGACATAGGTTAAAGTATCCTTTGTCACTATTTCGGGAATGGCTACCGGCAGATTTTTCCAGTGCAGCAGGTCGGTACTGGTGGCGTGTCCCCAGCTCATATGCCCCCATTTATTTTCGAAAGGGTTATGCTGATAATACAGGTTATATTTCCCGTCGAGAAAGAGGAGTCCGTTAGGGTCGTTAGTCCAGCCGGTGGGCGGCGTAAAATGGTATGCTGGTCGCCATTGTGGCGTTGGCGTTTGCTGGGCAAATACTTTAACAGTAGACGTCACGAAGACAAGGCAGTAGGTAAAATATTTAAACATCGGGTAGCTGTTTTATAAAGTTGGCAGCATAAATGTACATTAAAAATTAACTCCGGAGCAAATAGGGCGTAAACGCGGCAGATATTCACGCTATTATTAAATAAAATTTTGAAAGTTTGTTTTAAAGTCACAACTTTAAACAACTCTTTTGCCTTTAAACCAGATTGAAAAAGTTTATTGCCTTAATGTTACTCAACATTCACCTGCTAAATATTGGCGGGCAGTTGGCATTTCATCAATATCTGGTTTACAAAACAGATAAGTTTTATACCGAACAAACCCGCAAAGGTCTTTACAATATTAAAGATTTAACAGAGATAATTATCCCTGTTAACCTGCCTAATATCAGCGACTGGAAAAATTTTGAGAACATTGCAGGGCAAATCCAGTTTGGGAACACCAACTACAACTACGTAAAAATGAAGATGACACGCACCGGTTTACACCTGATGTGCATCCCCAATTACGAAACCACCCAACATATTGATAAAAATGTAGTTAATGCCAAAGGCGTTAAAGATATCCCGGTACCACAAAAAGATCATGTGCCCTACGGCAAAACCATTGTGCAGGAAAACATTAGTTTCTCTTTTGCGCAAATTGAGTTTAATTGCCCTATAAAAAACTTACAGAAAAACGTTGTACAACCCGTACAACCTTTGGTTTATTACCACCAGGACATTCCTGAGCAACCGCCAAAAGCCAGCTGCTAATCCCCTCTTTTTAATTCATTTTCCGGACGGTACTGTTAGTACCAATGATTTGCTTTTATTGGAATTTGCCTGTGCGCTTTAACGCAGTTTGCTGCTTTGCATTTAGCCAGAGCACAAACGCGACAGCGACGTAGTAAGAGTATCGATAAGCTAATTACCCCTTCGGAAATTTTCAAATCTTCAAATTTTCAAATCCTCAAATTAAACTCATGCCTTACATACCTCTTGAGTCCCATTTACCGGGCATTACCGGCCTATTGGAGTACAGCAAAGAAAGTGCTGCACCTATTCGCGACCTGACCCAAATTTTGCTTCGCGGCCCGTCGACCCTATCGGAGGGCGACCGTGAGCTGATAGCTACCATCGTATCGCACGGCAATCAGTGCAAGTTTTGTACCACTGCCCATACTGCCGCTGCCGACTTGTATTTAGGCGAAAATGATACCGCCCAAAAGATCAAAGAAAACATCGAGACCGCCCCAGTAAGCGAGAAAATGAAAGCACTACTTACCATTGCCAAACTAATCGGCCAAAGCGGCAAAAATGTAGCCTCAGCCGAAATTGACCGGGCTAAGGCCGCGGGTGCGACAGACATCGAAATTCACGATACCGTATTAATAGCTGCGCTTTTTTGCCTGTACAACCGCTATGTTGATGGCCTGGCTACAGCGTTGCCCGCCGATGCCGGGTACTATAACATCCTGGCCGATCGCCTGGTTAACCATGGTTATACCCGCCTGCCGCAAGGCTATGATCACTTAAAAAAATAAGCCATTACCCTAACTAATTTAAAACCAAATCACTGTGAGAAAACTTTTATTTATCATATTACTGCTCTCGTCAATCAACCTGTTTGCACAGGAAAGCAAAATAACGGGAACCCTAACCGATGCCGCAACCGGTCAGGCTGTTGTCGGCGCCAGCATTACCGTTAAAGGAAAATTAACCGGTACCATTACCGACTCGAAGGGTAATTACTCCCTCAACCTTAATAAAATTAAGCTGCCCTTTACGCTCATTATATCTGCCGTAGGGTATGAGCAAATAGAAAACAATGTTACAGCCGCCGGCGAAGTAAGCCTCAAATTACAGCAAAAATCCATCGTACTAAACGAGGTTGTATCATCTGCTACCCGTATTAACCAAAGCATATTGCAATCGCCGGTTAGTATCGAAAAAATGAGCCTGAAAGCTATCAAAGAAAATCCTTCATTCACGTTTTATGATGGCTTGCAAAGCTTAAAAGGGGTTGAAGCGGTAACCAGCAGCTTAACCTACAAACAGGTAAACACCCGTGGCTTTAACAGCACTGGTAACGGCCGCTTTTTGCAGTTGGTTGATGGTGTTGATAACCAAACACCCGGCCTCAACTTCTCGGTAGGTAACCTTTTCGGCGCATCGGATATTGATATCGAAAGCGCCGAAGTTATACCAGGTGCGGCATCAGCTTTATATGGCCCCGTAGCCTTTAATGGTTTATTGTCGTTAAAAACAAAAGATCCCTTCAAATACCAGGGCTTAACTCTGCAGGTTAAAACCGGAATGAACCACTTTGGCGAATCATCTGTAAAACCACAGGGTTTGTATGATTTTGCCGCGCGATATGCCAAAGCCTTCAACGACAGATTTGCCTTGAAAATTAACGCCTCGTATTTAACCGGCAGGGATTGGTATGCCGAAAACTATACCGATGTAAGCGCATCAACCCCGGTTGCCCAACGGGGGCCCAATAACCCCGGACGCGACGCGCTGAATATTTACGGCGATGAAGTCTCCCGCACACTTCCCGGCATCGGCCTGGTATCGAGAACCGGTTACGAGGAAAAAGACCTGATGAATTATAACGTATACAGCCTTAAGTTAAACGGCGCTTTGCATTACCGCATCAGCAATAACCTGGAGGCCATTTACCAGTACAACTTTGGTAAAGGAACCGCCAGCTATACCGGCAGCAGCCGTTTTGATTTGAATAACTTTGTACTGCAAACCCACAGGGTGGAGCTGAAAGGCAGTAACTTTTTTATCCGCGGATACTCCGTAGCCGAAAACTCGCACGATTCATATAATACCCGCTCGCTAGCGCAGTTCATCAACCGCGATTGGGTACAGGATTTAAGCGGTAACACCGTTACGCCCGATAAAGCCGACGATACCTGGTTTACCCGTTATTCAACAGCATACAACGGCAACGCCAGCGGCGTAACCGCCCACGATAATGCGGCAGCAAGGTCTTTTGCAGATCAGGGCCGTTTTTTACCGGGCACAGCTGCCTTCAACGCTGCCAAAGATGCATCTATTCATAACTACGGCCTAAGCGGTGCGGGCGTATTTAGTGCAAGTAAATTTTACCATGCTGATGGTCAGTACGATTTCTCAAGTGCTATCAAAGTATTTGAGCTGCTGGCCGGCGGCAGTTACCGCGATTATCGCATGTTTACCAACGGCAGTTTGTTTGATGATAAAACCAACCGAGTAACCATTGCCGAATACGGCGCGTTTATGCAGGCCGCCAAAAAACTGTTTGACGATAACCTGAAGCTAACTGCCTCTATCCGTTATGATAAAAACGAAAACTTTAAAGGCAGCTATACGCCTCGCTTCTCGGCAGTTTATACCGTTGATAAAACCCATAATTTCAGGGCATCATACCAAACCGGTTTCCGGAACCCTACCCCGGTTGATCAGTTTATTCACCTTAACGTAGGCCCTATCACCATTTTAGGTGGCGCGCCCAAAAACAGTGCAGGGTTAAACGTTTATGAAAACTCGTTCACTGCATCATCAGTAAGTGCCTTTGGTGCGGCATTTGGCGCGGCTGTTGCCGGCGGAACACCCTTTCCGCAAGCGGTTGAGCAAAACAAAGGGTTATTGCAAAAATCAAATGTGGCCTATATTAAGCCCGAGCAGCAAAAGGCCTTTGAGCTGGGCTATAAAGGCTTAATTATGGATAAATTACTGGTTGATGTAAACTATTACTACAGCAGCTATACCAACTTTATCCTGAACACGGTAGTAATACAGCCACAAGATCAAATATTAGGTGCCGATGGCAAAGTTACCACAGCATCGGCAAGTGATATTCCCGGTGGCAAGGTACATGCCTTCCAGCTATACACCAACGCGCCCGATAAAGTATCGGCACAGGGCGCAAGCGCAGGCTTAACTTATTTGTTTGATAAAGGATATGCCCTGGGTGCCAACGCTACGCTATCAACTTTCAATCTGCGCAACGCAAATCCAAATAACATTGCAGCCTTTAACACGCCTAAATGGGCTACCAATACCACTTTTGGCAACAGCAATTTTGCCAACAATTTTGGCTTTAACCTGGCCTGGCACTGGCAAAGCGCGTTTGACTGGTACGGTACTTTTAACGGTACCCGTCCGGGCCGTGTAGATGCTTACTCGGTGGTTGATGCGCAGATCAGCAAAAAGCTCCCAAAATTCAAATCGACAGTTAAGCTGGGTGGCAGCAATATTTTTAACCAGCACATCTACCAGTCGTACGGTTCGCCGGCCATTGGCGCTATTTATTATGTATCCATAGTATTTGATGACCTTTTAAAATAAACAACATGAGCACACTTGTAATTGATAAGCCGGGTTCAAAACCGAAAACAGATATCAGCGTACCTTACCGGGTAATACTATTTGCTATTTGTTTTTTGAGCAGCGCCCTTGGGGGTACGGTATCTACTTTGATGTCGGTTTATCTGCCGGTGGTGGTAAAAGATTTGCAGGGCAATTTGCCTCCAAACGAAATTAACTCCATCAGTGGCTATATTAACGCCATCTTCATTTTTGGCTGGGCATTGGGCGGCTTTACCTGGGGCGTTATCAGCGACAAAATGGGCCGTAAAACCGCCTTACTGATGGCCATTAGCTGTTATGGCATCTTCACCATTTTAACAGGGCAAATGCCCACCTGGTGGGGCGTTGTGCTATGCCGCTTTATGAGTGGCTTTGGCGTGGGCGGCGTATTGGTAACAACCATTACCCTTATAAGCGAAGTTTGGCCTGCCAAAAGCAAAGCCGTTGTTATCGGAATCCTGTCTATCGCCTTTCCCGTGGGTATCTTTT
The DNA here is from genome assembly GCF_028736215.1 of Mucilaginibacter sp. KACC 22773. Classification (NCBI taxonomy): domain Bacteria; kingdom Pseudomonadati; phylum Bacteroidota; class Sphingobacteriia; order Sphingobacteriales; family Sphingobacteriaceae; genus Mucilaginibacter; species Mucilaginibacter oryzagri. The sequence goes on from NZ_CP117883.1 coordinate 5,654,896, forward strand.
CGGCCGGGCTTATCAATTACGTGGTATCGTCATGGCGGTCAGGTTTTCTGATCGGCGTTATCCCGCTCGCCCTGGCGCTGATTGGCGCCTGGGTTTTATCCGAATCGCCAGGCTGGCTAAGCTATCGTAACGATATTGCCAACCGCAACAACCCGTTGAATAAATTACTATCGCCCGCCCATCGCCGGGAGTTGGTAGTAGGTTCGCTGACCTTTGGCACTATGTTAATAGGCCTGTGGGCCATATTTTCCTGGCTGCCAACCTGGGTGCAAAGCCTTATTACCAATCATGATGCAGCCAAAGAGCGTGGCCTGAGCATGATGTTTTTGGGGATGGGTGGCCTAACAGGTGGTTTCCTTTCGGGGTGGCTGGTAAACCTGCTTACCTTGCGCCGGTCGATGCTGATTTGTTTCGCGGTATGTGCCGGTTTATCGTTCGTGTTGTTTAAAACCAACAGCACCTTCAGCCCTGTCATTTATGCCGAGATATGCGTACTGGCTTTATTTTTCGGCGCCAGCCAGGGTGTATTATCAGCCTACATACCACAGCTATTTTCAACCGGCATCCGTGCCACAGCAACGGGATTTTGCTTTAACATCGGCAGAATATTTACCGCTACGGCGGTGCTGTTTGTAGGCATACTGGTATCGGCCCTCGGCGGCTATGGTAATGCCATATTCATTTTTTCGTTAGTATTTGTGGTAGGCCTGCTGGTAGTGCTTTTTGGCCATAAAAGAGAAGGCAAAAGCTGAAAGGCAAAAGGTTAAAGGGAAAAGTGTTTTAAAGAGTAATAATTCAATAATTCAATAATTCAATAATTCAATAATTCAATAATTCAATAATTCAATAATTCAATAATTCAATAATTCAATAATTCAATAAAAATATGGCACACATCAATGTACCCGAAGGCGTTCCGGGCATCCGTTCGCTGGTCATGTTCAGGCCCGAAACAGGTAAGCCTTTATATGAGCTGGCGCAGATACTGCTGCGGGGCGAATCTACCCTATCACCCGCTGAGCGCGAACTGATAGCCGCATATGTATCGTACCGCAACAACTGCACCTTTTGCTACAGTAGCCATGCCGCTGCGGCAAGGTGCCTGTATGAAGACGATGCCCTTATTGTTGACGAGGTATTGAGAGATATGCAGGAGGCCCCGGCAAGCGATAAGCTGAAAGCGCTATTAAACATAGCTGGTAAAGTGCAAATCCTGGGTACCGAAGTTAAACAGGCCGATATTGACGCCGCCAAAAGTCTTGGCGCTACCGACCGCGAATTACACGATACGGTACTGATAGCGGCGGCGTTCAGCATGTTTAACCGTTATGTAGATGGCCTGGCCAGCCTTACACCAACAGATCCGGAAGCTTATGCAGAAATGGGCGTACGTATGGCAAAGGGGTATACTTTACCTCCCAATGCTCCTAAGTGATGAACGAAGATTGATTTAAATATCGAACACCGAATATCCAATGTCGAATAATGAAGAAAAACTTCGGTGTTGGATATTCGAAATTCGTTATTCGATATTATTTGTAATTCCATTTTTTAGTTATTGAATTACCTACACCAAAGCAATAATTATTCACCATAAAAAATATACCATGGCACATATTGAATTAAATAACGACTTGCCAGGCATAAGAGGCCTGATGTTTTACCGGCCCGAAACCGAGGCCCCCTTGAATGCCCTTGCCGAATTTTTGCTGCGCTCAGACAACTCGCTAACCCGAGGCGAGCGGGAGTTGATAGGCACTTACGTATCGTACCTGAACGACTGCTTTTTTTGCCAGAACGTGCATGGCGCGGTAGCCGGCCACTATCTTAACTGTAGTATAGACGATATAGATGCTATTAAAGCCGATTTTACATCCGCCGATATATCGCCTAAAATAAAGGCTTTATTAACTATTGCCGGTAGTGTTCAAAAAGGGGGCAAAAATGTAACCATTGAACAGGTAGATGCCGCCCGAAGCGAAGGCGCTACAGATATAGAGATACACGACACGGTGCTGATAGCCGCATCGTTTTGCATGTTTAACCGCTATGTAGATGGCCTGGGCACATGGGCGCCGCAAGACAGATCGTTTTATGTTAACCGCGCTCCTCAGCGGGCGGTTGAAGGTTATGTGGGCAGTATTTTAAAATAATTTTTAGCCGATTTATATTACAAAGGCTCCGTGTAATGCGGGGCCTTATTTTTACACTACCATACTTAACGCTGTCCCGAAAACCGGTGGCTTAAATAGCGCCCTGCCCTCCTGTTTGTCCGTCGTTTTATCAAAATACTTTTCTTGCAAATCGATATTTCGGGCCGCTATATCCAACCATAAAGCCTAAAAATCATACCATATTTTCAGCCAAAATCTCCTAAATCCCTGTGCAACATGCAAAAACGCGGCTAAAAACGCGTATCCATGTTGATATATTGCACAGGCATCCAACTAAAAATTCTACTTTTTACCCCGCAATTTCTTTGTCGAGTTATTTAGTCTGTTCATCGGCACATTATGCCCCCTTGGGTCCACACCTCCCATATTTGAGTCATTGTTTCACCACTTAAAAAAACGCTATGATCTCACCTCGACTATTTTTTTTCATTTAAAACCCCGATAAGTCAATTATGAGATCGTCAATTCAAATTACAGGCTTGCTGCTAATAGTGCTCAGCTCCTGCCAGTCAAAACTATACAATACCCCGGCCACCCGCGCTGTTTCTGTAAAGCGCCTCATCCCGCCGGCAGGCATGGTGTATATACCATCAGGCACTTTCCAATACAAACTGCAGGATGATGATGATAAATCCGAAAAACGCAATGTAAGCGTAAGCGCTTTTTTTATTGACAAAACCGAAGTAACCAATAAGCAATACCAGGCCTTTGTAAACTGGGTTGCCGATTCGGTAGCTATTACCGATTACCTGCACGATGATTCCTTTTATCTGCCATCCACAGGGGCAACCGTTGGTAAAAACCGCAAGGAGATCAGGCTGATAGACTGGGATAAAGTGCACAAGATTTCGCCCTTGTGGAAACGCGCACCGGCAGACGTAAAAGAAAAGCTGGCCGGTATGATGACCATGCTCAATGGCCAGCGTATGCCCGACCCGGCATTAATGAACTACCGGTTTTATTACGTGCGCATGGATGGCGAAAAAAACAACCAGTATGTAATGGATACGGTCGGCGTTTATCCTAACGAGCATGTATGGTCGACGGATTTTCCGAACGCGCAAATGACGGTGATGGACGCCAACTACTTCAGCAATAAAATTTATGAGTATAACCCTGTAGTCGGGGTAACCTGGAAACAGGCCCGTGCTTATGCCGACTGGCGCAGTACGCAGTTAAAGGTGCTCATCAGGAACAATCCCAACCTTAAAAATTTTAAACTAAGTTTTGGTTTGCCTACCGAAGCACAGTGGCAATACGCCGCCGAAGCCAAGCTCGATCCAGCTGATACTGTAGAACGAACAGTAAAAACCACTATTGATAAAACTACCGGTAAGGAAAAACTTTCGCTCAACTTTAAACAAGGCGAGGGCGCCTACTCCAGCGATGGATCAACATTTACGCTGCCGGTTACCTCCTATACCCCCAACGCGTTCGGCATTTACAATATGGCAGGCAACGTATCTGAGTGGACGATGGATGCTTTTAGTCCCTCGGCTTCGCAACTGGTAAACGATTTAAATCCGGCGTTGCTGTATGATGCCGCCGATAAAGACTCGCCCCTATTAAAACGAAAGGTAGTACGCGGCGGATCATGGAAAGATAACGGCGAGATGCTGAACAGTGATACCCGCAGTTTTGAAGACCAGGGCAACGCCCACTCCTACATAGGCTTCCGCTGCGTGATGGCCGCCTTTGAACTCCCCGGCGAGCAGGTGAAAACAAGAAAATACGCTAAACGATAATTTTATGAAAAAGATAATAATAGTGATTGAAACCCTTCTGCTGATCGGTTTCGGCAGGGGTATGTCCTTTGCCCAGGCAATAGTGGCCGATAGTACGTTAACAGATACCCTGCCGGCATATGATAATTTAATTAAATCGGCCGATTTAGGAAAAGCAAAGCCTTTCCCCTATCCAAAGGCTAATGCCGCCAACATCAGGTTATATGCACAGGTTTGGCGGGATATCGACCTTTCCGACTCGGGCAACAGCATCCTTACCATCCCTGGTAAATCCCTTATGGAAGATATCATGAAAGGGATAAAAGCAGGCAAGCTTACACCTTATGAAAAAGAGGACCTGAAAAAGAAACTCAGCGCCAAACAAGGCGAGTTGCGCTTTGCCGATTCGGTGCTGATACCAATTTTTGATAAAGACGGTAATCAAACAGGCTCAAGGATGGCGCTTAACGAGTTCAACCCTGATAAAGTACGCCGGTTCCGGATTAGGGAAGATGTGTTTTTTGACAGGCAGCGCGGCCGGGTTGACACCCGCATTGTAGCGCTGGCCCCCATGATGCACATCAGCACATCGGCCGACCTGGCCGACAACCTGGCATTTACCCCGGCCTTCTGGCTTTATTTTCCACAGCTGCGGTACACGCTGGTGCAGGAGGATGTGAGCAACCCCGACAAGGACATTTTTGATTTTACGCTGGATGATGTGTTTATGCAGCACAAGTTTTCGGCCTACCTGGTAAAACAAGCGTCGCCGGGTGGCGTACAAAGTGGGCAACTGGAGCCGGGCAGCACGGAAGCGATATTGCTTGAACAAAAAATTGCCGACCTGAAAAAACACATCTGGCAAAACCCCAGGGGCGTAAACGCAAAAAATTTAGCACAAACAGATAGTAAAAAGGAGGAGAAGCTATGACAACGCAAGCAAAATTATTCAAGGAGTTTTTATTGATGATGCTCATATCGGGGCTGTTGTTTTGCTGCGGCAAGGCCAGCGCCCAGGTACTGCCCGAGTACAGTGCATTCCCAACATCATCATTTGGCGTACAGGTTGGTACGCAGGGGTTAGGCATCCAGGGATCATACAGTTTTTTGAAATCATTTAACGCCAGGATTGGGTTCAATGCCTTCCCGGGGATGACGGTACAATACAATGGCCGCGACGCGCAATTTAACCGCACATCGGTATTTGCCATTGCCGATTGGCAACCCCTGTACGGCCAAAGCGACTGGCTGGCGCGTAAGTGGTACATATCTACCGGTATTGCTTATTATTTTTCAAATAATGTGTATAGGGAAGGGATAGGCACTACACCCAACTACACTATCTACATGTCGAAAGTAAGACCCTATATCGGCACCGGGCTGGGTAATATCCACCTGTTCAAAAACATAGGTATGCGTACGGATTTGGGGTGGTTTATTCCAACCAGTTCGGCCACATCAACCTATGGCGATAAGGCCAGCAAAGTAAGCAGCGGGTTACGGGGCCTGCTGCCTGGCCTTAATTCGGCGGTAACCATTTATGTAAAATTCTGATCTGTAAAACCATTAAAAATCAAATATCATGTTAAAGAGCAAAAAAATCAACTGGCTGCATATAGCCATTTCCTGGGGTGCCAGTATAGTTATCCTTGGCGCTATGTTTAAAATTAACCATTGGGGTGGCCAGCTTGGCACCTATATGATAGGGCTTGGCCTATCAGTAGAAGCCCTGCTGTTTTTTACCCTTGGCTTTTTCCCTCCGGCCGAAGAGCCGGAATGGGAAAAGGTATATCCTGAACTGGCAGTTGATTATGCGGGCGACTTCCCAAGGCATAGCCATAGGCCAATGCACCAAACCAATGGCGTTACCGCGGCGCTTGACGGTTTGCTTACTCATGCCGACCTAAGCCCCGAAAAGATTAACAACCTTGGGGAGGGATTAAAACAATTTTCGGATAAAATGAGTCGGATAAACGCTATAGCTGATGCATCATTAGGGACAGACGAATTTGCGGCGAAGCTAAAAAACGCTTCGTCCAAGTTTGATCTGTTAGGCATTATGTTCGAAAAAGCATCGGCCGGCTTTGCTACCATTGCCGATAGCCGCGATGATGCCCATGCCTATCAGCAACAGGTTTTAAAGCTAACACATAACCTGGCACATTTAAACTCATTATACGAGAGCGAACTGAGCGGGGCCGATAATAACCTGCGCCGCATTAACCAGTTTTACCAGGGCCTTACCGGCACCCTGAATAGTTTGCACGAGTCGGCAGGCGAAACCCGGGTGTTTAAGGATGAGGTGAACAAGCTGGTGCAAAATATATCATCATTAAATGTTTACTACGCCAACATGCTTTCGGCTATGAATCAGCAGCGGATGTAGTAAAAGGGGAACGACTTTTCGGGTTGGAACGCTGGTATAGGATGGTGGATATGTAGGGCGGCGAAAACTCACCCGGCGAGGCTGCGCCCGCCACCCTCTCTTCACCTGCGGTGGAAAGAGGGAATTGAACGGGGAATATCCTTAATGGAAGTAAACAAAAACGCTTTCAAGCCCCTCTTTCCGGCGAAGCCGAAGAGAGGGTGGCGGGCGCAGCCTCGCCGGGTGAGTCTTAACCAGCGTTCAAACCCGATAGTTCTCGTACCCCCTCACTACGGCTAACAACATCCCACAAGGTGTTTATACCCTATCAAAACAATTAATAATTCAATTTAAAACTTAAAAAAATGGCTGCAGGAAAAGAAACCACCAGGCAAAAGATGATCAATATCATGTACCTGGTTTTATTGGCAATGCTGGCCCTGAATGTATCAGAAACCATACTGGACGCGTTTAAAACCATAAACGACAGCTTAACTGCTTCGGCGGCAAACGTGGGTAATTCGGTACAGCAATTATTCAGCACTTTTGAGCAAACCCGCCTTAAGGAATCGCCCGAAAGGGCCAAACCTGTATATGAAAAAGCAAAACAGGCAAGGGAAGTAACAACAGATCTGGATAACTACATCAGGGACATCAAAGCAGAACTTAGTAATCAAAGCAACGGGTACGATCTTGTAACAGGCGATTTAAAACAGCGCGACAACCTTGATATCGGTTTTGATGTAATGATTAACAAAAAGCGGGCTACCGCGCTTAAGCAAAAAATTAATGATACCCGCGAACGGTTGCTCACTTTGTTAGGCCCGCAGGATAGCAAAACGGTATCATTCAATCTTAACGCCGATGACCCGGTAAAACGAGGCCCCAGCCACCGCAACTGGGAAGAATTGAACTTTGGCGAAGGCGTGCCTTTAACCGCTACGTTTACGATACTATCGCGCATCCAGGCCGATAACAAAAATGCCGAATCGGAAGTGGTGAAAAAGATACTGGGCAAAATGGACCAGGCCGTGGTGAACCTGGATAAATTTGAGGCAGTGGCAGTGGCGCCAACATCGTACCTGATACAAGGACAGCCTTACACCGCGCAGGTATTTTTAACTGCTTATGATTCACGCTCGACCCCTACTGTACAGGTTGGCGGCAACCCGATATCTGTGAAGGATGGACGGGGCGTATACAATGTAAATACCAGCCGCGAAGGGGTATTTAACTGGAAGGGCACCATCAGCGTAAAACAAACCGATGGTACTATAAAAACTTATACCACACCCGAGCAGCGTTATATTGTTTCAAGGCCATCGGCAGTGGTATCGCCCGATAAGATGAATGTATTTTATATCGGGGTGGATAACCCGGTATCGGTTTCTGTGCCGGGTATCCCCTCAAAAAGCATCAGGATAGGTATTTCCGGCGGCACGCTCAGCGGTTCCGAAGGGAAGTATGTAGCCAGGGTGACTACTCCGGGTACGGTAACCGTTTCGGTATCGGCAGAAATTGCGCCGGGTAAAGTACAGGTATTAAGCCATACCCAGTTCAGGGCCAAACGCATTCCAGATCCTGTCGCAAAGTTCTCGGGCCGGTCAAGCGGCAGCGTACCTACCGTGGCCTTAAAAGCTCAGAATGCTATTTTTGCCATGCTGGATAATTTTGATTTTGACGCCAGGTTCAAAATCACTCGGTTCAGCCTTATTATAGCCAACCCCCGCGAAACCGCATCGGTACAGGTTGGATCGGGCAACACCCTGAATGATTCCATGACGGCATCCCTTAACAGCATCAAGCCAGGTTCAAGGGTAATTTTTGATAATATTATAGCGGTTGGGCCCGATGGTTCGCCAAGGCAACTGGCGCCGGTGGCACTCACGGCCAATTGATATTATATAGTTTCAGATATCAAACAATGTATAAGCCTTAAGCTTTGTGCATTCTACTTTTGGCTTCTATAATATTGACTATTCAATGCCATGGGTTCGGCATTGGGTAGTCAATATTTGTCGTTAAGTTCCAGGTCATACCGCCTTTCGGTAAGCTCTTTATCAAACCCGTTAGATACCTTTTCTTCGGTTAACCGGAAGCCATAACGGGTATACAACGAGATGGCAGCATGCTGTTCGTTGGTTGTCCATAAGTACGATTTGTTTATCTGCGATTCACGCATGTAGTTTATAAAGCCATCCATCAGCCTTTTGCCCAGGCCAAGCCCCCTGTATTCGGGCCTAAAAATAAAATAGCGCAGTTGTATACTATCGCCGCGGTTAACGCCAACCAGCACCCCGATCATTTGCTGCCGGTGCTCGCAAATCCATACCCTATCTTTACCGGCGTTGTACTGGCTGGCAAAGTCGGCCAGGCCTTGTAGTACATAACGTTCAAAGTTAAGTCCGTAGCCACATTCCCGCGCATAAATATCTCCGTGCAGGTACGCAATGTAACCCAGGTCGCCGGGTTGCAATACTGTCCGTATATTAATATCGTTGATGTTTAACGTTGTGCTCTTTTCGTTCATTGTTTATTTTAAAATAGTCATGATCTGTTGCATGTGCGCTACCAGTTCCGACTGCCTGGCAGCAGGCAAATCTTTTATCAGCTGGTTAATTTGCTTATCTGATGCCTGGTTAAGTTTTTCAAATTCGGCCATCCCTTTATCTGTAAGCGAAAGCACCATCGCCCTTGCATCATGTTCCGAAGGCCTACGGGCAATCAGCTTATCCTTTTCCAATTTCTTCAATAACCGGCTTAAATAACTTTTATCGATATACATGGCCGAGATGATCTGCGAGGCCTGCATGCTTTTGGCCGCATGAAGCTCGAATAAGATACGCGCCTCGGCCAGCGAGTAATCACTTTGCAGCAGGTGTTTATCCAGCAAACCTATAATATCCGTATAAAAACGACTAAAGGCCCGAATTTGCTGAACTGGTGACGACTTTCTTTCCATATAAATAATGCAGTTACAAAAGCTAAGTTCACAAATATAGTTGACTTTGTCAACTATATTTGTGATTAATTTTAATTTTTTATGGCAATTAAAATCCTACCTTGTATCAACCAATTAGTTATGAAAAGAAAAACCTTTATCCGTTTAGGCGGCACACTTATGGCTACACCTTTTTTATCTCCCGTTATCAGCCTGGCCGGCCAGGCACCTTTGCAAAACTGGGCGGGCAACCTTACTTACAGCACTGCTAATGTGCAGTATCCGGCTACGGTGGCCGAGGTACAACAGCTCATAAAAAAACACGGCAAGCTAAAAGCGCTGGGTACCAGGCACTGCTTTAACCGCATCGCCGATAGCAAGGACGACCTCCTATCAACCAAAGAACTCAATAAAGTTGTTTCGATTGATAAAAAAGCCATGACCGTTACTGTTGAAGGCGGCATAAAATATGGCGAGCTGGCCCCCTACCTGCATAAAGAGGGCTATGCCTTACATAACCTGGCTTCATTGCCACATATATCCGTTGCGGGCTCAATCACCACGGCTACGCATGGCAGCGGTGTAAAAAACGGCAACCTGGCCAGTGCCGTAACAGCGCTGGAAGTTGTTGTTGCCGATGGCAGTATAGTTCATTTTTCAAAAGCCGCCGACCCGGAAAAGTTTAACGCGGTAGTTGTTGGACTGGGCGCCATAGGTGTTATTACCAAAGTTACCCTGGCCATCGAGCCCACTTACATGATGCGCCAGCGCGTGTTTTTAAAGCTGCCCATGGCACAGGTTAAGCAACATTTTGAAGCGATAGTATCTGCAGGTTACAGCGTAAGCCTGTTTACCGATTGGCAAAACGACTACGTAAACGAGGTTTGGATAAAAAGCCGCATGACCGAAAAAGACCATGACGGTCCCGAATTTTATGGTGCCCAAGCGGCCACCAAAAACCTGCACCCTATTTATGACCACCCCGCCGAAAGCTGCACCGACCAGTTAGGTGTACCCGGACCATGGTACGAGCGTTTGCCGCATTTTAAAATGGGCTTTACCCCAAGCAGCGGTAAAGAACTGCAATCAGAATATTTTGTGCCGATAAAACATGCGGTAGCGGCCATTGAAGCGATTGCTAAATTAGGCAGGCAGGTTGGCCCGCATTTATTTATAACCGAGATCCGCACCATAGCGGCAGATAGCCTGTGGATGAGCCCCTGCCATAATCAAACCTCGGTAACTATTCACTTTACCTGGAAACCCGAAACAGAAGCTGTTACCAAACTACTCCCCGTTATTGAAAAGGCCCTGGCCCCTTTCAATGCCCGGCCGCATTGGGGTAAAGTATTTACGCTCGATCCGAAAGTGCTGGCCTCACGTTATGAAAAAATAGCCGATTTTAAAAAGGTGGTTGCCGAATATGACCCGCATGGTAAATTCAGGAACGCGTTTCTGGAGCATAATATTTATGGGGGATAGCAGCCAGGTGGGAAGAATAGTGTTTTAAATATTTTAATATTTATCTTATCTTTCTGCCTGTAAAGCCTTGTCATGTCCCGTTTGCGCTATTTGCTACTGTTAATCCTTATTGCTACCGTTTACAAAGTTCATGCTCAGCAGGATATGGACTTGCATCTGAGTAATACTTTTCTTCCCGGTAAAAATATTTTGAAAATAAAAAGAGACTTTCATGACCCATATTTGTGGGTGCTTGCAAAAAACAATGAAGTTTACAGAATTAATAGCGTCACCAAACAAGTAGATGATTTTTCGGATAAGTTTACGGCATATGGCAATTTTCGATTTACCGACATCGCGGGCGTTAACAAGGAATTGGTATTTGTTGCCACCAATGCCGATGTTTTACTGGAATATAAAAACAGCGCGTTAAAAAAAATAGGCAATCCAGACGGGGTGCCGGGCGCAATCACGTCAATAGGCACAGATTATACAGGAACTTACGTTACCGATAATACGCGCGGTTTGGCAGGGCGCCCTACCGCCAATTCAATTATCATTGGCACTGATAAAGGTATGTGCCACTATGATTATGACAGTGATGTCATGTTAGCAGGGTCGTCTAAAGTGCCGGCCAAAGTATTCGATGCTACCTACCGCACGGAAATGTTCAGCGATCTGGAATATGGCCCGTGGTATCCCGGACAGGATTACCAATATGACGTAATTGAACTTACTCAATGGACGATATACGGTGGTTGGCTATATTATAAATATCAGGATTTCGCAAATAGCATTAATACCGCATGTTATACCTACGGCTGGATTGATGACATGAACACCGCAAATGCAGGCGTATATTTTATCCAGATTTGGGGGACCGAGGACGGCATATTTCAGAACAACCGGAACTACTCCTATACCTTAGATTGGCCGCACAAACAATACCTGAAAGGAATTAATATTAACAAGGTAACTTCTATTTTAGGCCTGGTTGGATTTGGCTATCTTAACCAAAAGGCAATAAGTAAAGAAAACGTATTGGCAGGCACTGATAATGGCCTGTATTTTACCAATTCGGGATATAAAAACAATATAGATGGCCTGATGGGAAATTACACCTTTTTCCACTATGACCCATTAGGCAATAAAAAGATTAATGACATTTGCGTTAACGCTACATCGTATACCACACCTGTTTGTGAAGACGGCGTTTGGGTGGCCGCTATTGACGGGCTTTATCTTTTAAAGCCCGATTTTGGCGCTTATGTTGATAAAAAACAGCAATTACAAGCTATCCAATTTGAAGGAAATGGACCAGAGGTTACCAAAATAGAACTTTGCGCCAATGTCAGTATTAACGCTTATTTCAGCTCCTATGTTTATAACGACAACATTCAACAGTGGTATAAGGATGGTAAAGAAATGGCTAACCAAAGCGGCACCTCGCTTTCAATTAAGGAGGCCGGCGAATATTATGTGGTGATGTATGATCCCTGCTCAGAGGTGCATTTTGAATCAAATCATTTAACAGTCACCCAGGTAGCCGCCCCTGTATTCAGCTTTAATTACCCCGATGTATTAAACTACTGCGCCGGTTCATCAGCGAGCTTAAAAACCGACGACAAACCCAACTACCAATATCGCTGGTATAAGGATGGCGTATTAAATGGCAATACAACAGCCACGCTTGATAATATCACCGAAACCGCCAAATACAAGGTAGAAGTAAGCGCCTGTGCAGGCAATTGGGTAGCTTCAAAAGAGGTTCAGGTAAACTTTATTACTATCCCAACGCCGGTTTTGGCTACCGATAAAGCAAGCTACTGCGATGGCGACCAGGCTACACTATCGGCCAAAGTACTTATTGATGCCTCGGCTATTTTGAATTGGACAAGTTACCAGTACGCCTGGTATAAAGATGGCAGCCCCATAACCGGCAGTGCTGCAGCAATAAACGTGAGCCAACCGGGCAAATACAAAGTGACGGTAAGCGGTTGTTCCGGCTCGGTTTCGTCCGCCGGGCTGCAGGTCGACTTCATTAAACTGCCAAAACCTGTTGTATCTGCCAGTAAACCGGCATATTGCATTGGCGATATGGCCCAACTAATCGCGAATGTTAATATAGACCCGTTTACGACTGTAAGCTGGCTCAGGGACGGAAATATATTACCAGACGAACAGGACAAAGCGAGCATAACAACCAATATAGGTGGCAACTATACGGTAACCGTTGTAAGTGCTGGTTCGTGCAGTATCGCGTCGTCTGTTTATAATTTAGGTTTTACCCCGCCGCCCACCGTCAGTATTCAACAAATTGTGAATACCACCTTATGCGATGGTCAAACGGTTGATCTTAAAGCAAGCTATACAAGCGGTACTGTTACCTGGAGTACCGGCGCTACATCCGACAAAATAAGCATCCAGCACTCGGGCACATTCAAAGCTACAGTTACAACAACGGCGGGTTGTACGGTTGATGAATCTGCTACGGTGCAGTATTTTCCCAATCCAACGTTAAACGTACCATCGGCTACGCTTTGTCAGTATACCAATGAAAGCATTACCCTTACAGCCCCCGCAGGTTTTGTCAAATACGAATGGAACGGACAACCCGGCACCAACACTTTTACAACCAATAAATTAGGATCGGTTATTTTAACGGTAACCGATAACAACGGGTGCCAGGCATCACAAACCATTGCCATAAGCAGCCATTGCGATGATATACATATACCAAATGCATTTAGCCCCAACGGCGATGGCCATAATGATACCTGGGTAATAGCCGGCCTGGAGGGCGACCCAACCACAACCGTGAGGGTTTATAACCGCCTGGGCAGTATGGTATTTCAATCACAAGGTTATGCCACGCCCTGGAATGGCACCTATAACGGCAGTAAATTACCCGCTTCGGTATACTATTACGTTATCAGCACAAAAGGCACAAAACAGGTGCTTAGTGGTTCAGTAACTATATTTAATTAGGTTATTAAAAGCATTTGGCAAGTTATTATAATAATTACCAGGCAATATTTTTTATTCCATATAAAATTGCGGTAGATTTATGTAATCTATAAACCCAATTTAAAGTCTATGAAAATCCTAACTGAACCTATCGGGAGCATTCCGAGGTCGCCTGAGCTTGTAACGGCAATTACCACACAAGCCAATGCCGATGAGTTAAATAAACTTTATGCAGCTGCAATTGCCGACACTTTAAAGGAGTTTGCTGAAACCGGTTCGCCCGTTATTACCGATGGTGAGCAAACCAAATCAAGCTTTGTCACTTATCCGCTGGAGGGCTTAACCAACTTAGCATCCGGAGGCATGACCATCAATTTTGAGGATGGCCACTCGCGGCAGTTGCCTTTGCTTACCAAAGGGCCGTTCAGGTACGGTAATTATGCATCAAAATATCTTGCCGCAGCTCAAAAACTAACCAGTCTGCCCGTTAAGCAAGCCATCATATCGGCATCCGCGCTTAGTTTAATTTATCCGCCAGATCGAATTGAAGGCTATCCGCAAGCTGAATTTATTGCCGACCTGCTGAATGAATGCGAAAAAGACATCAGGCTTTGCCTGGAGCAGGGCGCATATAAAGTACAAATGGATTTTACAGAAGGACGGCTATCGTTAAAGCTCGATCCATCCGGCGGTGTATTGAAACACTTCATTGGCCTTAACAACCAGGTATTCGACCGTTTTACCGTTGAAGAACAGCAAAAACTGGGCGTACACGTTTGCCCCGGCGGCGACCACGATTCGACCCATAGCGCGGATATTGATTACGCCGATTTTTTACCCGATTTATTTGAACTGCATGTAGGCAGCTTTTATTTGCAACTGGCCAGCGAGCCCGACAGGGTAAAAGTTTTGAAGGTTATTAAACAATACCTAAAGCCCAATCAGAAAGTGTTTATTGGCGTGATAGATGTACTTAACCCCGTAATAGAAACTGCCGAAGAAGTGCGCGACAGGGTACTTGAAGCGGCAGCCTTTATCAATACCAACCAGTTGGGCACCACCGACGATTGCGGCTTCTCGCCATTTTGCGACGATGTATCCACAACCCGCGAAACCGCCTTCGCGAAAATAAAAGCCAGGATTGAGGGCACGAAACTGGCGGAAGCAGAATTGACGGCGTAAAATACTATGATAATACCAGGCTTGCGAAGTTTTAAAAACTTCGCAAGTCTTATAAGGGATCATTTTAAATTTTTGAATCTTCCGAAACCGGCAGAGAGTTTTTTATTTGGCTCAATCAATAATCATAGATATGCTCAATGGTAACATGATTTTCTCCAAGTATTTTCACCAATTTACTAAGCCCATTAACAGTTGTAACAACAGCAATCCGGTTTAAACCAGGTTTGGTAAAAATGGGCTGGGTAAACAATATTTTAAAATCCCGTGGGTTTTCCTTTAAAGATTGAGGTGTTAACAGCGTAAGCATAATACTACCTTTGTTACCCGCAATTTCTGTTAAATTAATATTACTCGCAGCCAATTGCTGAACCGCGTAATTAAACCGGGCGTAACGCGGCAAATCGGTTTGCCAAAGGTCGCCTGAAAGTTCCTTTGTATTTCGAGCATCGGGGGTAACGGGTTTCTTATCAACAACCACCGTTGTATTTAAAGCGGCAACATCATAAGCCGACTTTGTGGCAAGTTTTATCAGATAGCCGTAACCGCTTTTCACCAGTAATTCGGTAGTGAGGTAGTATCGTCGCTCCAGTTTACGAAACATATGCTGTCCTGATAATGGTGTGCTGCCCCACAGCATTTTAAGCTGATGGTTAAAGTCATATTCGTACCAGGGTAAATCCTCAATAAACTTAACGTAGTTAAGTTCATAGGCCGCGTTAAATTTATCCTCGCCGGTCATTGCTTCGCCCTGCTTTGTATTGGTTATCCGCCCTGCAATTGTTTCATAAAAAGACTTGATGCCATATTCAACCGTCGTACTGCCGGCAATAACCATAATCATAACATGATAACCGGTATTGAATGGATAATTCCCTTTAATCTGGTTATAAACAATACCATATCCTCCCCACATCTGGTCAATATGTTTCATGTAAGGGAATGTAGTTGATGTATTGGTTTTAAAATAGTCGGCCTGTTCTGCCGGGCTAAATACCAGGAACCATTCAGGAAAGGTTAAAAAAGTTTGGTCGGACGGACGCACATCTTTTTGCGGTATCAAGGGTTGCGGATTGGTTGTAAGCCAGGCCTTGTCAACCAATAACCCATCACCTGCGGATATGGTTGATGGTTTTTTATTTTTCACAAAAAACACCAGTATAGCCAGCAATACCGAAATCAATGTTAATATCCGCAGCCTTTTCATATTATGACTTTGTAAATAACATCAATGTATTATCCGAGGGATCTTTATCCTGCAAAATACGTTTCCCGGCATCTTTAAACCCTGCTTCACTAATAATGGCCGACCAATCATCCGCAGATTTAAAATTCTTGAAATCCCTCATTTCAAAATCCCATGTTTCATTTAACCCTATATTAAAAACAGTATGTACCAATGATACAAATGTGGCCATTTCGGCTGTTTTAATATCGTGATCGCGGATAATAAACGAACCTCCCGGACGCAGAATTCTGTAAATAGATTGCACGAAACCAGCCAGATTAGCGACGGGGCAATGATGCAAGCCAATATAACAGGTAACTACGGTAAGGCTTTCATCCGCAATATCGGCGGCACTTATAGATTCATAATTATTTACATTAATAAAGGTGCCCAGTTTGCCCAACTGCCCACGCTCCATAATGTCGCCCGGCGAATTGGTTGGCGCCAAATCATTAATCAGGTATATCGGTTCAACTACTTTTACTTCCTTTCGTAACTGGCTGATGTACCGACCCGTCGAACCTATCTCGGCATAACCATCAATCTGTTTAACACCGCCCAGCAAGCCGAGTGTTTGACGGGTAATTTCTTTTTTTTGTTTTTTTAATGCAGGCAAGGCGTAAGTAAGTTCCGACAGAAACGTTTTTATTCCGGGCAGCTTGCTTTGTATCGATTTATAAATCTCTTCGTCGGTTCTGTTAGCCGCCGTTTCTTCTTTGATCAGTTGATGAAACTTATCCTCGGGATATAAATGGAATATCACCTGTAAAAACCGGTAAAAATCGTCGCTCCATTTGGTATCATTAAATACCGCTTTAAATTCCGATTTGGTACTATCCATGATTTTGTTGATTTAAAGGTTTATAATAAGTATCCCAAAGAGTGTTTCTGAATTTATACATCGGGTCGAGCTTATCTTTCAAAGCAAACAGTTTACGGGCGTTTGGATAAGCTTTATGAAACTGGGCAGCAGTTGGGTGTACCTGGTATGGCAGGTAATAGGCCCCATTTACAGCTATAACCGCATCGGCAAGCTCGCGTGTCCAAACAGCGACGGCATTTTTAGATGCGGCATCTGTGCGTTGTTTGTAATACACCACAAAGGCAAATACCTCCTCGCGCGCCCAGGCCATATACGTACCGGGATCGGCTTTGGCATGACGGATAGATACATTGAGCACATTGACATTAAACCGGATAAAAATTTCGGCCATTTGCTTTTCAAATTCGTCAAAACGCTGCACAGGCACAAAATATTCCAGCAACACATAGGTGCTATCCGTACGAGACCGGGGTTCCAGCTCGGCTACGTCATAACCTGCTTCATAGTTACGCCAATAAATCTTTTTCCCTCTGAAAAGCAAGGGGTCAATTAAATATTCGCGCCGCCATTTGCCCAATGGCGTTTCTGTAAACGACCACAAGAAGTAGCGCTCCAGCGGGTACGATTCTTTTAAAGGCATTAACCGGGTTTTCACGGTTGGCTTTTCGGTAGTTTCTACCCAGGTTACTGCGCGAAGTGATTTGTATTTGGGTGGATATATATCGCCATTATGAAACACTGCTTTATGGTTTTCGCGGACATTTTTGAAGAAATAATCTTTATAATCTTCCACGCTCATCTTTTTATCTATCCGTTTTATCGCCAGGTTATCTGCAAGGTCAAGCTCGGCCTGCACAATAATGCCGATGGCGTTGTAGCCGCCTATTGCGCCATAAAAAATTTCTTTATTTTCCGTTTTACTGGCGTGTACCAAAGTGCCGTTGGCCAAAACTACATCAATGCCTCGTACGGATAAAACTACCGGCCCCAGGCCCATGTACCGGCCGTGCGCATTTACACTCAAGGCCCCGCCAACTGTAAAGTTGGCATAGGTTTGCATAATTTTAATACTCAGATCGTGCTGATCAACATATTGCTGAATATCGCACCAGCGGATACCTGCCTGTACTTTTATCCATTTTTCCTCTTTCGAAAAATCAAGCACCTGGTTCATGCCGCGCATATCTAAATGCAAACTGTGCGGGCTTGCAGTTTGCCCGCCCATACTGAAACGCCCGCCACCAATTGAAATGGCGCTCATTGTGTTTTTCACCACGTCGCATATTTCCTGTACCGATGTCGGCCTCCTTATTCCCGATACCAGCACCGGGTTAAGTTTGGTAACATCATCAATAATTCGCTCGTCAGTTTTTAAATGAGGGATTGGCTGCCCCTGGTCATTCTTTAAATAATCAGGTGCCGAACCGGGTACCGTACCATAAAAATTATTATTGTAATTACCTTTTTTAAACCCAAGCCTGAAAAACAACCAAACGGGACCTAAAACCGGCACCAGCAATGCAAATAACCAGTAGCCCGACCAGTTTTGATCATGAAGCCTTTTAATTGAGGTGGCCACGATGATCCAGAAAAGCAAAGGATATAAAATAAATGTTGATGACGGGCCTGTGGTCAACATAAACAGGTTGTAAAGCACATAAAACGTACACCAATAAAAAATAGCCGCCAACCAATAGGTCCCTCTCGAAATCCGTCCGTTAAAAGTGAAAAGCAGATAGCTAACAGGCAGCTTTTGTTTTAAACGCATAGGCAGTATTTACAGGTATATGAGATTAAGATATAGGTTAACAGTTTTTATAAAGCTAACACAGAAATCTTAAAAACAAAACATTTACAACAAAAAACACAGTTACCCCATCACCACTTCCCTCCCGCTCACCATTACCTTTTTAACATTAATGCTCCCGTAAACAACATTTAAGGATGGTTTACCTGCCTTAAGCGATACCGTACCGAAACCTGTTGCCGTTGATAAGAAGCTTGTAAAATCGCCAATTTTCGAATCGATATGTAATACACCTGTAACCGCGTCGAACCTTACACCGGTGAGTGCCTGCAGGTAGCCGTAGCTTGATAGGGCGCGTGCATACCAGTGGCCACATTCGTACTCGTTAAAGGGATTGCGCACTTTCCCATCATAACGGTTACGGGAGGCACGCAGCACGTTTAGGCCTTGGGCCACCTTGCCGGTGAGCATTAAGTGCGATGCCACCTGGTGTTCAATACCCGTCCAAACTTCGTCGCTGTATACAAACGGCAACGATAGCTTGCCGCCTTTGGGCCAGGTGCAAAGCAGCAGGCCGGCCTCGTTACCCAGCGCAAATGACGGGCGTTGGGGATTGGCATGTTCGCTGAGGTCGGTTTTAAAATTGTATTTGTATACCGATTGCAGGTGGCTGTTTATTTTTTTGCTGTCGATAACATCCTCCAATCCGCACATGCGGCCTATCCAGGCGCCAAGTACGCCATCGCTCAGGCAGCCCTTGCCGTATTGGTATTTGGGGCCTTCGGTATGCAGCAATGCTTCAGCCTCTTTTGAGTATTCGCCGCCGTATGATTTTTCTTTGGATGGATCTTTGGCGTTAAGGCCGGTATAGTTAATTTCCTGTATAAAAAACTCGCCATTATAAAGCGCGTTTTCTATCATCGCCTTGCCTTTGGCCTGTAAATCGCGGTAAATACCAACATCCCGTTTTAAAAACCCGCTCATTGCTATAAAGCTTTGGAGCGCTCCAAGGTAAAAGCTGGTATGCATGCCATCGGCTCCCCAAAACTCAATATCGTAGGTATTATGATGAGGTTCTTCTATCACACCTTTGTGCCGTGGGTCCCAGGTTTTGATGTAGTAATCCATACTCACTTTTACCATGGGGAATATCTTTTTAAGCCAGTCGTTATCGCCGCTGATGCGCCAATCACGGTAAACCTTCATGATGCCGCCAAGTTGCCCGTCGGCAGCCGAATGAAAATCATGCGCCACCGGGTTTATCGGCAGGTTGGCCCTAAAGGTTTGGTGGCCGTCTTCGGCCTGATCTTCGCAAAACTCAGTGGCCCGCAGGCTGCGTTCCAGCGCGGGGAACAGATGCGGAATTGCCTGGGCATAATTCCAAACATGGGTACATGAACCATGGCAACAACCCGAGTCATCGCCGCAGCCTTCAAAATTCCACAGGCGGCCATCGTACTGCCGCATTACAGTTGGCGATTTTAAAATAGAAAGGTTACAGGCTACCGCTTCAATAACTTCGGGCGGTAAGGTGCTGGCATAAAACGCCTTTGTAAACAACCGCGACTTTGCTTTTAAGTCGTTATAATTTTGTCGCCAGTAGCTGCTTACGCTATCTATATTTTCGAAACGGTTACTGTACCAGGGCTTATAAAATTTACCGTCAAAATCCTTGTCGTACTTATCCAAACCAATATCTGCCGGCGAATTGCAGCAGCCCGAGGCCGGGTCGCAGCCCTCTTTTTTTTTACCCGGGGTACCAAATGTTAGCCGGGTTTCGGGCGAGTACCAGGCCAGCATCACCTTTATTGTTTTTTGTTTGCCGGGCGCTACATCAAAAGGCACGTAAAGGCTGGCGCCGGGGGCATTGGCAGGCACAGCAGGATTATCAACCACCCGGCCATCTTTTATGGCGTTCCAGGCCATAGTAAACGGATCCCACCAGCCACCCCTGAACCAGCAATGATCAACAACCGTATGGTCATCATCGGTAAATACCGTAAAATCTAAAGGAAAACTTGTTTCGCCGTTGCCGGTAGCTGTAGCCGTAAACCCGTTTTTTGTGGGTAGCACCGCGTCCTTTCCCTTTGCGTCGCCCCAAAAATTGCGGGCGTTAAAGCTAAACACCGCGCTAACTTTAGATGTGCCTGTATTTGTAAATTGATATTCAATGGCCCCGACAGGCAGGCTCGAGTTATCGTCATCGGTAGGGATAAAAGGGCTCCACCCGGTAATGCCAACAGATAATGGGATATCCAGGTCAATAAGTTTAATGTGGCAAAACGGGAATTCGGTTTTAAACTCAGCGGCATGAAAACGCGGCAAGCCCGTAGTTGAACCCGTGAGGCCATTGCCTGCATCGCGAAGGCCAAACTTTTTCCAATCGGGTACGGGGCCTTCCAAAAGCCTCGCTCCCCGGGGCACACCCTTTGCATGGATGGCGGCAAACACACCCGGTTCGTTAAAAATATCGGGTTTATTGCGTATCGAGACATGCGAAATAGCACCCGTACCTTCCAAACAAAACATACCCGCGCCCATACCTCCTATGGGGAATGCTACCCGGTTTAAATGATCGCCGGTGTACACAGTATTATACGCCCGTTTTACAGGTTTGCCCGAGTTGTCATTAACATTCTCAACGGATTCGTCCAAAGCTTTGGCATCTGCCATATTTATAACGGCGGCCGGCATCATGGCCATAGCTCCGCCAACACCCACTTTTTTTAAAAAGCTTCTGCGACCTCTTTTATCTTCCATTATGCTGATCCCCGGTTTATATGGAAATGAATACCAACTTATCATTATTTATTGATAAATCATAATGTTGGCGTCCTTGTATATTTCGTTGAAAAAATGAGTTATAATTCCGGGCCTTGGTTTCCCTGCCAAACTATGTAACTCCGCAAACGTATATGGCTGCAACTCCGATGATCGCGCCAAATTCTGGATGGTTTATTTAAAAGATAAAAAGCTGTTAAAGCTGCGGCATAATACGCTGCAATCTTTTGGTTACTGACACCTGTTTTTTGTACTGATTAAAAAAGCATATTAAATTTACTGTAATCAACCTCTCCGTTCATGAAAACAAAAAAATTTATCCGTAGCAGCCCGCACCTGCCGGTAAAGGATTTAAAACAGACGCTTGATTATTACCGTGAAACCCTTGGCTTTTATGATGAGTGGACCGAGGGCAATAAAGACGGTGGGATAAGACGCGATGATATGCGCCTGCTGTTTGGTGAAGATGCCGGGTTTACCGCTGCAATTAACAATACCAAACACCGCCTGCCCCTGATGTGGTTTGTTGATAATATTGACAGCGTTTATGCCGAACTACAGGAACGAAACGTTGAAATAGCCGATGGCCTAAAAACACATCCATATGGATTAAGGGAATTTGCTTTTATTGATATCAACGGGTATTATATTAGGGTAGCCGAGGGTATTTAGGAATAATAGTTTCTTTGGTACAAAGTTGCTGCGATAGGCAGGTCATCGTATTATCTAAAACTCATTTCGTCAATTCGTTCAGCGTTACACCCATAGGCAATGGCATGGAATCTTTTACAGACCTGTACAGGCGTAATTCGCCTATAATATGGCTACCCGGCGGGTTACTAAGCATCTTTATTACACCAAACTCATAATAACTGTTTGATCGGCCAGATGCCGGTGACTTAAACCTTATTGTATCATTAGCAACGGTGTATGTCCCGCTCAGGTGTTCTACTCCGAAGCAAACTCCCCGTACAAAATATTTATGGTCTGCTGTTAACTTTAAAGCCGAACTGCAGCTTGCAACTCCTTTATACCCGGCAGAGAAAATACTTTTACCCTCCAGTTTTTCAAAATCGATGATACCGAACGGCTCAATTACGATAAGAGCCAGCAACACGGTTATCGCTATTGTGGTATACAATCTTGACTTATCGGCAAATCGCTCCCGTACCACCATGTATATCTGCCTTAACAATAGTAAAAACGCAATAACCAATGTTATAAAACAAGCCAGCGTAAGCGGCAGCAATAAAGCACCTGCATAACTTTCCCAAAAATAAGAGGTATTAATACCGATAAAACAGATCAAGCTAATGATGAGGAGTTTCTTATTTTTAATCATGTAAAGGTTTTGACGCGGTTAAATATAAAAAAGAATCTTTCACAAACTGGCGTTTGCTGTATATTAAGGTACAACAACATTCAATTATACATCACAATAACCTTATCAACCATCCCATTACCATTAAAAAATAAATTTTCCACGACATTTTTGCCGCTATCGGTATTGTGGTAGTATATGCTGATGCTGTTTACGCCGGTAAGCACTTCTATAAGCTCAAAATGCAGGTTGGGCAGTTTGCTCAGGGCGGTTTCCCAGTACAGCCTCACGTTGCTTTTACCCGATATGATGCCGCCGCAATCGGGGTATATTTTCAGGGCGTATGGTGTTTGGATGCTAAAATCATCTGTATAATGCGCCATAAGCGTATCCAAATCCTGTTTATTCCAGCAGTTTATCCAATCAGCGGCAAACTGTAATGCAAATTGATTATCTATCATACCTAATTTTAATCTGATTAACACCTGTTTTATGGGGCAAAACTGAATTTCCCCATCAATACCTTTGGATTGTTACCTATAGCGATGGGTTCGCCGCATAAAGCTTCATTGCCCAATAATGCAAACAATATCGCCTCTTTGGCATCCGGGTTGATCCCCAAACTGCCGGTATCTTTAATGTTTGCAAACACCTGCCTCAACCGGGCTATCACAAAGGGGTTTCTTGCTCCGCCGCCGCTTACAAATATTTTCAGATCATCAGCCCCGATATTGTATTTGATAAAATTGATGACGGATGCAGCTGTAAAAGCGCTTAATGTACTTACCAGATCTTCGTGTGGCAGCTCCTTTGTTTGTGACCATTGTTGCGCATTTTCAACAAATGCCAGGTTAAACAATTCCGGCCCCGTAGTTTTCGGCGCGGCCTCGTCAAAAAACGGGTGGCTTAGCAGGGTGGTAAGCAAATCCTCATTTACTTTACCGCTGTTGGCAATAGCAGAATCCTCGTCGAAAGCTTTGTTAAAATACTTGCGGCAGGCCGCATCAATCAATGTATTACCGGGGCCGATATCTGTACATAAAACTTTGCTTGCATCGCTATCAGCTGGTAAATAAGTAAGGTTGGCAATGCCGCCAATATTGAGCAAAACCCGTTCTTCGCCGGCTTTACTGCCCAATAGTACATCTCCATATAGGGCCAGCGGTGCGCCTTCTCCGCCTGCGGCAATATGTTTTTGCCTGAAATCGCTTATGGTCAATATCCCGGTTTTTACTGCCAGGTGGTCGCCATCACCAATTTGTAATGTAGCATTCGGATACCCCGGCTGCTTATGTAACCGTTTTGGTGCATGGTAAATAGTTTGGCCATGGCTGGCAATAAAATCAACTGTATTTGGTTCAATATTCCATTCAGAGAGCGCCTGAAGCACCAGTTGTCCATGATAGTTGCCGATGAAGGCATTTAGTAAAGTCAGTTTCTCCAGGTCTATTGTTTTTTGGGCGAATACCTGCTGCACTTCTGCTTTAAAACTTTCGGGATATGGTATCGTGATGAATTGTAGCAATTCAAACTGGGTTTGTAAGCCATTGCCCGTAAAACTGCTTAAAGCGATATCCAGCCCATCTAATGATGTGCCCGACATTAAGCCAATGCCGGTTTTGACAGGCTTTTGTGCGACATCAAAAAGCTTTTGCAGATTTTGGTTTAACGGTAACATCCGGTTAAATTACTATTTGTTGGCCGTTTACAAAAGTTAAAATAATGGAGGCAGTCAATAAATATCTGATATATTTGTTTTCAACCAAATTCAACCCATCCTATGGCCCGATTAAATTTATTGGAAGAGACCCGGTACGAGAAGCTACCGGTAAGCGTTTATGGCAACCAGCAGGAGGCATCCATTGCCGTAGCAGGCAGGATAGCCAAACTTATCCGCGATAAGCAGGCAAAAGGCGAGCAGGCAGTGCTTGGCCTGGCAACAGGTGTTACCCCCATCCGTGTTTATGCCGAACTGGTACGCTTACATAAGGAAGAAGGCTTGTCGTTTAAAGATGTCATCACCTTTAATTTGGATGAGTACTATCCCATGAAGCCCGATGCCGCCCAAAGCTATGTTACTTTCATGTATGAGAACCTTTTCAGTCATGTTGATATTGATAAAGCTAATGTGCACATACCCGATGGTACTTTGGATAAAGAAGACGTGGTAGCTTTCTGCCTGGACTATGAAAAGCAAATTGAAGAATTAGGCGGTTTAGACCTGCAAATATTAGGTATCGGCCGTACCGGCCACATCGGATTTAACGAGCCGGGCTCTGCACCGAACTCGGGTACCCGTTTGGTTACCCTGGATGATTTGACCCGCAGTGATGCCGCCCGTGATTTTGGCGGCAAGGCCAATGTGCCCACCAAAGCCATCACCATGGGTATTGGCACCATTTTTAAAGCAAGAGAAATTATCCTGATGGCCTGGAGCGCCAAAAAAGCCCCGATTGTAAAAAAAGCTGTTGAAGGCGAAATATCAGGCGAAGTTCCTGCTACCTACCTGCAATTATCAGAGCATGTTGAATTTGTGCTTGACGAAGCGGCAGCATCTGAATTAACCCGCTTTGATACCCCCTGGCTGGTAAAAGATTGTTCATGGGATGATAATACGCTGAAAAAGAAAGCCGTGATCTGGCTGGCTGATACCATTGGCAAACCGGTATTAAAACTTACCGAAGAAGACTATAACAACCACGGTATGGCGCAGCTTGCTGTAGAACAAGGCCCTGTTTATAACATCAATATTGATATTTTTAACCAGATACAGCATACCATTACCGGCTGGCCGGGCGGCAAACCCAATGCAGATGACTCACAACGGCCAGAAAGGGCTTTACCGGCAAAAAAACGCTCGGTTATCTTTTCTCCACATCCGGATGATGATGTGATCTCGATGGGTGGTACCTTCATTCGCCTGGTTGACCAGGGGCATGATGTGCATGTTGCCTACCAAACATCGGGCAATACCGCAGTTTGGGATGATGATGTGCTGCGTTACATGGAGTTCGCCATCGATTTTACCAACAGCATTGGTGAGGACAGTGCACACCTGACTTCGTTATACGAAGAAATGCGTGCCTTCTTCCCGCAAAAACAACCCAACCAGATTGATACCCGTGAGATACGGAATGTAAAAGGTTTTATCCGCAAAACAGAAGCCATCTCAGGCGCCCGTTATGCCGGCTTGCCCGACGATCATATCCACTTTATGGCTTTGCCTTTTTACGAAACAGGTAAAACCAAAAAGAACACCGTTGGCGAGGAAGATATCCAGCTGACCATCGACCTGTTACAAAAAATAAAGCCACACCAGATTTTTGCTGCCGGCGATTTTGCTGACCCGAACGGAACCCACCTGGTTTGCTTTAACATTATTTTAGCTGCTCTTGATCGCCTGAAAGCCACCGAAGAGTGGGTAAAAGACTGCTGGTTATGGATGTACCGCGGTGCATGGCACGAATTTGAAACTTACGAAATTGAAATGGCCGTGCCATTATCTCCGCAAGAGGTAATTCGTAAACGCAATGCTATCTTCAAACACCAATCGCAAAAAGACAGGCCTGTATTCCCTGGTGATGATGCCCGCGAATTCTGGGTACGTGCCGAAGACAGGACACGAGACACCGCGCAGAAATATGATCGCCTGGGTTTAGCGGAGTATGAAGCCATGGAAGGTTTTAAGCGTTATAAGTTTTGAGAGGTTGTACGTTTTACGTGGTAAGTTATACGTTTAGAAAACAACAAGACTATTCAATCTCCTTATTATTTAGGGGTTATTTATGCAGAAATTTAAGGACTTAATCTTATGGAAGGAAGCCCATCAGCTTACCATTAAGGTTTATGAGGTATCCAAAAAATTCCCAAAGGAAGAGTTGTTTGGTGTTACGTCTCAATTAAGGCGGACGGCAACATCGATATCTTGCAATATAGCAGAAGGTTGCGGTCGATATACTTCTAAAGATTTTGCCAATTTCCTTCAAATTTCGTTGGGGTCGACTAACGAAACGGATTATTTAACAATATTGGCAGAAGATCTAAACTATCTTTCCGAAGGCGATTTTGACATATTACAGGAAAAAATCAACAAGGTAATGGCAATGAATATCAACTTACCCGAAAAAGTAAGAAACAAAAACGTATAACTTAAAACGTCCAACGTATAACCTAATGATTCCACAGGAAAAAAAACCAAGACTCCTTTCCCTCGACGTAATGCGTGGGGTCACAATTGCCGCCATGATACTCGTGAACGACCCAGGCGATTGGGGGCATATCTATGCACCACTTGAACATTCCAAATGGAATGGCTGTACGCCTACAGACCTGGTGTTTCCATTCTTTTTGTTTATGGTTGGGGTATCGGTTACCTATGCTATGGAAAGCAGGAAAGCTACTGTTTCTCATTCCAAACTAATTCTTAAAGCCCTGCAACGCACCGCTATCTTAATTGCCATCCCCTGGATAACACAATTGATATTTCATTGGGATCGCGGCTTTTCGCATTTAAGGTTTCCCGGCGTATTGCCACGTATTGCCCTGGTTTATTTTATTTGTACCATCATCTATCTAAAAACGTCACAAAAAACACGCGACTGGATTTTTGCCGGTGCGTTGATTGGTTATTTTATCATCATGACGTTTATCCCCGTTCCGGGTGTAGGCTATGCCAACCTGGAACCGGCCACTAACATGGGAGCCTGGATAGACAGGTTGGTTTTTACCACCAATCACCTCTGGAGCGAATCGCACACCTGGGACCCCGAAGGCTTATTGGGCACCTTACCTGCTGTGGCGACCGGGTTGTTCGGTATAAGGATAGGCACCTGGCTGAAGCGGAAAGATGTAGATGACAATGTTAAGGTAAGCTGGATGTTTACCTACGGCGTTATCGCCGTTGTTGCCGGGCTGATATGGGATTTGTTTTTCCCCATTAATAAAGCCTTGTGGACAAGCTCTTTTGTGCTTTATACCGGCGGATTGGCCACCATTGCGCTCGCCCTAAGCTACTGGCTTATTGATGTGCAGGGGCGTAAACGGTTTACTTATCCTTTCGTAGTTTTTGGGGCCAACGCCATTACGGCATATGTACTTTCGGGTTTTATTCCACATTATATGAACATGATAAAAATTGGCGGCTTATCTATTTATCAAACCTTTTTTGCACCCCATTTCTCGCCCCTGAACGCCTCATTGGCAAGCGCCATATTTACAGTTATTATATTATGGCTGGTGATGTGGATATTGTATCTTCGAAAAATAATTATCAAAATATAGTAAATGAAATTTAAACCAACCCTTATCGCCTTAATGGGCATTTTGCTCTTCTGCATCACCAACGCAAAGGCACAAACCACCACTCCATCCTTCAGTGCATCGCAATTAAAAGCGGCCGAAAACTTTTTAATAGCCACCGGTATAAACAGCCAATTTGGAGGCATTGTTGATAATATGATAAATACATCAAGCGCCCAGGTTCCTGAAGCGCAACGAGGCGAATTTGTAAAGGTAATGAAGCGCTTTATGGTCAAATATTATTCGTGGGATGTATTAAAAACAGAGTTTGCAAAAATATACGCTGTAGAGTATACCGAAGATGAACTCAATCAATTAACGGCATTTTATAATTCGCCGCTTGGCAAAAAGTTAAGCGCAAAAACTCCAATTTTAATGCAAAAGGGCATGGCCTTAGGACAAAAAACCATAGCCGACCACAGGCCCGAGCTGGAGCAAATGATGCAAGACGCATTTGCGAAAAAAGAAGCACCCGCGGCCAGGCAATAATTAAGGGCCACAATTTGTAACTAATAGTTTCGTTTAGCATCTTAGCATAAAATATTCCCTAAACAATATGAATTTAAACAAACAGCTTTCTGTAGCCGCTTTAGCTTTCCTTATAGCTTCAGGAAGTGCTTTTGCACAAGTTAAAAAAAAGCCGGCACCATCGCCTAAAAGCAAACCGGTAGCATCGCAATTGCTTGCAAAAGCAGATGTATTGCCTATAGATAATAAAGTAATTATTGGAAAACTGCCCAACGGCCTAACTTATTACATCAGGCAAAACGTTGAACCTAAAAACAAAGCAGAACTTTACCTGGTAAACAAGGTAGGGTCTGTTTTAGAAACCGACGATCAGCAAGGCCTTGCCCACTTTACCGAGCACATGGCCTTTAACGGCACCCGCGATTTCCCTAAAAACCAAATGGTTGATTACCTGCAAAAATCAGGCGTGAAATTTGGCGCCGATTTAAATGCCTACACCTCATTTAACGAAACCGTTTATCAGCTACCCATTCCTACCGATACGGCAGCTATTTTTAATAATGGCTTTAAAATATTGGCCAACTGGGCGGGCTACGTAAGCTTCGACCCTGCTGAAATTGATAAAGAACGCGGTGTTGTTTTAGAAGAGCAGCGGCTACGCGGCAAAAACGCGCAGGAGCGTTTGCAACAGCAGATATTACCGGTGTTGCTTAATAATTCCCGCTACGCCTTGCGTTTGCCTATAGGTAAAGAAGATATCCTTAAAAACTTTAAACCCGAGACAATAAAAAGCTTTTACCATGATTGGTACCGCCCGGATTTACAGGCTGTAATTGCTGTAGGAGACTTTGATCCGAAACATGTTGAAGAACTGATAAAACAAAACTTCTCGGGCCTGCAAAACCCAACTGCCGAAAAACCACGCACAAAGTATACCGTACCCGCTACACCGGGTACCGCTGTTAAAATAGCTACAGACAAGGAATTCCCTTACACGCTGGCCGAAATCATTGTAAAACATCCTGGCACAACGGTTAAAAACACAGTTGACTATATGCAGAGTGTCAGGATCCGGTTATTTAACCAGATGCTGAATGCCCGTTTAGGCGAATTGCTGCAAAAACCAAATCCACCGTTTTTGTTTGGCCGCTCAAGCTATGGTGGCTTTTTGGGCGAACAGGATGCCTTTACTTCAATTGCTGTTGCAAAAACGCCTGCCGAGTTAGAAGGCGCCATTAAAGCCGTTGTTGCCGAAACAGAACGCGCCCGCAAGTTTGGCTTTACCCTTACTGAGTTGGAACGCGCCAAGCAGGATGCGCTGGTGCAAATGGGTAATGCCTATAAAGAGCGCGATAAAACACGGTCAGCAAATTTTGTACGTGAGTATCAGCAACACTTTTTAGAAGGCGAAGCAATCCCCGGTATTGAGTATGAATACAATTATTATGTAAACAATATTAACAAGATCACGGTAGACCAGATGAATGCTTTGGCCGGTAAATTTATTGGCGACCAAAACAGGGCTGTGATTGTTGAAGCCCCCGAAAAAGACAAAGCTACCTTACCAACCGAAGCCACATTACTGCAATGGATAAGTGCGGCAGGACAAGGTGTTACTGCCTATGTTGACAATGTATCATCGGAGCCTTTGTTGAGTAAATTACCAGAGGGCACCAAAGTTGTGAATACAGTTGTCGATTCGTTAATTGGTACTACTACTTTAACCCTTGGTAATGGGCTTAAAGTGATATTAAAACCGACCGATTATAAAAACGACCAGATCCTGATTAACGGCTATGCCTTTGGTGGCTCGTCGTTAGCAAGCGATGATGATTTTACATCGGCTAATTTGGCTTCGTCTATCATTAGCAGCAGCGGTATTGCGCAGTTTAACCAGGGTATGCTCGATAAAAAAATGGCCGGCAAAAATGTGAGCATCACCCCTTACATCAGCGAGTTTGCCCAGGGTATTTCGGGTAACTCTTCTCCTGCCGATTTTGAAACGGCGCTGCAGTTAATTTACCTGTATTTTACCCAGCCGCGTAAGGATAA
This sequence comes from Mucilaginibacter sp. KACC 22773, assembly GCF_028736215.1. NCBI lineage: Bacteria > Pseudomonadati > Bacteroidota > Sphingobacteriia > Sphingobacteriales > Sphingobacteriaceae > Mucilaginibacter > Mucilaginibacter oryzagri. Next base: position 5,685,425 of record NZ_CP117883.1, read on the forward strand.
CGATATCTGGCAATCAACAATTGCCCAAACAAAATCTGTATTGGCCAACAGGGGCCTCGATCCGCCGAGCGTGTTCCAGGACACGGTATCAGCAACATTAAGCAACCACAATTTCAGGGGAATGGTTACCACGCCCGAAAGGCTGAGCAAAGCATCGTTGGATAAGGCCTACAGCTTTTATAAAGCCAGGTTTGCCGATGCAAGCAATTTTACCTTCACCCTGGTAGGTAATTTTGATGTGGAAACGGTAAAACCATACCTGGAGCACTATTTAGGAGGTTTGCCATCAACCAATAGTAAAGAAACCTACAAGAATTTGAACATTCAACCTCCGGCCGGCGAAATCACCAAAATAGTTAATAAGGGTGAAGCCGAGAAGAGCAGCGTACAACTGGTGTTTAGCGGAGATTATGAGTATAACGATGCCAATAACATCCAAATGGATGCGTTGGAAGAAGTATTAAATATTAAATTGATTGAACGCCTGCGCGAGCAGGAAAGCGGTGTTTACGCTCCTGGCGTAAGGGCCGGTTACCACAAAACGCCAAGCGGCAGGTATAGCATCACCGTTTATTTTGGATGTGCGCCAGCGAATGTAGACAAAATGATAGCCTCTACCCTGGATGAGATAGCCAAGCTTAAACAAAATGGTGCCCAGGCAACCGATATCCAGAAGTTTGTAGCCGAAGAAGCCCGCAGCACACGCGAGCAAATGAAAGAAAATGTTTTTTGGGCTGGATACCTGGCATCATCGTCACAAAATGGCGAAAACCCGGATCAAATTTTGCAACACGTAGGTAACCTTGAACAGGTAACCGTACAAAGCACCAAAGATGCCGCCAACAAATACTTAAGCGGCAAAAACTTTATCAAATTGATTTTACTGCCCGAGAAGAAATAATTATTTCTTGCTGATGGTAAAAGCGCCCTGTTGGTTTACCCGGCAGGGCGCTTTTTGTTGACTGAGAAAAACTTGCGAAGTTTTTGAAACTTCGCAAGTTTGGTTAGCTAATGCATATTGATATAAGCAGAAGCCGCCTCATGTGCTTTGTGCACCACAACGGCTACACATTTTTTAGTAACGTCGTCTACTTCGAAGGATATTCCCTTATCTGCATCGGTGTAAACCTGTACATTGTGGCCGTTGGCCTTATACCTGGTAACAGGTTTTAACGAAAAGTCTTTTTTAACAGCTTCTAAAGCGGCACCAACACCCAAATGACCGGCAGTTTTAAACCACGGTGATGTTACCAGTATTTTTTGGACACGGCTGATAGATTCATCTTTGCCGCCCATGTTACGGTGCGAATAAATGCTGGTGCGGTAGCCTTTGGTATCGTGTTTGGCAAACCATACCATTAATGAGCTGCCCATGGCTGCATCCGAACTATCGGGCTTGCCTAGTTGCTTTAAGGCCAGCTCCAGGTCCTGGTCAATCAGGATATGGCCTACTCCTTTCCCCGGCAAAATAAGTCGGTCGGTAGCAACGGTACTCATAGTTGAGGTATCTGACGATATCAGCTTATCGGCTACAGAATCATCGACAATAGATTTATCGGTGAGCGTAGTATCAACTGCGCCCGTTTTAGCGGTATCGGCAGTTGGTTGTTTTTGGGCTGGCTGGTTACAGGATAACAGGCCTGTTGCCAGCAATATGATCAGGCTATTTTTTATCATACTATAGCTAACAGGATTTATCACTAATTTGTTGGCGCGTATTTGTTGCACTGGCTAACTAAACGCAAATTAAATTGTTAGGCAAAAGATGAGTACAAAAGGCCGGCAGGTTATACAGCATTGGTACAAGCAAAAAAACTGGCAACAGTTCCCCTTTCAGCAGGAAATGGAAGCGGCCTACCTGGGGGGCTACTCCGGCTTACTTAACGCACCTACGGGGAGCGGTAAAACCTTTGCCTTGTTTTTGCCCTTCCTGGTCGATTTTATTAACAAGCACCCGGATACTTACACCACGCAAAAAAACAACGGCTTGCTCATGCTATGGATTACCCCATTGCGTGCACTCACCAACGATATTCGCAAAGCCATGCAGGAAGCCTGCGACGAAATGGGCCTGCCCTGGCACATAGCCACCCGCACAGGTGACACATCTGCGGCAGAAAAAGCCGCACTGAAACGAAAATTGCCCGAGGTGCTGCTTACCACCCCCGAAAGCCTGCACCTGATGCTGGCCCAAAAAGACTACCCCAAATTGTTCAACAACCTGCAGGTGGTAGTTATTGACGAGTGGCACGAACTCCTGGGCACCAAACGCGGTGTGCAGGTGGAGCTGGGATTGTCTAAGTTGAAAGTCTTAAGTCCGAAGTCTGAAGTCTTGAGTCAGGTCCCCGAAAAAGACTTAGGACTTATGGCTCAGAACTTAAGACTCAAAATCTGGGGCATCAGCGCAACCATAGGTAACCTGGAGCAGGCGGCCGAAGTTTTGCTGGGCAATGACTTCCCGGCAGATCAGATCAGGATGGTGCGGGCCAACCTGGAGAAGAAGTTGGATATCCAGTCCATCATCCCCGATAATGTGGAGAATTACTCATGGGCAGGCCATATTGGTTTAAAGTTGCTGCCGCAAGTGATGGAGATTGTGGCCAAAAGCAAAACCACGCTGATATTCACCAACACGCGGTCGCAATCCGAGATCTGGTACCATGCTATTTTAGATAATTACCCGGAGTATGCCGGCATTATGGCCATGCACCATGGCTCGTTAGATAACGAGCTGCGCAACTGGGTAGAACAGGCCCTGCATGCCGAGGCCCTGAAACTCGTAGTGTGCACATCCAGCCTCGATCTTGGCGTCGATTTTAGGCCGGTTGATTGCGTAATACAGGTGGGCAGCCCCAAAGGTGTTGCCCGTTTTATGCAGCGCGCCGGGCGAAGCGGCCACCATCCGGGTGCGGTATCACGGGCGTATTTTGTGCCCACGCACTCGTTGGAATTGCTGGAAGGGGCCGCGCTTAAAGCCGCCATTAAACGCGGCATATTTGAAAGCCGCGACCCTATGCTGCTTACCATGGATGTGCTCATCCAATACATGGTTACATTGGCCGTATCCGACGGTTTTAGGGCCGATGAGCTGTTTAACGAGGTAAAGGGTACCTACGCCTTTGCCGACCTCACCCGCAACGAATTTGGCCAGCTGCTGGAGTTTATAACCACCGGCGGCAAAACACTGGCGCAATACGATGAATTTTTAAAGGTAGAAATAGAGAACGGCCTGTACAAAGTAAACAGCCGCCGGGTGGCCATGCGGCACCGCCTGAGTATAGGCACCATAACCAGCGAACTGAGCATCCGGGTAAAATGGCTGAGCGGCGGCAGCCTGGGCACCATCGAAGAATCCTTCGTATCCAAGCTTAAGCCAGGCAATACCTTCTGGTTTGCAGGCCGTAGCCTGGAGTTTATCCGGGTAAAGGAAATGGCGGCCTTTGTCAAAAAATCAAACTCCACTAAGGGTTTAATACCGAGCTGGAATGGCGGGCGCATGCCTCTGTCGTCACAACTGGCTGCCGTATTCAGGGATAAGCTGGACGAGGTGGCGCATGGTATCGAAAAAGATGTTGAAGTCATCGCCCTGAAACCTTTATTCAAGTTGCAGCAGGAATTATCGCACCTGCCCCAGAGCCACGAGTTTTTGATCGAGTCGTTTAAATCCCGCGAAGGGCACCACCTGTTGTTTTATCCCTTTGAAGGGCGGCTGGTACACGAGGGGATGGCGTCATTGCTGGCCTTCAGGATCAGTAAAATCAGGAATGCCAGTTTCAGCATCGCCATGAACGATTATGGTTTCGAACTGCTTACCGACGAGGACGTACCCATTGAGGACGTGCTGGAAGACGTCAGCTTTTTTTCGATAGATAACCTCATTGATGACATCCAGCATAGCCTGAACGCCAATGAAATGGCCCGCAGGCGGTTCAGGGATATAGCCCATATTGGGGGGCTGGTGTTTACCGGTTATCCCGGGCAGCAGGTGAAGAATAAGCATTTGCAGGCATCAACCTCCTTATTGTTCGAGGTGTTTACCGAGTACGAGCCGGATAACCTGCTGGTGCGCCAGGCATATAACGAGGCTTTGGCTTTCCAGCTGGAGGAGTTTAGGCTGCGTGCAGCTTTACAACGGATAGCCACCCAAACCATCATCCTGAAAACCATTGAGCGGCCTACGCCATTTGCCTTCCCGATAATGGTTGACAGCCTTGGCCGTGAAAAACTGACTACCGAAACTATGGAAGAACGTATTGCCAAAATGGCCCGCCGCTACGGCGCAGAAGGCGTTGGCGAAGTGGACGAAACCCGCAAAAACCGCAAGCCTGGCATCACCCGGAAGAAGGGGTTTTAGGTGGCTGTTCCCGCCTGCAATACCAGCACTTTACAAGCATCTTTTGCACCTTTATATACTGTGTTACACCTGTTAATAAGGTTAACTAATTGAACATCAAGCGTTATTTGAAGTTACAGACATTAAAGCGCCTTTTATTTTTTTAATTAGTTCCGGTTGATCGCCTGGTACCGTAATATTTAGCCAGCGTGGCAACGTTGGCGAATGGATTTAATTGCAAGTGTGTGTACCGGTACGAGGTGAAACAGGGTAACACGCCCTGGTACATGGTGGTACGCCCTGGTACGGGGTGGTACACTACCAATGGTTAATATTTTTAACCAGGGCAAAACTTCGGATTGGGCGGAAGTATTGCGTAGGCGGTGGCGAAAATGGTGACTTGTGATCAAATATTCGTTTAACGACAATTTGATCACACCTGCAAGATATATCAGTGCTTATTTTTATATTTATAGAGCAGTAAATCATCCCAAAAACCTATCGCCATGGCCTCAAAAATTAGCTTCAATACCGGTAAAATACCGCGTTTAAACACCTTTATCCCACAGGCCGTAATAGCAGGCGGTTTAATATACGTTTCGGGCATGGCGGGGCTAAATCCCGAGACCGGCAAATTGATCGACGATACTTTTGAAGGGCAGGCCCGACAGGCTTTTGCAAACATCCAAACCATATTGCAGGAAGCAGGCAGCAATATGGATAACATCGTAAAAACCACCATCTGGATGGTTAGCGGCCAGGACCCAACCTTTGCAGCCATCAATAAAATTTATGCCGAGTTCTTCCCCGAAAACCCGCCGGCACGCAGCGCCCCGCAGGTGATGCCTTTTCCGGGTGGTATTCTTATTTCGGTGGAGTGTGTGGCGCTGGTGTAAGGGAATTGCAGCACATCACGTTATAATCGAAATAAACGCAATAGCTCAATGAATAAAAAAGATTTTTTAGATTATATTATTCCTAAGGTTGAACCTTACTTTTTAAAGTATGGTTTTGTTTATAGAAAATCAAAATCTGGTTTCGTTAAGAAAATTGATAACGGATGGGTAAAGATTGATTTTTCATTTTATGATTTCGCCATGACCTACAATATGAATTTGGGGTTTGAACTTAGGAAAAATAAGGTTCAGGAATTATTTATTCGGTATGTGGACATAAATCCTTCCGACGGAAAAAATTTACCAACAATAGTCTTTTCACTAACAGGGTTAGTGAAAAATGAATTTACGTCTTTTAGATATACCAATGAAAAAGAATTAGATTCAATTATCATTGGGAAGATAATCCCCTTTTTAGATGTCCAACTAATTCTTCTTATTGAACGCTATAATGAACTTAAAAATATCTATCAACTTTTTACAGACTCGAATGAATATCTTAATGAGCAAATAGCCCCCAATTACGATAATTATTTAACTGCTCTGATAATAGGGTGGCTGCTTTTTCCAGATAATTTTGATGATGTCGTTGCTTCCATTGATGATTTGTTTTTAAAATTAAAAAATAAATGGCCTAATAGTTTGAGTGCGGAACAATATGAGGATAGCTTTAATAAGATTGTAGCAGATTTAAAAAGTAAAATAGAGAAATAGTAATAGCTCAGGAACCCCGGTTGTCCGTAGTCTATAGCTGTTCGAATGTCTCTGATTACTGATGGCGATGCTTGTAGTTTGTAACTAAAGTTAGTTCACTCTATAATTTGCAGCACAAATGTTTGGATTGTTTAAAAAGAATAAAAAACGAAAGACCTGGCCGATAACCGACTGGGAAATGTGCATCATGTACAATGCCCTAAACCAGTTGCCGGGTGAGTTTGCGCACCTGAAACAGCAGCTTGAATACCCGCTGTTTACAGTAGCTTCTACAGGCCGCAGCACAAACGATCCTGATTATATATCATTCAGCTTCGCCCCGGATATCTACCGGGATTTTGAAAACCGGCGCATGCAGGATTACATGATCCGCAATATCAAAGTATCCAACATCGATAAAAAAAGTTTGACTATACAATTTGGGTTGTTGCCGGCGTCATCTGCGGCTATTCGTTAAAAGAGTTCGATCAGTCGGTTATCGATTTAAATAGCGTTGATGTAAGGGCCTATGCCAAAGTTTACCTGGAAAATGACGATTTTGATAAACTGGCCACCCTGTTAAACGCCGATGATATTAAGGAAATTAACCCCAGCGAAGTATACGAAGTAGTTTTAAACGGAAACACCTATTACCACATTAAAGACCTGAAAGACGGCGATTTCATCGGCATTGGCACCGATAAAGTGATTTATACAATTACCCACGATCCGTTTGAAATTGTGCCGCTGAACAAAAGTTTGAAAGAGGTATTTGATGACGACAAACTCAATCAATAAAGTTAAACAGGGCAATGCCTGCGGCCCGGGCTATCCGCTCATACGCGCACAAGGCTTTAGGCGCAGGCCGGTACCCGCTTCTATCCCTATTGCTGAAATTTTGTTTAAAAAAAACCTTGTGGGAAACGGTGAGCAACTGAAATAAATATTAACAACCACCTATATATAACGTTGAAAAATAAAGCCATTCTATTCATCATGGTGCTATCCCTGCTTTCGCCGGGCTACCATGTTGTAGCTACAAAAAGCGTTGGACGTATTTTGGGCATCACAAAAACCGATACCTCCCGTAAGCCAAAGCTAAAACCGCGGCTTGAAGATGCCCACACACCCACGCTAAAAAGCATCTTGCACGATGAGCTCAAACGCCATCATGAAATTACCAAGGTGGATACCCTGTTTGTATTGAAACAGGGTGATACCCTGAAAGTTAAATTAAGGCACTATTGTACTTATGATGGTAAAATAAACCTGCCGCCCCGGTACTTACGCATGTACGGCCTCAAAAAGTTTAAAGCGCATAACTTTATAACCGCATTGCAGGTAAAGCGGAACAGTAAGCTGATATTTAAAGGATTTATCAAAAAGGATGATTTTTTAAGCTTACTGGGCGATAGCTTAAAAAAGTATGGTGTATTGTTATTCCCGAACGTCGAATTTGACCCGGACGGCCTTAATATACAGTACAGCATATCGGTACCCTTAACGGATGTTGGCAGGGGTTTTACTTTGACAATTAGCAAGCTGGGTGAAAAAACGGTGAGGGCAGATTGAGCGGTCGGTGTTATCATTGCACCAGCCAAGTTGTATTTTACGTATATTTCAGTGCCAGAACTATATAATACGGCGTTTCTGTGAGCTAAACGAACAGTGATGACGCGATCACAGTCTGAACTGACGGTACTTACATTAGCTGAAGATCAAAAACTAATAAGATGGAAGATATCGAAGATATATATGTAGCTATTGAATTTCCCAAAAGAAACGAAAGTATAGAGACATTCACCCAAAACTACTTAAAAGGCTTTAAGGAGACTAACGGTTACTACGAATACCCACGTTTCAGAGGTGAAATCGAATTTGAAACGGACGATTATAAATTAATGTTATCATATATTTTGCAAAAGGAAAAGAGCAGATTCTGTTTTTATTTTGAAAATGAGGAAAATAGTGAAGCGCCCTTCGCGATGATGTTTTTTAACGAAGACGGATCGTTGTTTTTAGGCCTCGGGGTTCATGAACAGTTTGAGTCGAAATATGAACAGATGCTAAAAAACGATTTTAAATCATCGTTAATTATGTTTTGCTATAACGTTATGCCGCCAGATAATTTGGCCGAATTTAAATCTATCATAAAAGGAAAATGACAACCGTTGCTATCAGAAATTTGTGTGTCTCTAAACAATAAATTCCTGGCTTAACTAATCAGAATTGTGTAAAAATCCTTTTGCGGATACGGCTGAGTGATTGCGGTTTAACCCCAACAAATGAGGCGATATGGTACTGGGAGATCCTTTGCTGCAGATCGGCATGATTTTTCAAAAAACGCTCGTAACGAAGTTCAGGTGTTTCTGCATATAATGAACTGATATCCTGCAGCATTTTGACAAAAACTGCTTCGATGGCTATCCTGCCAAAACGTTCCCCGCCACGAACATTTGCATAAAATAGTTGAAGGTCAGCATGCGAGATCACAAATACAATACTGTCCTCTAAAGCCTGAATGTTTTTTGAAGAAGGGGCCTGGGGAAGAAAACTTTCATAATTACATACAAATTCATTTTCCTGCGAGAAATCATATGTTTTTTCTTCTCCGTCATGGTTAATATAAAACCGCATTAATCCCTTCGCCACAAATCCTACTTGTTTGCAAATCCGTCCTTCTTCTAAAAAATAGTCGCCCTTTTTATAGGTTTTTTCCTTAAACAAAGAGGTCACGGTATCTATCTCTTCGGGGCTGAGCGTAATCACCTTTTGTATGCTGGTTAGTAAGCTGTCTATCATCATCATTTGAACTGTATCAAAACCAAAAGTACACAACCTGCTAACAAGTTGTGTAGCAATCCTGGTGCGGCAAAACCGGTTAGCTTGCAGCCCTTAAAATTTTGGTTTCTACGTTGGTAATTTTGTTTCTGTCAAAGTCTGCCGTATCGGCGGCAAACTCCGGGCTTTTCAAATAGCGTTCGGTCATTTCATTCACATCGGCATCGTCTGGAAAAGATACGAGGGCGATAACCTGGTTAGCGATGCCGGGGGTATTGCCGATCCAAACACCTTTGACAGCGAAGCCAAACTTCGGAAGGTTTATCCTGTGCCTGGCCCAATTTGCTGTAAAGTACTGAGCAGCTGTTTCTTTATCAGCAAGCGTATAAATTCTTAATTGTTCCATGTTGTTTTTACTGTTTATAGTGATTTTGTTTGAGGTTTTGCCGTAAATAACAGGATGCCAACAACCGAACAAATGATGGTTGCTACAATATGTGGCATCGCTTGCTGCAAACCGGTATAGCTTTTACTAAGTACAGTCAGCATATCTGATACCGGGATGATCGTGGCTACAAATAGCATTACGCCAAGGGCACGGCGCTCCTTCATCAGGACCAATGCGCATAACAGGATCCCGGAAAATATATCCCTGATACCTTTAATGTGATGAAAGGCGTAATCGCCATTGGCGTTAAAGCGGATGCCGAAAGCGGCTGTTGCTACTTCGGGAGAGAAAAAAAAGCGGGCTCCGAGGAATACCATTCCCAGGCCCAGTAAAAATGCGATTGCATAAGAGATTTTTGTTGTCATGATTGTTTGTTTCTAAATAATGACACAAAATTATGCCCGCCAAAGCCGGCATTCATGCACCTGGGTTAACAAATTGATCGTGCTGCCGTATTTTGAAATAACCGAATCAGGAAAAAGTGTTGTCATGATTAGAAATGCGATTTTCAGCCTGTGTTCGGTGTTATCACACCGCCCCCAGGCTGAGTCAGCGGAAAACTTGCGCATTGTCTTGCCATGGTGGTGGCAGAGCCGGTCATAGGCGTCTATCAATAGCCAGATATAAACCAAAGCCCCCAAAATCAGATGCCGGTATACCACGACCATCCTGAAGTAATATCGGGCCCCGGATCAGTAAATTTATCAGTCACCACAATGCGCTGCAAAAATTTAACGTTTTTGTAGCCCAGCTGCGTTTCTACCCTCAGGCGTAAGGGCGCGCCGTTACGCGCAGGTAGGTCTTCGCCGTTCATGGTATGGGCCAGTATGGTTTGCGGATGAAATGCATCAAGCATATCAATGCTTTCGGCATAGTTGTCGAAGCCGTATAGGGCTACATAACGTGCGGTTTTTAAAATGCCGGCATCTTTTAGTAGGGCGCTTAGCGGTACGCCTGTCCATTCGGCAATGGCGCTCCAGCCTTCCTCGCAGGTGTGCCGGGTTATTTGGGTTCGCGCACCCAGTTTTTTGAGCTCATCTATTGAATACTTACGCGGTGTGGCCACGCAGCCTTCTATAACAAGCGTAAAATCTTTAAAGTTATCAAGTTGCAGTTGCTGATAAGCTTTGCTGTAGGCTTTTTTGCTCGCCGGATCGGCAGGGTCGCCAATATCGGTTACCGGGAAGCTGGTTATCTCGTTTTTTTGATACTCCATAGCCAGGGCCCGCTGCGAAAGCAGGCCGCGCTGGGCAATGTAGGTTAAATCGTCGCCCATCCGCAAAATATTGCCGTAGGTGGGCGGTGCTTTTTTAAGGCAGCCCGAAAGCAAAAGCGCACCAGCAGAGGTAAGTCCTGTTAAAATAGCCTGGCGGCGGTTCATCAGTAGTTTTCTTTTCATAGCTACCTGCCAAAAGTTATTGCCCAAATATTTCGTTTAAAGCCCGACCTGATCACCATAACCACATGTACCAGCAAAAACAGCAAAAGTAAAACCGCCGCAAAAAAGTGGATAGTGCGCGCCGATTGATGGCCGAAGAATATTTTCAGCAAAAATGGATACGACGCGGTAATAGCCGGCGACATGGCAAAGCCGGTTAAAATAACCACCGGGAACAGTAAAAAGATAACTGATAGATAGGTGATCTTTTGCAGTAGCCCATATTTGCCCGTGTATTGCATGTGCCTGCGCAAATGTGCGGCAACATCGCGCCAAAGTAGCTTTAAACCAAATTCGCGGCGGCGCGGCACCAGGTTATGCCAAAAATGCCCGCTGTAAAGCCCTGCTATAAAATAGATGATGCCGGTTAATACCATGAACCATGCAGCCAAAAAGTGCGTGCTACGCCCCCAGCCATTTTCATTAAAAATATCGTAAGTGCGGGCCGCACTTATCTGTTGGCCGGTTACGTGCTTAAACCGTACGCTTTTATCCCAGCCGCCATGGTGGTAGTTGCGGCTTATCGGCAGTTCAAACAGTGCCGGGGTCAGGTCGTTACCTGCCTTGCCCCAGTAAAGCCTGGGGTGCGACATCAGGATAACAAAACCACTAACCGTAAGCGCCAAAAAACTTAGGGTGATAATAAAGTGCGCGCCTTTAACCCAGCGTTTGTGTTGTACAACTTCGGTTTTAGAGCTTTGCGATAAGTTCATTCCTGCGGCGGTGATAACTACGTTTATATAAACAGAATAAATATAAAGGTATTGGTTGAAAATATCAAGAAGCCAGGGCTTTGCCGCAGGGTAAATGCATATAATTGGGTTAACATAACTTAACACATTTCAAATATATTTATTATAAATATTTGATAATAAATGTTTTATGTTTTATCATGGTTAACACTAAACTGATCGCCTTCGCTGCCTCCAGGCTTGTGTGCCCGCTGATAGTAAACGCTATGCTAAATAATACATATGCAACTCCGGGATGTTTAATTTCATCCGGGAGTTTTTGTATTTTTAAACGGGGCATAAGAGTAATACGAAAGCATTAAGGTTAACAACAAACATTCTTGATTGTCCTAAAAGCATGGCGTGTACTTAGCACGCGGGCCACAAGTGAGGACACTTGCGGTAGCGTGGGGCTGGTTTTGTGACAAGGCTGAAAAAGAAATAAAACAGACATGCTATATTCTCTCAAGGGAAAATGTGCAGTAGCTTGAAAGTCGGTTTTGTATAAAATAAAGTCTGTTTGGAATAATTCAGCATGGGAGACTTTATATAGTTTTGTTTTAATCAAATAGCCCGGCTGACCAACATATGAGTTATTTGCAAAAGCCTTTATAAGCCAACCGATAAATAGACCACACTTTAAAAACAGCCGCGACCGGTATTGAAACGAAGCCTGTATTAATTGTGCAAGGTTTTTATGGATACCAGCCAGCTCAGTGTTTTCACAACCACGCCATGCGCCTAAATTTTTCATCGGAGTTTATATGACAATTTTTAACGCTAAGTCAACCAGTTCAACTATAAATAGGCGAAAAAGATGGCAGCGTTGGCCAATTATTTAAATAGTTCAAATTTTGAAACCAAAATGATATACAAACGAAAAATAACGATTAAGGTGACCGGCCTGTTGTTAATACTATTGAGCCATTCTTTTGCCGTAAAGAGCCAGCAGATGGGCGACGCAGAAAAAAAATCAATGGAGAAAGGAACGATCTACACTGCATTAAAGGGTGCAGGGCAAGGCGTATCCGGTCCGGGTTCCAATCTTCCGCCCGAAAAGATGCAATGGTGGGAAGATCAGAAATTTGGAATGTTCATACATTGGGGCTTATATGCAATTCCGGCCACAGGCGAATGGACCATGTTTAATCAAAAAATACCGGCTGAGGAATATGCCAGACTTGCCGGTCAGTTTGATCCGAAACACTTCAGCGCTGCGGAATGGGCAAGGGTAGCCAAAGAAGCCGGAATGAAATATATGGTAATGGTTTCCAGGCACCATGATGGTTTTGCGCTTTGGAACAGCCCGTCGAGTTACCGGCATTTTGATAGTTGGGAAACTGCCGCTCACCGCGATTTTGTAAAAGAGTACACCGATGCATGCCGTAAGGCGGGCCTCCATGTAGGGATCTATTACTCGCCGCTGGATTGGCGCTTTCCTGGTTATTTCGACCCTAAGGGACTTCCTGACAATGCCGCGCTGCTTAAGAAACAAACCTATGGGCAGGTAGAAGAGTTAATGAAAAATTATGGCAAAATAGATATTTTGTGGTACGATGGCGGCTGGTTGGCACATAAGGGTAGCGATGCGGATGCAGCCTGGTTTTGGGAACCCTTAAAACTTAATGCAATGGTACGTAGCTATAACCCGGATGTGGTTATTAACCCAAGATCGGGAATGGTTGGAGATTTCCAGACCGACGAAGGCGGCGCGGATGTTAAAGGGCCGATTATTCCTTTTCCATGGGAAAAATGCCTCAACCTCAATTCAACAAGCTGGGGGTATAATAGAGCTCAGCAACTGATGCCCTTGAAACAGATTATAGATATGCTTGTTAATACGGTTGACCGCGGGGGAAATATGTTATTAAATGTTGGACCAGACCCGGATGGTGTCATTCCTCGTACTCATGTGGAGCGTCTGAAAGAAGTGGGGCAGTGGTTAGCCAAAAATGGCGAAGGTATATATCAAACGCGTCCGGGGCCGTTTCAACCCGTTGATGATTTTTATGGAGCTACGTACAGAGGTAATAAAATATATATCCACCTGCTGAAAATTCCGGAGGGAACTGCTGTTATTAAATTACCACCAACCAGGCAGATTATTACAGCGTGTACGGTTCTGCATGGTGAACAAGTTAAATTTCAACAGGACGCGACAGGCATCACCCTTGACCTGGCTACAATGCAATTAGATTCACTGGTAACCACCCTGGTATTAAAAACAAAAGACAGATAACAGCCACCAGCTCCCGCAAGCATTTTTCGCTGCCGTCTCCAGGCTTGTGCGCCCGTTGAGAGGTTAAACGCCTTGCTAAGTAATAAATATGCAACTCCCGGATGTAAGTTTCATCCGGGGGGTGGCGTTTTAAACAGGGCAAAAGAATAATACAAAAGCGCTAAGGTTAACAACCTATATTGTCGATTGTCCTAAAGGCATGGCATGTACCTGGCATGTGGGCGCACAAGCCAGGAGGCTTGCTGCAGCGTGGGCAACCTTTTTGTTTTTGAATTATGTGTTTTGCGACAAATTATTCTGATATTTGGATAGAAATAAAGTTGTTAATTTATTATTTACCAAACCTTATCGTGAAAAAATACTTCCCACTTTTAATTGCGTTAATTGCTATTGCACTGTTTAATGCGTGTTCGAAAAAACACGATCCCGTGCCGGTTGAATTAAAAACTATAAGCCTCGGCCGGGATACCCTGACTCTTGTTGCAGGACAAACTTATCAACTTAATTTAGCGGTTACACCTACAGATTATGATCAATCGCTGCTTCGTTTATCGTCGTCGGATACTACTGTTTTAACGGTGACTAACAAGGGCAAAATTGTTGCGATAAAAGCGGGAATTGCCATTGTTAAAGCTACCAATGATAAACAAACCATATCTGTAACATGCCTTGTGAATGTAGTTCCAAAAACCATTATAGATAGCTTAAAAGTGGGCTTGCTTGCATACTTTGCTTTTAATAACAGTGGTGTTGACTCATCCGGCAATGCCAACCATGGGATGGTTTACAATATTAGTTCGGTCCCAAACCGGTTTGGAACAGCAAATAGCGCTTATTATTTTAATGGCACAACAAGTTACATCAAGGTAAAAGATAATCAGTCGCTTAGATTGAACAATACCGATATTACCTTAAATAGCTGGGTCAAATTAGATGTTTATAATGCTTCTTATGGTGTCAATTTATTATCTAAACGTATTTCCGGAGTTGACAATGGATGGGCCTGGGGCATAACGGGCTATTCAATAGCCACTCAAGGCATCGTTACATATGGCCCGGGCGGCGGAAGCGCATTTGCCAGGGGTACAGCCATTATTGGTTTAAACCAATGGCACATGGTTACTACCGTGTATAATTTAACAAAACAACAAATAAGCATATATGTGGATGGTGTGTTAGACAATGTCACTTACGGCCTGCCTTCTCCTAATGCCAACATAACAACTGACTTGTATATCGGCAAGGACAATCCAGAAGTACCAACTAACGGCTATTATGTACAGGGAGCTTTAGACGAAATTCGAATCTATAAAAGGGCTCTTACATTGAATGAAATAAAAAAGCTATACAACCTGACATATTAAATTATTCGTTTAGCCAAATAAAGAAAGTGACTTCGTAAAAATGCCCCCTGTGACCGTAAGCCTTTTCCGTGCTGTTCAATTTCTCTGCCATCGAGCGGCTATGCTTTTAGTTTGTAACTACAGGATTTCATCCGGCTACGGCAAGAATCTTGCTAAGTAATAAATATACAACACCCGGATGTTTAATTTCATCCGGGTGTCTTTGTACACCCGCAGTTCGCGTTAAGGATTGGCGTGGATACCGGCCAGGTGGTTAAGGCCTGTGTAGTATGAACAGAAAGCCTGACCGCCGCTTCTATCAGCGGCGGGAACGCTCTGTTAAGTCAAAAGTAAAAATTCAAAAGTCAAAAAAATGTTGTGGATGGTTTGTCGGGGTGTTTTGGCAGTGCTAAACATCAATATTTTTGATCCCGCCACCACCCCGCGCCCCCATTACGGCGCGGTTAGGGTTTTCCTTGAAATTGGGTGCACGCTGAAATAGCCTAACGCGCCGCCGGTAACGTTGCTAAGCGGGTTGGCCGGGGCGGCGTTATTGCCATCGCCGGTGGCGCCGGCTGTAAGGCTGAAAAAGTATTTATACACGGCCGGGTCGATGCTTTGCATCTCGATGGTAACCTGGTTACCCGGGCGGATGTCGCGGGCCGGGTCGTCATTATTGTTGTCGAAATTAAGGCGGGTGTTTACTTCCTGGCCGTTGGTAAATTCATCGTTATCCAGCAGTACCGATTCTTCTTTGCGATTGTTTACATATTGCACAAAACGGTAGTAGTTTTTGTTAGCCACAGGATCATGGTATTTCACGGTTACATATTTACGTATGGAGCCATCCTTATTGTTACCAAAATCGCTTTTTACCAGGTAAATACTATCCAGTGGTACCAATGCGGGCATGGCGCAGGTTGATGCGAATGTTTTGCCGGCAACAAGCACATTCAGTTTGTAAATATGGCCATAGGCCCCTTTCAGGGTGCTGTTTTTATAAATGCCGCCACCCGATGCGGTAAGCGGATAAACGGTATTATCGTCGGTTATGGTTACCTGTGCGCCATCAATACCTACTATATCGTTATTATCGGTAAAGTTTTTGGTTTGGCTTAGCGTTACCTTGCATCCGCCGGTTTCGTTGGTAAGTACACCTTCAACAACATATTGGGGCGTGGTATCTTTCAGTGTCAGGTTAATGGCCTTTTCGCACGAGCATAACGCTATGGCAAACAGGGCGGGTATCATATATTTTATGGTACTGTGCATACAATTAAAATTTAAAGTTATAGGTGATGGAAGGCACAAAGGTGAACAGGGTGGTCCTCACAGCTTCGGTGCGGCTGGCATCGTCTTTATTATTGCGGAAATAAATGCGGTAAGCGTTGTGGTTGCCCAGTGCATTGTACAGGCTAAAAGTTAAATCCGATTCAAATTTGCTGCTCTTTTTTAGCTGGCGGGTGGCGCCAAGGTCAAGCCTGTTATAGGCAGGCATCCTGTCGGCATTACGGCTGGTGTAGTAATAGTAATTGGCCCCATCTACCTGGTACTTGCCGTTGGGGAAAGTTACCGCATCACCGGTGTAGTATATGAAATTGGCCGATAGGGTCCACTTTTCGGTGGCTTTATACATGGCTACAATGGCCAGGTCGTGCGTACGGTCTTGCCGGGCATTGTACCATTGGTTGTTGTTAATGCCATCTATCTGCCGTTCGGTTTTGGCCAGGGTATAGCTTACCCAGCCGGTTAAGCGGCCGGTTTTCTTTTTAAGCAGCACCTCGGCGCCATAAGCACGGCCTTTGCCGTAAAGCAGCTGGGTTTCAATAGGCTGGTTGGTAAAAATATTGGCGCCGTTACGGTAATCAACCTGGTTTTGCATTTTTTTATAATAAGTTTCAAAGGTGAACTCATATTTATGGTCGCCGAAATCGCGGTAATAGCCTACCGAAAACTGGTCGGCCAGTTCGGGTTTAATAACGTTGGTGCTGGCCACCCATTTATCTGTTGGCGAACCAGAGTTGGAGTTGGAGATAAGGTGCAAATTTTGCGCGTTACGTGCATACGAAGCCTTTACCGAACTATAATCATTGAGCGAATAGGCTGCAGCGATGCGTGGCTCGGGGTTAACATAGGTTTTAACCGCCTGCCCTGTGGAGTAGTGTTTTGTGCCCGTGATATTGCCATCGGCATCAAAGGTATAATAATCGCCCTGTCCCAGGATGGTAAAGGCCGACAGGCGTACGCCATAAGTAAGACTAAAACGATCAGATGCTTTCCAGGTATTGGTAGCATACAGCGAATTTTCAAGCGCGTACCTGTTTTGCAGGCTCTGCGATATTATACCCGAGTTGCCGGTGGATGAAATTTCGCCGGGCTTAATGGTATGGTAAATGGCATTAAAACCAAAGCTGATGGTATTTTTATCGCCGGCATAGTATTGCAGGTCTTCCTTCAGGTTAAGGTCTTTTATCTGCGAGAAAATCTGGAACTGGTTTACATCCTCCTTAATATTGATCTTGTAATCATAGTCGCTGTAAATAACCGAGGTGTTTGAAAATAGCTGGCTGTTAAAAATGTGGTTCCAACGGAGGGTGCCGGTGGTGTTGCCCCAGTTAATACCTGCTATATCGCTGGCCTTCAATACATCTTTACCAAAGTACCCGGATAAGAAAATCCTGTCCCTATCGCCCAAAATATAATTGGCCTTGGCGTTGATATCATAAAAATACAGCTGACTTTTTTTGGCGATAGAATCTTTAGAGAAAGCCAGGAAAGCATCCGCATAAGTACGGCGGGCCGAGATAAGGAACGATGATTTATTTTTTTGGATGGGGCCTTCCACGTTAATCCTGGCGGCTATCAGCCCAACACCGCCGCTTACGCCAAACTTTTGGTTGTTACCCTCGTTCATTTTAATATCCAGCACGGATGATAGCCTGCCGCCGTATTGGGCCGGCATATCGCCCTTATAAATGCTGATGTTTTTGATGGCATCGGAGTTAAAGGTTGAGAAGAAACCCAGCAGGTGCGATGCGTTGTAAACAGGCGCTTCATCCAGCAGTATCAGGTTTTGATCAGATGCGCCGCCACGCACATAAAAGCCGCCGCTGCCTTCGCCGGCCGATTTGATGCCAGGCAACAGCTGTATGGTTTTAATGATATCGCGTTCGCCCAGCAACACAGGGATATTTTTGGTTTCCTGTACGCTTAAATGTTCAACCCCCATTTGCGGGCTGGCCAAATCGCGGGTGCCGGGTGCCTTGGCGCTGATGGTAACCTCCTGCAACGCCTGTTCGTTATTATCCATGCTGATGTTAAGCTGCTGGTTGGCTGTCAGGTTCACCTGCACGAAAGTGCTTTTTTGGCCAACAGCGCTGATAGCCAGCTGATGGCTACCGGCCGGCAGGGTAATGGAGTAAAAGCCGTACTCGTTGCTCGAGGTGCCCTGGCTGGCATCGGGAACCCTGATGGTGGCGCCAATAATGGTTTCGCCGCTTTGTTTTGATTTAACGGTACCGCTTAGGATGAATTTGCCGCCTGCCACGGCGGCCGGCAACTTTTTTATTTTAGCCGCATCATATTTAATCATAACGTCCTGGTCCAGCACCGAAAAGCTGAAGGGGGCCGATGCAAAAGCTTGCTTTAATACATCGCCCAAAGGCTGTTTTTTGGCATGGATGCTGATTTTTGCGGGGCTTTGGGCAACGGTTTGGTTATAGGTAAACCTAACGCCGCAGGCAGCGGTTATTTTATCTAAAGCCTGTTTAACAGGTTCATTATTTATGCTGATGGTTAAGGTTTTATCCAACGGCCCTTGTGCATAAACCTGTTGGCTTGATACAAGTAAAACGATGGCGCAGAACGACGTTCGGAACAGGATAGGTATTTGCAGTACAGCGCAAATCAACATGGATAACCATGTGGGTTTGGTTTTATTCATTTTGTGTAGGTTTTTTAAATGTGGGTAAGTCTGTTAAAAACTTCCCTGGTTTGAGTTGATTTTCATGCCCGGTAATCAGCCGGATCAAAAGGTTAATGTTTAGCTATAATTTCCCGGATGTAATATTGGTTGCCCACTTTTTGCCAGCGGGTGTTGTCCATTACGGTACAAAGCAAATCAAGCTCGGTGCCGATGAGGCGTGTAGTGTTTAAGTGCCCGTAGTATAAACTATTGGCTATGCGTGGGTCAACATTTATCTGCACGCCATACTGCCTGCCAAGTTCATCAGCAACGGTTTGCATTGATGCGCCTTCAAAATCGTAATTACCATTACGCTGGCCAAGGAATTTTGCGGCATCGGGATAGTTTTCTTTCACCAGCAAGCCATCTGTTTTGTTGAATACCGCCCTTTGCCTGGCTGTCATGATTTGCCGTTGGTTTTTGCCGCTTGCCGATGTGAGCACGCCCACCTTGCCGCTTACCACCGTAACTTCGGCCGTTTTTGCATCCTTATAAGCCGTTACGTTAAAGCTGGTACCCAGCACCACGGTTTTGATGGCACCAGATTGAATGATAAACGGATGATTGGCATCGTGCTTTACATCAAAAAATGCTTCGCCATCCAGTTTTACTAAACGCTGCGCACCCCTGAAATTATCCGGGTAGCTGATGCGGGTCGACGGGCTTAGCCACACCAGGGTACCATCGGGCAAACTGATTTGCCTGTGCTCGCCTGCTTTGCTCGTTAAATCCACCTGTTTTACCGGATCGACAATATCCAGGATAGCGTTTTTGTAAAAGGCCGCAAAGGCAACCAATAACACTATAGCCGCTGCTGCAGCTACGTTACGCCATAAGGAAATTACCTTACGTTTTGGTTGCGCAGGCGCTTCCATTTGCGATGCAATACGATTAAAAATACTATCCTTAAGTTCATTGGTGCCGGAGTGCCTGCTGCCCGTGAGCAGTACTTCTTCATCATTAAACCGCTGGTACCATTGCTCAAACCAGGCCATTTCTTCGGGAGTAATGGTTCCGTTTTCAAGTTTATGGGCAAGCTCTTTAATATCGTAGGCGTTGTTTTCCATCGTAAAATATATCTATCTTTTGTACATATAGTCAACGGCGGGGCCGGATACCCTTAGTGAGAAATGAAATTTATTTTGAGGGAGGGCAACGTCATTAAGTTAAGGAAAAAGAAAAAACAATATCGAACATTGAATTTCGAATGTCCAACACCGAAGTTTTTCCTTCATTATTCGAAATTGGACATTCGCTGTTCGATATTAAATCGAACTTAAATCCTTAACTCAATAACATTGGGGGACCTAATGCGGAAAGATACCTAATGGCGTTAAAACAACATCAAAGGTCATTGGCTTTAATCGATGCTTCTACTTCTACCAAGGCTTCTTTTGCATTTTGCAGCTTAATTTTACCTTTCTGGTGTAATTTGATTTGTTCAAACGACGCTTTCAGGCTGTTGTAAACACGCAGTTCAATTTTACTTAAAGAAGGTTTAGTCGGGTTGATTTCGGCTCTTTGTTCAAATTCTTTGTTACTGATATCTACAGATGACTTCCTCATGTCCCGAATGTATTAGTGGTTTATCTAAGGTACTAATTTACTCTACAAAAACCGGTCTGCATTAAGCAATATGAAAGCCAATACGGGTGCCGATACGCCCAGCGTTTCCCTTAATTCGCGCAGGGCTTTGCTCATGTGTGCTTCTACTGTTTTTTGCGATATGTTCAGTTCGGCGGCAATTTCGGCATAGGTTTTATTTTCGTCGCGGCTGAGCAGGAAAACAATACGACATTTTTCGGGGAGCTGGCTGACGGTTTTCTCTAACAGTTGCCGCAATTCTTTTTCATGCAGCCAGTCGGCAGTGCTGTCGGCAACCACCGGCGATGTGATGGTAAGTTCATCATGCTGCAATTGCCGGCGGTGTTGTTTGGCCAGGTGGTTAATTACTTTATATTTTACAGCAACAGAAAGATAGGTAGCCACCGTATGGGTTAGTTGTAGCGTCGCGCGGCGCTGCCAGATGCTTAAAAATACTTCCTGTACCACTTCCTCGGCCTCGTGTTCGTCGTCAAGGCGGTGCAGGGCAACGGCATAGGTTTTATCCCAGTAACGGTTGTACAGTTCGGTAAATGCACCGCGGTCATCCGTCCTGATCAAATCCAGGAGCTGCTGATCGGTATAGGGCTTAGTGAGGGTCAAAATGGGCATGTTTTACTCATAGGATGCCCCAATTTGTTATTGGGTGATGTATTGATAGGACGAAGTTAAACGGCTAAAGTTACACTAAACGCAAATAATGGTAATTTTATATGTGTTACCGCAAAGAAATGTTGGGGCCCTGGGTTTGATGTAGCGGCTTCACCAAATCAGCTCTATTTAAAAGTGTAACCGCCGGTATCCAATGAGCAATTTTTTAGGCACATAATTTTCAATTATCATTTCAATCCCAAACAAAACATATAATTCCTAACTTTAAGTTATATGCTGCCTTTACTCCTCTCCGAACAAATACGCCAGGCCGATGCTTTTACCATCGCCAATGAGCCGATAGCTTCTATAGATTTGATGGAACGGGCTTCGAAAGCGTTTGTAGGATGGTTTATCAACCATTTTCCGGATAAAAATGTAGGTATATCCTTTTATTGCGGCACCGGTAATAACGGCGGCGACGGACTGGCCATAGCCCGACTGCTTAAAGATCATCAATATAAAAGACTAAGCGTTAAAATAGCTTACTTCAGCGAACGGCAGACCGACGATTTTAAGGCTAACCTGCAAAGGTTAAAGCAAACCGGTGTTACTATCATTAACATAAACAAAAGCGCAGAGCTGCCACCAGACGACGGCATTATATTAATTGATGCTTTGCTTGGCACCGGGCTAAACAAACCGCTTAGCGGCGACTATGGACGCCTGGTAAATTACATCAATAACCTTGACAGAACAATAGTTGCGGTAGATGTGCCAACCGGCTTTTTTTCGGAACGCGAAATATTACCGAACGCAGTAGCTATAAAAGCCGACCTGGTGATTACTTTTCAACAGCCTAAAATCAGTTTCCTGCTGCCCGAATCGGCTCCTTACATCAATTGCTGGGAAGCCGTAAATATTGGCATTAATGAAAGTTTTGTGCAATCGCTAAACTCCGCATACCAGTTTATTGAAGAGAAAGACATTCGCAAAATACTAAAACCCCGCCGCCCTTTTAGTAACAAAGGCACTTACGGGCACGCGCTGATTATAGCCGGGCAGGAAAAAACCATGGGAGCGGCCTTGCTTAGCGCATCGGCCGCGGCACATGCGGGCGCTGGTTTAACAACGGCCTGTGTACCCGCAAGCGGTCTGACTGCTTTAAATAGCTACCTGCCCGAAATTATGGTGATTGTACGCAATGAAAATGAATTGCCGGAGATTGAATGGGAGAAATTTAACGCTGCAGCCATTGGGCCTGGTTTGGGCAAGCACGATGATGCTGCAAAACTGTTAGCGGCCCTCATAAAAAACTATAAAAAACCATTAGTTATTGATGCCGACGCCCTTAATTTATTAGCCCAGGATAAAGAATTGCTAAAAAAATTGCCCGCAGGCAGCATTTTAACGCCCCACATGAAGGAGTTTGACCGCCTGTTCGGCCCGCATACAAGTTGGTGGAAAAGGCTTGAAACCGGACTGGAAGAAGCCCGGCAGCTAAATATTTATATTGTATTAAAGAACAACTATACTATAACTATAACACCCGGGGGCAAATGTTATTTTAACCCCACAGGCAACGCTGCTATGGCATCAGGAGGCATGGGCGACGTACTTACCGGGGTAATTACAGCTATGCTGGCTCAAAAATATACACCTTTAGAAGCCTGTTTGGCAGGAATTTATATACATGGAAAAGCCGGGGACGAACTTGCTTTACCAAGCCGGCTTAATGTAGTGTTGCCAGGCAAAATCATTTCTCAATTGCCGGTTACCATGGCAAAGTTGATGGCATAAAAAAAGGATGCAAGTATCATACATCCTTTTTTATTAACTATTAACTGATCTTATAAAGAACTAAATACTCATGTTTATGAGTTAGATCTATCACTTTCATTTTCGTTACTTCACAGGCTCTGTTTAATCTAACTGGTTATAAGACGTCGGTGACATCCTAATAGTTACAAAAAAACGAATAAATGGTTTGGCTTATTGTTAAATAAGTATTAAATATTTTGCAAACCGGGTATTAGCTTAACAAATACGCCTCAAATTACCTCAAAATGACAATTATTGGATATAAAAAGCCAGCAACATCCCGTGTTAGCTGCTTTAAATTATAATTATTAGGGAAGGACTGCGTGTTTTTTTAAAATTTGCCAATAACCATCATCTGGTCCATAGTTGGGTTAACACTGCCGCCACGCGGTTCAAGTGTTACCGCAAATGCATCTGCCGAGGCCAGCGACTTCATCTCTTTAATATTGGTTAGGGTATCAGCACCCGAATCAAAAACGCCCAGGTCAACCGGCTTGCCGCCTACCAGGGCCCAAAGCTGGTATTGATGTGCTTTATCATTCACTGGCATTTTCATATTGGCCAGGTCGATAACAACTTTTTTATGTACCGGGCTAAACGCAACAGTTAATACCGACTCCGGCGTTTTGGCTGTGCCCTTTAATCTTAGCAGTTTGTAGGTGGTATCGCGGTAAACCGTCAATTCTCCATCCATTAGCTTAACCTGGTTGGCAAAATGCTGTTTGTCGGCCTGTAGTGCAACCAGTTGCTCATTTGAGGCCTGCAGCTTGCTGTAAACATTTACCAATGCAATGGTACTTGCTACCAACAGCGCCAGGCTGGCCGCGAAAGCATATTTGTAAAAACCACTTTCCTTTTTTTGAACAGGCAGGGTTACAATATTATCTTCATTATCTTCATCCTCATCATCGGTCTCATTGTCCTTTTGCGGATGTGCTTTACTGAAATTCCTGTCATCGCCTAAGTTGGTGAGCAGGCTGCCTAAAACCCGGCTGCGTAAATTTTCTGATGGTTCAACAGCGTTTTCCTTTGCATATAATTCCATCGAGCGCTCAATTTCATCCAGCTCGGCTTTTATCTCCGGATGTTTTGAAGCCATCTCTTCCACCTGGCGCTTCTCGTCGGGGGTTACATCCCCCAAAACGTAAAGTTCCAGTATCCCTGTCTCTATATATGCTTTTAAATCTTCCACTTTCAATTAAAATGTTTTCTGAGTTCCTGTATACCCATTCTCAGCCTTGTTTTAATAGTACCCAGTGGAATACCCAGCTCTTCGGCTGCCTCCACGTGTGTGTACCCTTTAAAATAAACCAAGTCGATAATTGATTTCTGTTCAGGCTTCAAAGTCTGAACTAAATCTTTAACCCCCATTAACTCAGGCTTGTAAGCAGTGCTCCTTTGTTCGTCAATAAAAGTTACGTTATTTTCAATCTCCTGGTTTTTGTTTTGGTTTTTAAAATCTTTTGATCTGATTTTGTCAATTGCCAGGTTACGGGCAATGTTAACCATCCAGGTAAATAAACGGCCTTTTTCGGCGCTGTAACTGGAAAAGGAATGCCAGATTTTTACGAAAGTTTCCTGCAAAATATCTTCAGCTACGGCGGTATCAACAACAATGCGGGATATTACACCATATAACGACGATGAGTACATGTCATAAAGCGCCTCGACAGCAATTTTTTCATGCTTCCTCAATGCAAGCACCAACTCATCTTCCGAAAGCGATATTTTATGTTTCTTACTCAACGAGGTGAATATATAAAGGAATTGTTATAATTCAAATAAGTGTTTTTCGGCATGGTAAGATGATCTTACCAGCGGGCCGCTTTCTACATATTTAAAACCTTTTTCCAGGCCAATTTGTTTTAACCGGGCAAACTGATCCGGGTGAATCCAATCCAAAACAGGGTGGTGGTTACGGGTTGGCTGCAGGTACTGCCCCAGGGTTAATATGTGCACACCTGCCATCAACAAATCATCCATCGCCTCCAGCAAATCGTCCTCAGTTTCGCCCAGGCCAAGCATTATGCCCGATTTGGTACGCAAACCGGCGGCTGATACATGTTTCAATGCTTCCAAACTACGGTCGTATTTAGCCTGGATACGCACTTCCTTAGTCAGGCGCCTTACAGTTTCCAGGTTGTGGGATACTACCTCGGGGCGGGTTTCCAGTACGCGGGCAAGGTTATCCCAGTTACCACGAAAATCGGGCAGTAAGGTTTCCAAAGTAGTTTCAGGGCTTTCGCGGCGGATGGCATTGATAGTTTCGGCCCAGATGATGGAGCCACCATCTTTAAGGTCGTCCCTATCTACAGAGGTTATAACGCAATGTTTTACCTGCATTAATTTAACCGAAGTAGCTACGCGGTTTGGCTCATCAACATCAACAGCCAGCGGCCTGCCGGTTGCTACGGCACAAAATGAACATGAGCGGGTACAAATATTGCCAAGTATCATAAAGGTGGCCGTACCGGCACCCCAGCACTCGCCCATGTTAGGGCAGTTACCACTTTCGCAAATAGTATGTAGTTTGTGCTCGTCAACAAGGCCGCGCACGTGAGCGTATTCTTTTCCGATGGGGAGCTTCACCCTAAGCCAATCTGGCTTACGTTGGATCTGGCTCGCTGCAGGAACTACCGGCAATTCAATCATGGTGCAAATGTAGTTAAAAACCACTTAACCAATCACAAGGTTGCGTGCAGGTTGTAAGAATTATTACAGAATACTGATGTGCAAATAAGTTATGCAGAGTGGCCGTGCTATTACGCTTATTTCCCGGGGGGATTGGTTGAAATGTACTGCCAATTAATTGGGAGAAGTAAGGCTTTTCGTACCAGCGTTTAAAACCGGCACGAAAAAGCTTACATATATCAAGTTATTCGTTAATTGCTTTTACGCCGGGCAGTTCTTTACCTTCCATATATTCAAGCAGTGCGCCACCACCTGTAGATACGTAGCTCACCTCGTCGGTAAGGTTAAATTTAGCAACTGCCGCTGCAGAATCGCCACCTCCTATTAAGGAAAATGCGCCATTTTCGGTTGCTTTAACTACGGCTTCGGCAATAGCCTTGGTACCTACCAAAAATGTTTCCATTTCAAAAACCCCCATCGGGCCGTTCCATAAAATGGTTTTTGATTCTTCAACTACCTTGCTAAATATTTTTACGGTTTCGGGGCCTATATCCAATCCCATCCAGTTATCCGGAATTTCGCCGGTTTTGGCCACCCCTGTTTTAGCTTCGTTTGAAAAAGCATCGGCAATAACGTTATCTACCGGTAAGTAAAGGTTTACACCTTTATCTTTAGCTTTTTGCCTCAGACTTATTGCAAGGTCAAGTTTATCAGCTTCTACCAATGATGTACCAATATTGCCGCCATCTGCCTTGGCAAAAGTATAAGCCATACCGCCGCCAATAATCAGGTTATCTACTTTATCCAACAATTTTTCTATCAATTGAATCTTATCAGAAACCTTAGATCCGCCCATGATAGCCGTAAAAGGTTTGGTAGCGCCGTTCAGTATTTTTTCGGCGTTAGCCAATTCGCCGGCCATCAGATAACCGAAATATTTGGCATCAGGAAAAAACTGCGCGATGATTGATGTTGAGGCATGCGCGCGGTGAGCGGTACCAAAAGCATCGTTCACATATATATCGCCTAATTTTGAAAGCTTTTCGGCAAAAGCAACGTCGCCTTTTTCTTCTTCTTTATAAAAACGAAGATTTTCCAATAAAAGCACCTCGCCGTTACCTAAGTTTTTTGACTTTTCAACCGCTTCTTCGCCAATGCAGTCGTTAGCAAACTGCACTTGCTGGCCCAACAAATCTGAAAGATGAGTAACTACGTGTATCAAAGAATCTTTTTCATTAGGGCCATCTTTTGGCCTGCCCAGGTGCGACATCAGGATAACCCTGCCGCCATCTTTCAAAATCTTTTTTATAGTAGGCAACGCAGCCGTCATCCGGTTATCGTCGGTAATGGTGTAATCTTTATCCAAAGGCACGTTAAAATCAACCCTGATAAGGGCTTTTTTGCCTGCAAAACTAATTTGATCTACGGTTTTCATATAAAATATGGGTCGTTTAATGGTAAGGCGCGCAAATTCAGCATTTTATTCTTAATTCTTAACTAAAAAAGTAAAAAGCTGTTCTAATTTGCCCAATATTTCATATTAACTTAACATACATCACAAAATGCGGCCCTATTCCCGGTACTTCAAACTCGGCCGAAACAACCTCAAAACCAGCGTTGAGATAAAATGGAACAGCTTTTTTGCGGGCATTGCACCAAACATAATTTACCTTTTGGCCGCGCAGATAGGTAAGCGCAAAATTCACCAGCCGGTTGCCCAGCCCCTGCCCTCTATATTGGGGGATAGTAGCCATTCCGCGTAACTGGTAGCCAGTGCCCCTAAATTCGCCATAGTTTTGTGGGTGAAAAGATGCGATGCAAGCCAATTCATCATTTTTGTAGTACCCTAAATGAAAAGCCCCTGCTATTACATCTGTCGGGAAACGGCATTCATCAGGGGTAAGCCGCCCCTCGCGCAATACTTCGTTCCTAATGGGTAGTAACGCTTCAACCTCAATAAATTTTATCATGCTTAAAACTAATATTAAAAGTGCAAACCTGTGTTTTGTAAAGCGTTAAGCTAATAAAACACAACCGCAGGTGGCATATCAAGGCACTTTAGATGTTATTTTTTAAAATGGGCTATTTTTTCAACCAGGTCGGCAAGGCGGCTGCTGTAACCCATTTCATTATCGTACCAGCCAACAACCTTTACCAGCCCGCCAACTATTGATGTAAGCTGGGCATCAAAAATACAGCTGTGCGGGTTATCTAAAATATCAGTGGATACTATTGGATCTTCTGTATATTCCAGTACGTTTTTCATATCCCCGTAAGCCGCCTGTTTAAATGCCAGGTTAATTTCGCTTATAGTTGGCTGCTTTTTTAAACTGCAGGTAAAATCGGTTAACGAACCATTGAGCACCGGCACCCTGATACCCGCGCCCCCTAAACGACCGGTTAAATGCGGAAATATGGCAGTTATAGCTTTGGCAGCACCTGTAGTAGTTGGAATAATGGAGGCCGATGCCGCACGGGCCCGCCTCAAATCTTTATGCGGCGCATCATGTAAATTCTGATCGCCGGTCATCGAATGTACTGTAGTAATATAACCATCAATAATACCCCAGTTTTCATCAAGAATTTTTACCATTACTGCTACATTGTTGGTGGTGCACGAGGCATTTGACAATATGGGCGATGATAAGTCAACCTGCCCGTCATTAACAGCCAGCACCACTGTTGGCACACTTTTATCTGTTGCCGGTGCCGAGATGATTACTTGCTTTGCACCGGCGGCTAAATGCAATTGCGCACCTTCCCTTGACGTAAATTTACCGGTCGATTCGATCACGAGGTCTATATCCAAGTTTTGCCATGGCAATGCCAAAGGATTGCTTTCGGCCAAAACCTTTATTGCTTTACCATCAATATAAAGATTACCGGCATCAAAACTTACCTTGCCTTTATAACCGCGATGAACCGAATCATATTTAAATAAGTGGGCAAGGGTTTGGGTATCGGTAAGGTCATTAAT